>JAISZT010000076.1 GCA_031284485.1 Desulfovibrio sp.
CCTCGCGCTACTGAACCAAATACACGAAGATTGGAGAGCATTGGGTAACGTCCCAAAATTTCATGAATTTCCGCGTTGCGCGCATGTAAAATCTGTGAAGGGTGCATTCTGGCGTTCTCCCGGAAAGAACCATCCCATAACCGTATTCGGCTCAATTTCTTAATAACAAATTTTCATCGCAACATCAACAGCTACGCTTTGTTATTGCCGTAATCCGCCCGCGCGGGCGCGTATCCGGATACGACATTACGGCAGGGCGTAGCGGAGATTACAGTTCAACGGCTCCTCATGCGTTAACCGTCACGCAAAGAGTGCGGACTATAGGTTGAGGGTGCTTCATAGCTTGCGCCAAATCGTAGTTTGTCTGCATGGCCAGCCATGCGCGAGCCGTACTAACGCCAGCACGTTCAAGTCTGATGGCCAGGTCGGGACTGATCCCGGCTTTGCCATTCAGAACGCGGGAAAAGGCAACTCTGGACATGCCTAGACGCTCGGCCGTCTCCTTGACGGAGAGGCCCAACTCCACAATCACATCCTCATACAGCAATTCACCCGGATGAGGCGGATCCTTCATCATTTGCTGTCCCCCTTAGTGGTAGTCCAAATAATCGACCAGTTCAACATCGCCCCCGGCAAAACGAAAAATCACCCGCCAGTTGCCGTTCACCGTAATTAACCAAAAGCCTTTCAGAGTACCCTTCAGCGGATGCAGTCGAAATGAAGGAAAGTTCAGGTCTTCCGGTCCAGCCGCCACATCAAGCGCTCCCAAGATACGGCCCAGCTTAGCGATATGGGCGGCCTGAATGTCCTTGGTCATGCCGATCCTATAAAAGGCTTCAAGCCCTTTGTGTCGGAAGCCAGTAATCATGCGGTTAGTATATCGTATAACGATACACGATACAAGTTTCGTGAGAACCCATGCTGTGCTGGGATTTACAGATTTTTATTTTTTACGTGTCGATAGCAAATTAAGTTGACCGGGTTATGTAGCACATGAATTGACCGATCTGCTCTCTTACGGGTTAAGTTGTTTATCCCCTCGCCGACATGTTTTTTGCCGTCCGGAGGATAGGGCAACACTGGCGAGTGACCTGAGCGCCGCGATGGTTCCCGAGATCGGGGAAAGGGGAAGTTTCGGCTTCCCCTTTGTTTTCATCCCATTCCGAGCTTGGGACAAAAGCGGTAAACGCATCCGAATACTCCCCTTCTTTATTGGTTTTTGCCTTCAGCAGCAGGGTTTCAAATTTCCGAGGGCCATGGAAGACCGCCAGCCTCCCGTCAGGATATTCGTGGACTCTGACCTTGCACTTGACATAGTGCAAGCGGCTGTTACCGGAGGTAATCTGCAAAGTTGAGTTCTTATATTTCACCGTGTTGTCATTACTTACCACTCGCTCATCCTGAATGCAGAGCACATCATCCAGGGCGAAACCGTAAAGAGGCGTGAACGCGCTGCCTTCGACTTCCGCCGCCTTTGCGAAGCGGGCGTTATGCGCGGCCAGAAAAGACTCGCGTAAAATGCGGTTGGCTTCCCAAAAACGCATGACGGTCACCTCATGAATTGATGCCGTTGGTCGCATGCGGAGCCTCCTTTTTGAGACTCCTCATCGGTCAATTCATGTGCTACCTACATCGGTCATATCATTTGCTCGCGACAAATATCGCGGACGCGCTTGACAGAAATCGGATGACTCTGGTATAAATCCACGTTCAGTACGATTGCACATCCCTGTAATCGTAACATCCTGTGCGGGGCGTATGCTCTCTAACTGGGGTGGCCTTGAGCAGGCCCCCTTTTTTTTGTGCTGATGTATGACTGAAAACGCTGTTAAAGAACTCATCCTCCGTCTGGCCGAACCACTGGCGCACGCTTTGAGGCTTGTCGTCTGGGGTGTGGAAATCACCCGCGCGCACCGCATGACCATACAGCTTTTTATAGATCTGCCGCCCGCGCAAGCCCCTTCTTCTCCATCTGTGGACATGTGTGAAAAAATTTCACGCGCTCTGGGCCTTGCCCTTGAAGTGGAATACTGCCTTTCTGAACCGTACATGCTTGAAGTTTCCACGCCGGGCCTTTCACGCCTCTTTTTCAATCAGGCGCAGATGCGCCCCTATCTGGGGGATATTGTGGAAGCGCGCCTGCACCCGGCCCCGACGGCGAAAACCGGCGAAAACAGTCCTGCCGCACGAAAACTGTGGCGCGGCAAACTGCTTGAGGTTGAAGACGAGGCCTTTGTCATCGCGCCGGTCACCATTTCCGAATCAGGCGACGTTATTCCGGAAAATTCTCCACCCGTACGGTTGCTCTGGAAAACAGTGCGCAGGGCAAACCGCGCGCATATTTTTCGCATGCCGGTAAAGCCTGGAAAAACACCCAAAAAACGACCTGAACATACTGACAAAACAGCGATTCTTACGCCGCCGGCGGCGGCAGCCGGAGGCACGCATGAATCTTGAACTCAAAAAGGCCATTGACCAGATCTGCAAAGACAGGGGCCTTGACCGTGATATGCTCGTTGACACACTGGAAGACGCGGTGCGCATCTCGGTGCTGCGCCGCTTCAACGACGATATGGATGTGGAAGTGACCTACAATGACGAAACCGGCGACATTGAGGTCTACCAGTTCAAAATCGTCGTGCCGGACGGCGCGGTTGAAAATGCCGACACGCAAATACCCCTGACAGAGGCGCGCACGCACGACCCGAACGTGCTGCTCGACGACGAAGTCGGCTTTCGCGTCAAGGTGGAGGATTTGGGACGCATTGCCGCCCAGTCCGCCAAACAGGTGATCATTCAGCGTATGCGCGACGCGGAACAGGAAATTATTTACGAGGAATATAAAGACCGCATGGGTGAAATCGTTTCCGGCATCGTGCAACGCCGCGACAGGGGTGGATGGGTTATCAACCTCGGACGCACGGAAGCCATTTTGCCCCGCGACGAACAAATTCCGCGTGAGCATTACAAACGCGGAGATCGCGTGCAGGCCATCATCATTGAAGTGCGCAAGGAAGGACGCGGCCCGCAGGTGGTGATATCCCGCGCGCACCGCGATTATATGGCCGCTCTCTTCCGCCGTGAAGTGCCGGAGGTTGACGACGGCATCGTGCAGATTATGGGGGTAGCCCGCGACCCCGGTTCCCGCGCCAAAGTCGCTGTACTCTCGCGTGAGCGGGATGTGGACGCCGTTGGCGCGTGCGTCGGCGTTCGCGGTTCGCGTATCCAGAACATTGTTCAGGAGCTTCGCGGGGAGCGCATAGACATCGTTATCTGGAGCGCGGACATAGCGACCTACGCCCGCAACGCCCTCGCCCCGGCCCTGGTTTTGCGCATCATAGTGGATGAGGAAGAAAATCTGTTGGAGGTTATCGTGCCCGATGACCAACTTACAAACGCCATCGGACGCAAAGGACAAAACGTCAAGCTGGCCGCGCGTCTTCTGGGCTGGAAAGTCGATATCTTCACTGAAACCCGCTACAACGAGGCAAACGCTATCGGTCACGGCCTGGAACAGGTGGCGAGCGTGGCGGAAGTTTCTATTGAGGCGTTGCTTGAGGCCGGGTATTCCTCACTGGACATGCTGCGTGACGCGAGCGACGAAGAACTGGCCGACAAACTGACCATCAGCAATTCGCGCATCGCCAATTTGCGTTCAGCCATTCACTTCCTGGCCCCTGTGGTTGAAAACACGCCGGAATCGTCGGCCGTGACATCGGGTAAAACGGAACAACCTGACGAGGACGGCAAGGTTTGACAATGTCGGAAACAAAAGCGGCGGCCGCAAAGGCGGGCAACATGACAGCAACTGTACGCACCGCACCGGAACGAATGTGCGTGATCTGCCGCTGCCGTTTTCCCAAAAGCACATTAACGCGTTATACGCTGGCTTTACAAGAAAATTTGATTATTGACAGCAAAAAAAACAGACCGGGCAGGGGCTGGTACCTGTGTTCCGATCCCGGATGCGCGTTTAAATTTGCCAAATACAGACCCGGAAAACGGCGCAAGGGGAAAGAACATGTCTGAAGAAAAAATCAAAATCAAAGATCTTGTCGGCAATCTTGCCGTACCCCCCAAGGACATGTTGCGCGCCCTGCGCGAACTTGGTTTGCAGGTAAAAAGCACGGTTGGCTCCATATCCCTTGAAGAAGCGGCGCGGGTGCGCGATTATTTCAGCGGTCAAAGTCAGCAGGACGTTGAATGTACCGAGGTGCAGCGCGACATCATTGTCCGCCGCCGCCGCATTAAAGAGCCCGCGGCGGCCACGGTCGCGCAACAGCCTGAAGATGCCGCAAAAAACATTGAACCGACGGCCGGGGACACTCCCCTGTCCCCGACTGAAGAGGCAAAGGCGGACACACCGCCTGAAACGGCAGAAAAACCGGCCGGCGAGACAAAAAAACGGGACAAAAAAAACACTTCCTCACGATCGGCAAAGGTCGCAAAAACCCTTGCCCCGGCGCGGGTAATCAGCCGCCCCGGCGATGAAAAAGCGGGTACAAAAAAACCTGCCGAGAAAAGCGGGCAGACGCCCGATTCTTCAACCGACGCTGTACCGGCCACACAACCCACTGAAAAACAGGATGAATCACCCGAAAAAAACGCAAAAACCTCACGCCTGACGCGACCGGACGCTTCAGCCACGCCGGAAGGATCCTCCGCGCCGACGCTTCGCACGCCGGAACCCGACAAGCAGGAAACATCCGACGCTCGCGGGGCGGGCGGCAACGAGCGCAGACCCCGCCAGGAAACTCCCCGCGTTAAAGTTATTTCACGGCCTGCTCCTGCTTTTCAGGACAGAAGCGGCGCGCGCCCGGCAGGCGCCAGGCCTGCAGGCGGCGGTTTCCGGGATCAGCAACCGCGGACGGACGATGACCGCGCCCCGCGCGCACACGCTCCCGCCGGGACGCGTCCGGGCGGGTTCGGTCAACCTCCGGCCGCCCCCGGCCCTGGGGATACCACCCGTGACGGTCAAAGCAAAAAGAAACGCCTCAAGGGACGCCGCACAGTTGATTTTCAACAGGGAGAATTCGGACGCCGCCAGGATGAAAACGACTCTCCGCGCCTCAACCGCGGCAAGGGACGCCGCAAGGGCGGACGGCAAGCGCCGCAGCCGATTCAACAGACGCAACCTCTCAAGGCCGCAAAACGAAAAATCCGCATTACCGAGGCCATACGCGTGGCCGACATGGCGCATCAGATGGGCCTCAAAGCCAACGAAATCATCAAGGTGCTCTTCGGCCTTGGCGTGATGGCGACTATCAACCAGTCTCTTGATATTGACACGGCCAGTCTGGTCGCGGCCGAGTTTGAATACGAAGTGGAAAAAATCGGCTTCTCCGAAGACGATTATCTACCGCGTCAAGAAGAAGACGCGCCTGAAAGCATGAAACCCCGCCCCCCTGTGGTGACCATTATGGGGCACGTGGATCACGGCAAAACGTCACTTTTGGACGCGATCCGTAAATCCAACGTGACCGGCGGTGAAGCCGGCGGCATTACACAGCATATCGGCGCCTACCATGTGAAAACAAAACGCGGCGAAATTGTCTTTCTGGACACGCCGGGTCATGAGGCTTTCACAGCCATGCGGGCGCGCGGCGCGCAAATCACGGATCTTGTTATCCTGGTTGTGGCGGCGGACGACGGCGTCATGGAACAGACGCGGGAAGCCATTAACCACTCGCGCGCGGCCAATGTGCCGATTATGGTGGCTGTGAACAAAATGGACAAACCCGGCGCGGATCCCGACCGCGTGCTGCGCGAGCTGGCCGACCTGGGACTTCAGGCCGAAGAATGGGGCGGCAGCACCATTGTCGCCAAGGTGTCCGCCAAAACCCGGCAGGGCCTGGACGATTTGCTGGAGATGGTCGCCTTACAGTCTGAAATCATGGAACTCAAGGCAAATCCGGACAAACCCGCGCGCGGGCATATTGTGGAAGCGCGACTGGACAAGGGGCGCGGTCCCATCGCCACAGTCCTCATACAGGAAGGAACCCTCAAACAGGGCGACAACTTTGTCTGCGGCTCTTTTTCCGGACGCGTGCGCGCGCTGGTGAACGACCAGGGCAAAAAAGTCAAAGAGGGCACGCCTTCCCATCCGGTGGAGGTTCAGGGTTTTGAAGGCGTGCCCGAGGCAGGGGAAGAATTCTTTGTGCTGGCCGACGAAAAACTGGTTCGGCGTATAGCCGACGCCCGCGCCTCGAAACAGCGTGAACGGGAACTGGCCGCCGAATCCAAGGTCACGCTGGAAACATTCCTCTCGCAAAGGGCATCGGATCAGGAAGCATTAACGCTGAATCTGGTGATCAAGGCCGATGTGCAGGGCAGTCTGGAAGCGATCACCGAAGCCCTGAACAAACAGAGCACGGACAAGGTGCGCCTGAACATCATGCACGGCGGCGCCGGTGCGATCACCGAATCCGATATTCTTCTGGCTTCGGCATCCAAGGCCATCATTATAGGCTTCAATGTGCGCCCGATGGCAAAGACCAAGGATATTGCCGAACGCGAAAACGTGGACATACGTTTTTACGACATTATTTACAAACTTGTGGACGATATTAAAAACGCCATGACCGGCATGCTGGCGCCCGTGCAACGCGAAGTCTATCTTGGGCAGGCTGAAGTGCGTAAAGTTTTCAGCGTTCCCAAGGCGGGCGTTATCGCCGGTTCCTATGTGTCGGACGGCAAAATTTTACGCAATGCCGGAGTGCGTCTGCTGCGTGAAGGCGTGGTTATTTACACGGGCAAAATCGGTTCCCTCAAACGCTTTAAGGATGATGCCAGGGAAGTTGTTAAAGGCAATGAATGCGGCGTCAGCCTTGAGAACTTCAACGATATCAAACCTGCTGATATTATTGAAACTTTTGAAACCGTTGAAGAAGCGGCCACACTGTAGACTCGTGTTATGCGGCGGTTTGGCCTGATTCCGGCCCGCTTTCAGGAAGGGGCCCAAAAAATTGCCGACGCGCTGAAGCGCAGTGACCGTGTTCTGATTTCAGGTCATGTCAACGCCGACGGCGATTCTGTTGCTTCCCTGACGGCAGGCGGACTGATTTTACGCGCTCTGGGCAAACAGTTCGCGCTTTACGCGGCAGGAATACCGGATTACCTTTCTTTTGTTTCCCTGCCCGGCGCGGTCTATTCAAGCCTGCGACATATCCCGTTTATCCCGCAATCGGCGCTGATTGTTGACTGCAGCGACACTGGCCGAATGAACGCCGAATTTGCCGGGCGTCTGCCCGACCTTACCGTCATCAATGTTGACCACCACATCGGCAGTAACGGACTGGGCGCCGCCAACTGGATACAGCCAGAAGCCGCCGCCACGGCCCAACTTATGGCCTATGTGGCCATTGCCTGTGATCTGCCCCTTGTGGGGGAATTGGCCGATGCCATCGCTGTGGGGCTTGTGTCGGATACGGGAGGCTTCAGCCACGGCAATACCGACAAGCATGTGTTTTCCCTGGCTGCCTGTCTCGCTTCGGGCGGTTGCGACATTCCGCAATTGCGCAAAAACCTGGAAGCCAACTGGACGCTTGGGCAAATGCGTCTCTGGTCACGGCTGATGCGCCGCGCCTGCCTTTTGCACAACGGCGCCATCGCTTTTTGCAATGTGCATCTGCGGGATTTTCGCGAATGTGGCACGACAATAGAACACCTGGAAGGTTTTGTGGAACAGTTGCGGCGTCTGCGCGGCGTCAGAATTGCCGCTCTGCTGCGAGAAGACAAGCCGGGGATGTGCAAATACAGCCTGCGCTCGTTCGGAAGCACAAACGTGCAGGCGATCGCCGCGCGCCTGAACGGCGGCGGGCACATCAACGCCGCCGGCGGCACGCTGTACGCTTCGCCCGGTCAGGCGAAAAAGCTTCTTCTTGCCACCGTCACACGTCAACTGGACAGCGAAAAATCCCCTACTCTCCCGCCTTGTTCTTCTGATATTCCGCAATAACCTTGTCGACAACAGGCGGCGGCGCTTCCTCATAGTGGGCAAATTCCATTGTAAAGAATCCCTGCCCGCCGGTCATGGAACGCAAGTCCGGCGCATAGCGCAACACCTCGCTCATGGGCACATGGGCCCTGATCTCCGTAATCCCGGCCTGGGAATCCGAGCCCAGCACCTTGCCCCGCCGGGAGGAAAGATCGCCGATCACATCGCCCATGCTGTCGTCCGGCACAGACACGACAAGCAGGACAACAGGCTCCAGAAGCACGGGTTTAAGACTTTCCATGGCTTTTTTGAAGGCCAGCGAACCGGCAATCTTGAAGGCCATTTCCGAGGAGTCCACCGTGTGGTAGGTGCCGTCATAGACTTTTACGCGAAAATCCACCACCTGGCAGCCCGCCAGGAATCCGCGCGCCGCCGCCTCCTGGATACCCTTGTCAATGGCTGGGATATACTGACGGGGAATAACCCCGCCCACAACGGCGTCTTCAAAGACATACCCGGAACCACGCGGCTGCCCCTCCATCTCAATCCAGCAGTCGCCAAACTGGCCCCGTCCGCCGGACTGCTTTTTATGGCGGCCCTGCGCCTGGCATTTCCCGCGCACGGTTTCGCGGTAGGGCACCTTGGGCGTTTTGAGCACGATATCAATCTTGAAACGGCGTCTGGCCTTTTCCACAGAAAGCTCAATGTGCAACTGCCCCATACCCGAAAGCAGTATGTCCGCGCTTTCCTCGTCGCGAGCGAGCTTGAGCGTGCAGTCCTCGTCAAGCAGGCGCTGTATGGCGGCGTATACCTTGTCCTCTTCGCCCTTTTCCCTGGGGGCGAGAGCGTAGGTGATCAACTGCGGCGGCAGTTCCGGCATGGGCAGGACAAAGGGCGCTTTCTCGTCACAAAGCGTGTCGCCGCTGCGGGTGTTTTTCAGCTTGGGCACGGCGACAATCGCCCCCGGCCCCACGGGCTCCTTGCAGGCTGTCTGATTTTTTCCCACAAGATACAGCAAATTGCCCAGGCGCTCATTGTCCTCCGTGCGCATGTTCTTCAGCGAGGCTTCACCGTTGATTGTGCCGGAAAGGACACGCAAAAGGGAAAGCTGTCCGGCAAAAGGATCCGCCAGCGTTTTAAAGACAACGCAGGCCAACGGCCCGTCCGGGTCGGGGGAGCGCCCGTTTCCGGACGCGTCCGTGAACGCGGGGCGGTCCTGGGGAGAAGGCAGAAGAGACTCCACCGCGTCCAGAACAGCTTTGCCGCCCCTGTTTTCCAACGCGGAGCATACAATAACGGGCGTCAGATCGCCGCGCAGCACGCCGGAGCGCAGGCCGACGCGCAAGTCATCCGGGCTGAGGCTGCCTTCCTCCAGATATTTTTCCATTAAAACTTCATCGCTTTCCGCGATGTTTTCCACCGCGACATCACGCACAAGACTCACATCATCAGCCATATCCGCCGGAATTTCCGCCTTTGCGGCACCGCCGTCTGTGAACATGCGCGCCTCATTGGCCAGCACATCCACATCGCCCACCAAGGTATCGTTTTTGCGGATGGGCATGTTCAGCACGACAGGTTTCACGCCAAGAACGGCCAGACTATCGTAGGCCATTTGAAAGTCCGCCCGGTCACGATCCAATTTATTGATCACGATTATGGCCGGCAGATTTTCCGCGCGCAGCATGCTCCAGAATTTTTTTGACAAAGGCCGCACGCCGTCAACAGCATCCAGAACAAAGAGCACGCCGTCCACGCCCTTGAGCAGCCAGGCCATATCGCCGGTAAAGTTGCCGTCACCGGGGATATCCAGCAAAAAATGGCGATTTTTGTTCCAGAGATAGGTCGCGCAGGCCGGCTGCACGGAACCGCGGCGGCGCACTTCCTCAGGTTCATAATCAAGGCTGGTGGTGCCTTCTTCAACAGCCCCCATGCGGGTAAGAACCCCGGCGTTGAAAAGCAGCATTTCGGCCAGCGATGTTTTGCCGCAGCCGCCGGTGCCGACTATTGCGAATGTGCGTTGCATTTCCAGAGCAGTGGACATGGTTTTCTCCATTCTGTAGTTCAGGCAATAAACAGCACAGTACAGGGTTGGAAGCAAAAAGGGAAGAGGAGTCTTGCAAATCCTCATGGAGTAGGTACACTTGTTGCGGGTACAAATTGAGGAGAAACGCCGTGAAAAGCATTGTGGCTGTATTCTGGCTGTTGTTTCTGGTGCTGGGTTTTGCAGGCCTGTTTTTTCCCCGTCTGGGCTTTTTTTTCAAAAAACCCACACCGCTGAAAACTTTTGCCGCCTATCTGCTCGCCTGTTCCTCATGTCTTCTGATTTTTGACGGTCTGGATAAAAGAGAAAAGATGCGGGAGGAAGCGGCCATCGCCGGTGCGCCGCCGACTGCGCAGGCGGAAGCCGCCCTGGACGCCGCACCTCTGGACAAGGCCAACCCCTGGGCCATCGCGGGGATCATAGTGCTTGGGGGTGTCGCGGGCTACGGAATACACTATTATCGCCTGCGGCGTAAAAAACAGGATTGAAGGCGCTTACCGGCGTGGGGGTTTTAAGACGAACCTCTATGGTGAAAGTTGAAATCTTGGGGATCCGTCAGATAGCGCCGTAGCGTCGCCATCACCTCGTCCAGGTTCAGCGGTTTACCCACGTGGGCGTTCATGCCGACCTCCAGGCATTTTTCGATATCTTCCCGGAAGACATTGGCCGTCAAAAATACCGGCTGTGTCCGACTGCGTCTCGTCCGTCTCCGGCGGGGAATCGCTGCCCAGGGCCTCGTTGATGAGGTCGGCTATGGAGGAAGGGAAAAGGGGCTTGGCCAGGAAGGTGTCCACGCCCACAGCCTTGGCGTCGTCCTGAATCGCGCTCCATTCCATCGCGGAAATCATGATCACAGCGGACTTTCCCGCGCCGCCCCCGCGATTTTGCGCGTCAGTTCCAGGCCGTCCATGCCGGGCAGATTCCAGTCCACGAAGTACATGTCGTACGGGCCGTTCTCGGCAATGAGCGCGAGGGCCCGTTCTCCGTCCGGGGCGACATCGCACGTGATGCGGAACCGCCGCGAGAGTTCCGCAAAAAATTCCCGGATATCCGCCGCGTCATCCACCGCGAGCAGGCGGATATTCTCCCGGTTCACGCCCGGATTCAAAAAGCCGCGTTTTCCCTCCGTGCTCCGTTTGGCCCGAATGGTGAAGGCAAAGGTGGAACCTTCGCCGGGCGCGGATTGCACCCAGATCGTTCCGCCCATCATTTCCACGATGCGCCGGGAGATGGCAAGGCCCAGCCCGGTTCCTCCGAACTTGTGCGAAGTGCCGCTTTCCGCCTGCTGGAAGGGGTAGAACAGGGATGCCTGCTGTTCCTCGCTGATGCCGATGCCCGTGTCGCTCACCGCGACACGGATGGTGCAGAGGCCGTTTTCCTCGTCCACAAAACGCGTATCCAGGCGGACGGTGCCCAATTCCGGCGTGAACTTGACCGCGTTGCTCGGGAGGTTGGCAATCACCTGCGCCAGCCGTTGGTCGTCTCCGGTGAGAGTGCGGGGAATCGCCTCGTCGATGCTCACGATCAGTTTCTGCTGTTTTTGCTCCACGCGGAAATTGATGACATTGACGACCCGCCGGAGCATCTTTTCAAAGTTGAAGTCCACAGGCGAAAGCTCAAACTTGTTCGCCTCGATCTTGGACATATCCAGAATATCGTTGATGACGCCGAGCAGATGGGTGGAGGCGTCCTCTATTTTGGTCAGGCAATAGCTCTTTGAGAGTGTTTACTTAAATATATATAATGCAGTTTCTCGGAGTGAAAAAAACAAGTCAGTAGTGGTGACGGCATGCCAAATACGTAATGTAAGGTCAACCATGAATTCTTTCCGTGAGACAACCTTGGTTCGACGTGTGAACCTCCCCAAGTGA
>JAISZT010000099.1 GCA_031284485.1 Desulfovibrio sp.
CGAACAAGCGAAGAGCTGTTCTGCTCCACGGGAACAGCTTTGGGCATGGTCACCGCAACCGATGCCCAAGGCTGGTTTGAATACGCTGGATATATAAAATAAAAGTTAAACCGCTCTAGTTGCGTAAACCAAGGGCCAATTCGGCCAGAGCGTTCACGCAGGCCGCCGCCACGGCCGACCCGCCCTTGCGCCCCAGCAGCGTGAAATGCGGCCAGGGACTCCGGTTGAGCAATTCCTTGGACTGGGCGGCATTCACAAACCCTACCGGCATCCCCACAATCAGGGCCGGCGGCAATGCTCCGCCTTCAAGGGCTTCCAGCAGGGCCAGCAGGGCTGTGGGCGCGTTGCCGATGGCAATGACAGCGCTTGCCAGACCTCCTGACTGACGCGCGACCACACTCTCCACAGCGGCGCGGGCGAGCGTGCTGTTGCCGAGGCGGGCCGCGCGCTCAAGACCGGGCAGGGCCATCAGCGGCGTCACGGTGACGCCGAGGGGCTTCATGCGCCGCATCGGCAGGCCGGCGGCCGCCATGCGCGTGTCCGTATACACAACGCACCCCCGCAAAAGCGCGGCCACGCCGGCTTCAAGCCCTTGCCGGCTCAAGCGCAAATCCGCAATAATGTCCGTATCGCCCAGGGTGTGCACGCAACGCCGGGCAACCTGCCACAGCGCCCCGGAAAAAGGGCGCGGCTCGGGGATTTCCGCATCAATTATCGCAAAGGAACGGGCCTCAATTTCCCGCGGCGTAGCGGCCGGATCAAGAGTCACTGTCGGCATGCGTTCTCCCGGACATAAAATTCCGACAAAGGTGCAGCCAGGCTTTCCAGAAGCTCCTGGAGCCTTCCGGGTACAAATGCACCCACGAACCGGCCACGCTGCCCCTGCGGCAGCCTTCCGCGCCAAGCGACGCGCCGCCGCTGTCCCACATCTCCCAGACAGGCAAGGATTCCTGCCCGTCACCGGGCGCGACATCGTCCAATCGCCCGTAATGAAACTCATGCCCGCGCGACCAATACGTTTTTTTACCGTCGCCCAGCCAGCCGGGCAAGGCGCGCGTTGCACGATAGCCCAATGCGGTTCTGCGTTTTTGCATAACGCAGCGCACGGGCAGAATACCGCTCATGGCGTATTCCATACCCTCATGGCGCAGGCTACGCATCAGATACATATACCCGCCGCACTCGCCGTACATGGGCAGCCCGCGCGTTGCCAGCCGCCGCAAAGCAGCCGGCATGGAAGCATTGTCGGAAAGGGCGCGCGCGTGCAGTTCAGGATACCCGCCGGGGAAGTACAAACCGTCGCACTCCGGCGGCGCGGCATCCCCAAGGGGTGAAAAAAACACTGTACGCGCCCCCATCTCCTGAAGCAGCGCGGGCAAATCCGCATAACAAAAGCTGAAGGCCGCGTCTTGGGCAATGCCCACGAGAGGCCCCTTTTGGCCCGGCTTTGCGGGCGGGAAAAAATACCGCCGCGCTGCCGGAATTTCCGGCGCGCCAACCCTGCCGAGCGGCGCGCCAATCCTGTCAAGCAGCGCGTCCAGGAGGCAGTTCTCTTCCATCCAGTTTCCAAGCTCACGCTGATCAATATTGGGCAGAGCTTCCGAGGCGTCCACAAGGCCGAGATGCCGGGAAGGCAAATTCGGCGCGCCCTCACGCGGCAAAAGCCCGATCAGGGGCGCTTCTTCCACCATGGCCAGAGCGTCGCGCAGCAGATCCTTGTGTTTCTCTCCGCCAACGCGCGTGCAGACAATGCCGGCGAATTCCGGCGCGCCGTTGACCGCCCAATGCGCCCAATGCGGTCGATGCCGCAAAAACCCCTCGGCCAGCGCGGCCACGGACTGCCCCATGCCCCCGACGTCAAGCAGCAGCAATATGGGCAGGTCAAGCATGGCGGCCGTCAGGGCCGTGCTCGCGGCCCCCCGCGCGCCGCCGTCGTACAAGCCCATTGCCCCTTCAATGACCAACAGGTCGGGACGAGGCAGATCAGGGCAAGAGTGACGCATGCGATTGACAAGACGGTCAAGGCCGGACGTTTCACCATGTGGTTCGGACATCCAGGCGTCCAGATTCGCCACCGGAGCGCCGGTGATTGCGGCATGGTAGCTTGTGTCGATGAAATCCGGACCGATTTTGGCCGCCCGCACGACAAGGCCCCTGGCCTTCAGGGCGCACAGCAGGGCCAGGGTGGTCAGCGTTTTACCCACATGGCTGGCCGTCCCGCCGACAACAAGCCCCGGCATTGTCATGGTTGGACCGCTTTTTCCTGAGCGGACATGTTCAGCGCACGCGCAGGGCGTTGGCGATAATATCGGCGTCTTCCTTCGGGCGGGCCTTCACGCCCAGTTCCGCGTTGCCCCCGGAGCAGACAAAGCCCGAAGCGTGCAATGCCACTGTTCCGCCGGCGAGTATCTGCCCGTAGGGCAGTTGTTCGCGCATATCGCTGTGGTCCACGCGGCGCGGAAAAACAAAAGGCACGGGCTGGCCTGAAAAATCCTCTACAATCAAATAATTCATACTCTTCACCTCATTGACGCCGTAACGCCTTTCAGGCACATATCTGGTGTTTCGACAATGGATAAACACCCCAACCGCAACCAAGGAGTATCCCATGCCCAGAACACTCATCGCCTTTGTCCTGTGTTCCCTTTTTATCGCAAGCCCTGTTTTTGCTCAACAGCTTTACCCGAAAAAAGAACTGAAAACATGGGATCGCGAAAAAGTCGGAGGCGGAGAAGGAACGCTGTACGGCAAGTTTTCCTTTACCCGCAACGACACCACAAAGGAAGACGCCATCAAGGAAATCGGCTGGATGACGCTGCAGCCCGGCGCGTCCATCGGCATGCACAAGCATGAAAATAATGAAGACGCCTATATCATTGTCAAGGGCAAGGGCGTCTTCACCGACTCGACGGGCAAGGAAACGCGCGTCAAAGCCGGCGATATCACCATCGCCAGAAAGGGCGAGTCCCACGCCCTCAAAAACACGGGCAAAAAGCCGCTTATCTTTCTGGACGTTGTCGCGGCGCAACAGTAACGCCGCCCCGCATCACGCCGCTTCGCCCTACCGCGCGGAGCGGCGGTTTTGCAGATAGCGCCGCACGGCGCGGTTGTGATCCGCAAGATTGGTGGTGAACTCGTGCGCCCCGCCGTCCTTCACAGCGACAAAATACAAAAAATCGTGTTCTTCCGGGCGCACCGCCGCCGACAGCGCGGCCGCGCCGAAAGAGCAGATCGGCCCCGGCGGCAGTCCGGGGCGCTGGTAGGTGTTGTAGGGGTTGGCCGCGTCGTCCAGGTGTCTGCGCTGCAAATTGCCGCCAAAGGCCGCCCCAAGACCATAAATAACAGTGGGATCGGCCTGCAGGAGCATCCGTTTTTCAAGCCTGTTGCGGTACACGCCGGCCACGCGCGCCCGCTCGGCCTCAATCGCGGTTTCCTTTTCCACTATTGAAGCCAGAATAACCCACCGCATGAGCGTTTCCGCGTCGGGCTTTACGGCGTTTGGCCAGACGGAGGCGGCCTTGCGCCAAAAATTGTCCACAAGCCGCCCGACCACCGCGCAGGCCTGGGCAGCGTTGCGGACGCCGTCGGCATTGTCCGGATCGTCCGGCTTTTTGAGCAGGTAGGTGTCCGGCATCAGAAAACCTTCCGCCGTGGCAAAGGGAATACCGTACCGGCGCAGAAAATCCCTGTCCGCAATCACATCACGGAAATTCTCAAAACGCACAAAACCGGCGGCCTCCAGCAAACGCCCGGTCTGCCACCACGTCAGACCTTCCGGCACTGTGACGCGGTGCAGCACAGGCTTGCCGTTGACCAGTTCATCCAGCACCTTTTCCGGCAGCCAGCCGGTGTTCAGGGCAAAGCGCCCGGCCTGCAGGCGATTGTCCTGTTGCGTGCAGCGCGCCAGCAGACCAAATTTACGGGCGTCGGTCACAAGGCCCTTTCTGACCAGTTCCGCGGCAATTTCGGCAAAACGCGCGCCGGGAGGAACGTCAAAGTGCACTTCAACACCGGGCGTTGCCGGTGGAGTGTTCAAAAAGGCCCGCGCCTCGCGCCACAGCCACAGACCAGCCGGCAACACGATGATCAGGCCCAGGGCCAACGCAATGCGCGCGATTTTCATGCCGACACCCGATGTTCGGACGGCAAAGCCAGAAACGAGGCCAGAATGCGGACGGCGGCCTGCTGATCAAGCACGGCCTTGCACCTGCGCGGAGCCAGACCGGCTTCTTTCAGATCGGCCCGGGCCTCTTCCGAACTCAGCAATTCGGACATGAAGAACACGGGCAGGGCGACGCGGCGCTTGAGGCGCTCCGTCACGTTGCGCACCTGCCGCGTGGTCAGGCTTTCCCCGCCGTCGGGCAGCACGGGCAAACCCATGACAACGCCGCCGGCCCCCTGGGCCGTGATTTTGTCGGCAAGGGCCGCCAGCAGGGCTTTACGACCGGTGAAATCCCGCAAACGCAACGTCGCCAGCGGAAAGGCAATGCGTTCTTCCGGATCGGACACGGCCAGTCCCACGCGGGCCAGCCCGTAATCAACGCCGACAAACTTCAACGGATCAAAGTCCCATCTTTTGCCGCACGATGTCCATGGTGGCGAAAGCGGCGGCGCGCGCTTGCTCGTTGCCGACCGCAAGAACATCCTCCGCCATTCCCGGCTTTGCCGTGAAGCGCTCACGGCGTTCGTGCAGCGGCCCCAGAAACACTTCCAGATTTTTCAGAAATATTTTTTTGCAGTCCACGCAGCCAAGACCCGCGCATACGCAGCCGGAGCGGATGTCGGCTTGCTCCTGTGCTGTTGAAAGCAGCACGTGATAGGGAAAAAGATTGCACACGTCGGGATTGCCGGGGTCAGTTTTGCGCAGACGCGCCTTGTCCGTGAACATGCCGCGCACTTTCTCCCTGATGTCTTCAAAGCTGTCCGAAAGAAAAATGCCGTTATTATAGCTTTTGGACATCTTGCGCCCGTCAAGCCCCGGACACCTGGCCGCCGGGGTGAGCAGGGCCTGCGGCTCGGGGAAGATGTTGCCGTAATAGCTGTTGAAGCGTCGCGCGATTTCGCGGGTCAGCTCCATATGCGGGAGCTGGTCTTCCCCCACCGGCACCCCGTAAGGCCGGTACATGAGAATATCGGCGGCCATCAGCACCGGATAGCAGAGAAAACCGGCGTTGCCCAGGTCTTTGCCGCTGATCTGCTGTTGCTGTTCCTTGTATGTCGGGTTGCGTTCAAGCCAGGAAACCGGCGTTATCATGGACAGCAGCAGAGAAAGCTCCGCTGTTTCCTTTATTGAGGACTGGCGGAAAACAACGCACTGCTCCGGATCAATGCCGGCGGCCACCCAATCCTTGATCATCTCCTGAATGTTGTGGCCTATGCGCGAAGTATCCGCAAAATCGCTGGTCAACGCGTGCCAGTCCGCAACAAAAAAGTAGGCTTTCGCGCTTTTCTGCAACTCGACCCAGTTTTTCAGCACTCCGAAGTAGTGCCCCAGGTGCAATGGCCCGGTGGGGCGCATGCCCGAAGCCGCCCTCTTTTCTTCACTCATGAATACGCCCCGCAGGGTTTCAGCCCGGCTGAATGCTACAGTCCAAGCAAGGAATAATATCCCCGAACGCTGCCGAAAACCAGCGGGCCGAGAACCTTGCCCAGCAAACCGGAAAACAGCAACAACAAAAGAATAACAAAGCCGTAACGCTCAAGGCGCATAAATTGCCGCCCCGCCTCGCCCGGCAGAAACCAGGACAACACCTTGCTGCCGTCCAGCGGCGGTATGGGCAGCATGTTCAGCCAGCCCAGACCGAAATTTATCACAACGCCCGCCTGCAGTGAAGACAGGGCGAACGTATACTCGACGCTGTCCCGCCATTGCTCGTAGGGCAGAAATTCCAGGGTCAGGCGCAGAATCACGCCAAAGGCCAGCCCCAGCAAAAAATTCGTCACCGGCCCGGCAAGGGCCACGAGCATCATGTCCTTCATGGGATTGCGGAAATAGCGCGGATTTACCGGAACAGGCTTTGCCCAGCCGAAGACGAAAGAGCCGGACAGGCTTGTCAGCCCGAACACCAGAAGCCCCATCGGGTCAATGTGCGGCAGGGGATTGAGCGACAGGCGGCCAAGGGCGGCGGCCGTGGGGTCGCCGCGCCGCCAGGCCACATAGCCGTGGGCCACTTCGTGCAGGATGATGCCCAGAAGAGCGGGAACGGCGGCTATTGACAGCGTGTGGAGCGCCTGGGAAAAATCAGTGTTCAGCATTGATTGTATGTACCATCAGGCGACGACGGTGGCAAGACGCGAAAAACGCCATAAGGAACAGCGGATTTCCAGCACGGACACAACCGAAAGATGCATGGCGGCCATGACCGGACCGCCGGCCCGGGCGGCAACGCGCCCTCTATCCGGTGGATCCGACCTTACGCACCAGCAGTTCGTCGTCAGGCCATATCCGCCTGTCCGGCGTCAGCAATTCGCCATTGCGCGCCACAAGGGCGCATTCCTCCTGCAAGTTCAGCGCCGCCAGCAGTTGGCGCGAAGTTTTGGGACGCGGCAATAACAGCACCGCGTCCTCCGGCTGCAAGCGCACGGTCACATAGGCGCCCTCATATTCCGTTTTCACTGTTGTTTCCGGCATGCCCCCTCCCGCGCATTCACCCGCAATAATAATACAGCGCCGTCACCAGCGCCATGCTCACGGCCCGCAAGACCTGATTGGCCAAAACTAGCCGCAGGGCCTGCCCAGGGCGAAAAAACCCCGAATAGGCGGGCAACTGATGGCGCAGGGCGCGCATGGGCGTGGAAAGAATATTGCCCACCAGCAGCGCCAGCACCACATCGCGCGCCGTCAGCGCCCCAACATGCAACGCGCCGCCCGCCGCCCCCAGAGCCGCGCCGAACTCCGCCGCCAGATGCAGGGCAATAATGCCCATAGCCTGCGGCTTCAAAAAAGCAAGCCATTCCATGTGCGCCGACAGCCACACCTCCGCCGCCTGGAACGCCCCGCAGCGTTGCAGGACGTACATGAGAACGTATACAGGCACGGTAAAACAGACAAGTTTCGGCAAGCGGCGCAAAAAACGCCGCCACGCCGCGCCCAAGGCCGCTTGCCGGTCAAAACCCCTGTCCGGCATCTCCGCCGCCCTGTTTTGCCCCGTTTGCGGCTTGTCGAGCAGACAACGCGCCAGCAGCACGGTGAACCCCGTGCGCCCGACCGCGGCCAGCAGGGTCAGCGCTACATAGAGCAGAGCGGGCGCTCCGATGGCGGGCCAGATGAGCAGAAAAATCGCCGGAGTGTGCACAAGATAGGCGGGCAGGCTGTTGAACAGGTTGGCCAGCATCAATTCCCTGCCGGACAGGCGCCCCGCTTCGCGGCTTTCGGCCAGCAGCCCGTTGGCCGCAGCCGGGGAAACAAAAGCCAGGGCAAAGGCGGCCCCGACCTCCTCACGCAGATGCGCCGCACGGGCCAGGGGCGCGGCAAGCGCGGCCAACGGCCGCGTCCAGCGCAGGGCTTCCAGCACATTGGCGGCCAGCAGACCGACGGCCATACCAAGAACCAGACGAGTCAGAGGCCAGCCAAGACCCTGCCAGAGTTCGGCCAATTGCGTCATGCCCGGCCCGGCGCAAGGGGCGCGGGGACAAAACCCGGATCGGGCGGCAAGTCCGCCCTCGCGGCATACTTCCCGGCCAGCGCGTCGCAACGCTCGTTTTCCGCATGGCCGCTGTGTCCGCGCAGCCAGTGAAAACGCACCTTGTGCCGCGCCAGCAGCGGCGTCAGTTGCTGCCACAAGTCCACGTTCCTGACCGGTTTTTTGTCGGATTTGACCCAGTTTTTAGCCTGCCATGCGACAAGCCAGCCCTTTTCAACCGCATTGCGGACATATTGCGAGTCCGTATACAGGTTTACCGCGCACGACTCTGTCAACGCGGACAAAGCTTCAAGCACGGCAACGAGTTCCATCCGGTTATTGGTTGTCGCGGCAAATCCGCCCGCCATCTCTCTGCGGTGCTCCGTGTCTTCAAGACGCAATACAGCGGCCCATCCGCCGGGGCCGGGATTGCCCAGGCACGCGCCGTCCGTATGGATAACAACTTTTTTCATCATCGCCTAATAACGATAATACTCCGCCTTGTACGGCCCGCCCACTTTCACGCCGATGTAGTCCGCCTGTTCCCTGGTCAACGTGGTCAGCTTCGCGCCAAGCCGGGGCAGGTGCAGTCGGGCCACTTCCTCGTCCAGTTCCTTGGGCAGGGTATAGACCTTTTTTTCCAGCGTGTTGTCCGCGGCCAGACGTATCTGGGCAAGAGTCTGGTTGGTGAAGCTGTTGGACATGACAAAGCTGGGGTGGCCTGTGGCGCAACCCAGATTGACCAGCCGCCCTTCGGCCAGAATGAGAATGGAACGCCCGGAGCGCAACGTCCACTTGTCCACCTGGGGCTTGATGTTGATTTTGCTCACGCCGGGTGCGCGCTCCAGATAGGCCATGTCGATCTCGTTGTCAAAGTGGCCGATATTGCAGACAATGGCCTCGTCCTTCATGCCTTCCATGTGCGCGCCGGTTATGACGTTGAGATTTCCGGTGCAGGTCACGAAAATATCGGCCTCGGCAAGGGCGTCCTCCACCGTGGTGACTTCATAGCCTTCCATGGCCGCCTGCAAAGCGCAGATCGGGTCTATCTCCGTAATCAGCACCCGCGCGCCGAACCCGCGCATGGACTGAGCGCAGCCCTTGCCCACGTCGCCGTAACCGGCAATGAGCACACACTTGCCCGCCACCATGACGTCCGTGGCGCGTTTGATGCCGTCGGCCAGAGATTCACGGCATCCGTAAAGATTGTCGAATTTCGATTTTGTGACCGCGTCATTGACGTTGATGGCCGGAAAAAGCAGCCGCCCTTCCGCTTCCAGTTGGTACAGGCGGTGTACCCCTGTTGTCGTTTCCTCGGAAACGCCCTTGATCCTTGCGGCAGCGTCGCGCCAGCGGGAGGGATTTTCCGCGTGGCGCAGGACCAGGCGGTCCATGATGGACCGCAACTCCTTGTTGTCGTGCTTTTCCTGCAGCAGGGCCGGATTGTTCTCCACCTCAACGCCCTTGTGCACCATCAAAGTGGCGTCGCCGCCATCGTCCACTATAAGGTCGGGGCCTGCGCCGTCCGGCCAGGTGAGGGCCATTTCCGTGCACCACCAGTAGTCTTCAAGGCTTTCCCCCTTCCAGGCGAACACCCTGGCCAGCCCCTGCTCCGCAACGGCGGCGGCGGCGTGATCCTGGGTGGAAAAGATGTTGCACGACGCCCAGCGGATATCCGCGCCCAGAGCGTGCAGGGTTTTGATCAGCATGGCCGTCTGTATGGTCATGTGCAGCGAACCTGTAACGCGCAATCCCGCAAGCGGCTTTTGCGGACCGTATTTTTTCATGCATTCCATAAGGCCGGGCATTTCTTTTTCGGCAAGCTGCATTTCCTTGCCGCCGAAACCGGCGAGGCCAATGTCGGCCACTTTGTGCGGCAAGTCACGTTCAAGCGATTTTACCATTGTCATCTCCTTGTGTATCGCGTAAATTGCAATCTCTTAAAGCTACCAGCCACATGCCCCGGAGTCAATCTTGCCTGTAACAAAACCGACAGCGCCACGCCGCAGATTCCGCAAGAGGAATGGAGACCGCGATTCCGGTCCGGTAAGCGCCGCCGA
This sequence comes from Desulfovibrio sp., assembly GCA_031284485.1. Classification (GTDB taxonomy): domain Bacteria; phylum Desulfobacterota; class Desulfovibrionia; order Desulfovibrionales; family Desulfovibrionaceae; genus Desulfovibrio. The sequence continues at coordinate 9,683 of JAISZT010000099.1, forward strand.
CGTTCTGGTTGATGTGCTCCGCGCCCTTGGGGGCGGGCCGGAAAGAGATCGCCTCTTGCAATTATGGCATAACTGGAACATGGTTCTTGGCCCGGAACTCGCCCCGTTCGCCCTGCCGCTGGGAAGCAGGCGCGATACCCTGCTTGTGGGCGCTGAAGACGCCATGCTCGCCCAGGAACTGCAACTCCAGTCAGGGGAAATTCTGGAGCGCGTCAACGCCTTTATGGAATCTCCCTATTTCCGGAAAGTGCGCGTTTCCCTGCAACTCGGCCAGGACGCGCTGCACCCTGCGGGGGAAAATGGTCCGGATGCCCACAACTTTTTCCAACTTGAAAAATAAGGAGAACGCATGTCTGCTGTTTGCATAACCGGCGCCACATCCGGCATTGGAAAGGCCGCCGCTGCTCGTTTTATCAAAGAAGGCTGGCAGGTCGTCGGAACAGGGCGACGGGAAGAACGCCTGCATGCCCTGAAGCGGAATCTGGGAGACCGGTTTCTGCCGCTCCCCCTTGACGTGCGCGACAACAAGGCTGTTGTTTCGGCTTTCGCCTCGTTGCCGCCGGCATTTACGCCGCTTGACGCGCTGATCAACTGCGCAGGCCTCGCTCTTGGCCGAGAGCCTGCCTGGGAGGCTTCACTGGAAGATTGGGACACCATGGTCGCCACAAATATCAACGGCCTTTATTATTGTACGCACGCCGTGCTGGGCGAAATGGTCGCGCGCGGGAAGGGGCATATTATCAATGTGGGATCCATTTCCGGCAACTATGCCTATCCGGGCGGGAATATTTACGGGGCCACCAAGGCTTTCGTGAAGATGTTTTCCAAAAATCTCCGCTGTGATCTGCACGGAACCGGCGTGCGGGTCACCAATATTGAACCCGGCATGCTGAACTCGGAATTCTCAACGGTTCGCTTTAAGGGCGACGCCGAAAAAGCGGCCGCTCTTTATCGGGAAGTTGATCCCCTTGCTCCGGATGATGTGGCCGATATTCTGTACTATGTGGCGACTGTGCCCCCGCATGTCAACATAAGCTGCGTCGAGGTGATGCCCACCTGTCAGTCCAACGGGGGCACGCGCATTGCCAAAAGAAGATAATTTCGTCCGCAATTCCGGAAGATGCAATTCCGCGTAACAAATTTGCCTTTGCTATTCTTCCCTGTCCTGCCGGAGCTTTCTCCACAGGCTCATGCGGCTTATGCCAAGGGTCTTCGCAACGCCCGCCTGGTCATTGCCGCTGTCGGCAAGCAAAGTCCGTATGGCTTCGCGTTCCAGCCTTTGCGTCATTTCTTTCAAAGAACCGGCAAGGGGAACGGTGAGAGAGGACTCCACGTTTCCTGTTGTCTTCACTGTCGGCCTGGAACGCCCTGCCGCCCAAACTTCGTCCAGCAGTTCAATCCAGGGACGATCGGGCATAACAGAAACGGCGATGACCAATCTCTCCATCACATTGGCCAATTCCCGCACATTGCCCGGCCAGGCGTGGGACAGAAGCCTTGGCGTCAATTCCGCAAGAGCGGCTTCTTCTCCCTTTGACCCGGAAAAAGCAGGATGCAGAAAGGCACGGGCAAGAAGAGGAATGTCCTGCGGCCTGTCCCGAAGCGGCGGGATTGTGAGCGACAGCACGTTCAGGCGGTAATAGAGGTCTTCACGGAAAAGCCCGTCGGCAATCTGCTCCGAAAGCTCAAGGTTGGTGGCGCAAATGATGCGTATGTCCACGGGGATAACCTGAACGCCTCCCACGCGGATGATTTCCCGTTCCTGCAGCACGCGCAGCAGTCTGGATTGCAGGCTCCTCGGCAGTTCGCTCACTTCGTCGAGAAAAAGGGTTCCGTTGTGGGCCAGTTCAAAAAAACCGGCTTTGCCCTGACGCCGCGCCCCGGTGAACGCGCCTTCCTCGTGGCCGAAAAGTTCGCTTTCCAATAGCGTTTCGGGAATGGCGGCGCAATTGACCGCTACAAACGGCCCCTTGCCGCGCCTGCCCGCAAGGTGGATGCCCTGGGCAAAAAGCTCCTTACCGGAACCGGATTCCCCTTGCAAGACGATGTTCGCGTCAGTATCGGCATAGAGTTGCGCGAGATTTTTCAGGCGTTCCATGGCCGGATCCCGCGTCAGTATATCCGAGAGGCGGTAATGGGCGCAAAACCCGCTGTTTTGCCGGCGCCCGCGCAGGCGGCGCTCGGCGATACGGATATTGCCGGCTTCAGAAAAAGTGCAGACCACGCCCACAGGCCGATTTTCCGCAATAATGGGCACACGGCTGGTCACAATGGTGAATTTGCCGGCATCCTGAATCTCGTTTATTTCCGCAATGCCGCTTTGCAGCACGCGCAACGTCCGGGTATTGGGGATGACATCCTGACCCTTCCGCCCAAGGGCCTGCTCCGCCGAAACCCCCAGCAGACGTTCCGCCATTGTATTGATGAGAGTGATGGTGTTGGTTTCATCCGTAACCAGCATGCCTTCGGCAATGGTGTCAAGTATGGTGTACAGTCTGGCCTGACGCTGCTGGGCCACGCGATTCACTTCCGCTATGGAAATGGCTTCGCGCAAGGCTCTGGCGACAGCGTCCTCCCCCGCTTCCAGAACTATGCCCCGCACCCCGCAGATTTCGTGCATTCTGGCTGTGAGGACACCGCCGATGCCGAGTTCCGCGCCCTGCATTTTTGCCCGCAGCATGCAGGCAAAAAGGTCGTCCTGACCGTAAAAAAAATATTCGTCAATGGTGATCCCCAGAGTTTGGCCGACAAGGTCAACCCCGATCATCGGCTCAAGGTAATTGAAAAAAGCGACGTGCCGTATTTGTCCGGCAAAAGGAAAAAGCGTTCGCAGAAGATCAAGGGCAGTGGTTGAAATACCGACAACCGGCGTTTCCACACGCTTGCGTATGTACGCGGCTGTCCCCCCCCGGCTCAGAATGACGTCGGGGACGTGGGAGGCGACAAGTTCCTGAGCCGCGTCAGCCGCTTCTTCAAGGGCAACCTGATCGCGGACTACCAAGGTGCAGGGCATATCCGCCGCCACCTTTTTGGCGAGGCCGGCCAGATTGCCGTAAGGGGCGATAACGGCAAAGGTAAAAGGCTCAATATCCGGGCGCATAGGCGCTACCTGCCGGTCAACAATGTATGGAAGGCGTCATTGCGCTATCTGTACACGATCAGGGATGAAGAGCACAAGCTCCGGAAAAAAGAGAATGATGAGCATCACCGCAAGCATTATGCACAGATACGGAATGCAGGCCATGGATATTTTTTCAATGGTAATGTTGGCGATGTTGCAGGCGACAAAGAGGCACAAGCCGACAGGCGGGGTTATTTGCCCTATCGCCAGGGTCAGCACCAGCAGCACGCCGAAAAAGACCGGATCAATGCCGGCGCTTGCGGTAACCGGGAACAGAATGGGGGTCATAAGAACAACCGCCACAGCGTTGTCGAGGAAAGTGCCGACGACGAGCAGGGAGGCGCAGATAAGCAGCAGGAGAACATGCGGGTCGCGCGAGATTTCAAGCATTATCCTGGTGATGGCCTGAGGTATTTGTTCACTGGCGAGAATATAGCTGAAACAGTGGGCCAGAGAAACCAGAAGCATGATGATGGCCGAGCTTTTGGCAGTGGAGAGAATGACATTGCACAGTTTTTTAAAATCCAGTTCACGATAAATGAATATGCCCACAAAGAGGCCGTAAGCCGCCGCCACAACCGCTGATTCCGTCGGGGTAAAAATGCCGCCGTAAATGCCTCCAAGGATGATGACGGGCATGAGCATGGCAAAAAAGGACTCGCGCGTGGCCTTCCAGGCCTCCTTGGATGTCGGGGGCGTTTCACCCACAAAGCCGTGCTTTTTGGCGACAACGTAATTCACAATCATAAGCGCCGCGCTCATAATGAGCCCGGGAATAATGCCGCCGAGGAACATCTTGCCGATGGAAGCGCCGGTGATGACGCCGTACAGCACCATATTGATGCTTGGCGGAATCAGCAGGCCGATAACCCCGGAGGATGCCACGCAGGCAGCGGCGAATTCTGTGGAGTAGCCCTTTTTCTTCATGGGCGGAACCATGACGGAACCGATGGCCGCCGTAGTCGCCGGCGCGGAACCGGAAATTGCGCCGAAAAAGGTGCATGCCGCTGTGGAAACTTGAGCAAGCCCCCCGGTGAACCGCCCGAAAAAAATATTGGCAAACGCCACAAGACGCGTGGAAACTCCACCCTGCGACATCACGTTGCCGGCAAGGATAAAGAAGGGAATGGCCATCAGGGTGAACGTGTCAAGGCCGCTGTACGCCTTTTGAATCATGACCATGGTGTTGGCGTTGCTGTTCAATAGCAGGGCGATCACGGAGGACAGGCCAAGAGCAATGGCAATGGGCACACCGATAATGATTAAAAGAAAAAAGGCGACAAAAAGCGTTGTTCCCATGTCCTTGCTCCTATATTTCGTCCGGGTTTGCGGTCTGAATCCCCTCGCCCGTGGTCAGAGAGTGAAAATGGCGCACCGCGTGGGCAAGCACATTCAGAGCCATAAACAGGCACCCGATGGGGATCGCCACATAGACAACGCCGACATACAGCCAGGGCAGGGAAGAGGAAATTTGTCCCAGATTCAGTATCCTGTTGCTCAAAAGAAAGCCTTTATAGGCGAAGAGGATCAGGAACCATAAACTGGCGGCATCAGCCACCAGCGACATGCCGGCTCGTACACGCGCATTTTTGAAAGTATCTGTGAAAAGGGTAACATTGATGTGCTTGCCTTCATAAAAGGCAATGCTTGCTCCCGTATACGTGGCCCACACAAAGAGATAACGGGCGACCTCCTCAGACCATGCCAGGGGATATTCAAGAAGATAACGAAAAATCACCTGAAAAAAAGTTATAATCACCATAAGAGTAAAGGTAACAAACATTACTCCGCACATTATTGTGTTCATTTTTGTGTTGAAGACTTCCAGCAATTTCATGGATACTCCTTTTCCTCCTCCGCCGGAGATGCTCCCTCCGGCGGAGGAAACGATCTTACTTCTTCGCGGCGGACCGCACTTTATCAATGTACGCGCTGAAGTCCTTGCGGTACTGTTCGTACACGGGCTTCACGGCGTCCCTGAAGGGCTGTATGTCGGCAACCTTGTTGGTAGCAATCAACGCTTCCAGTTTTTTTAACTGGCCGGCTTCATCATCAATAACCATTTTGCGGGAAACTTTTGCGTGCTCGCGACCGACTTCAAGAAGAATCTTCTGATATTCCGGCTTCAAACCTTCAAACACCATCTTGCTCATGACCAGAGGCTCGACATTATGCTGGTGAGAGGTCAGGGAAAAAAACTTCTGCACTTCATACCATTTCTGGGTAAGCAGGTGGGCAATGGGGTTTTCCTGCCCGTCCACCGTGCCCAGTTGCAAGGCGGAATAAATTTCGCCGAAACTCATGGGGGTAGGCGACGCGCCGAGCGCTTTGAAGCTCTCAATGGTAACCGGAGCTTCCGGCGTACGCAGCTTCAACCCTTTGAGGTCTTCAAGCGCGTTGATGGGACGCCTGGAATTGCTGACATGACGGAAACCGTTTTCCCAGTAGCCGAGAATGACAAGTTCCGCTTTGGCGGCATCGGCTGTGAACATCTCACCGGCAGCGCCGTCCATGGCGACGGCAACATGCTCGATATCGTCAAACAGAAAAGGAAGATTCAGGATACCGAAACTTTTCACAAATGCGGACAGTACCGAGTCCGAAGTCAGCACCATGTCGGTAGTGCCTACCTGAGCGCCTTCAACAAGCTGACGCTGTTTGCCGAGCTGGTCGGAAGGGAAAATCTTGATTTCGATCTCTCCCTTGGAGCGCTCCGCAACAGCCTTGGCAAAGGATTCGCAGGCCATGTTGTAATGATGGTTGGGAGCGCCGGTGTGTCCGAGCTTCAACGTCGTCTTGGCTATAACCGCATTCGGGAGCAGAAAAAGACCGGCGCAAAGCGCGCAACAGAGAGCAAGAAGGCGTAAACGCATGACAGAACTCCTTGGGCAAAAGGTTAATGACATCGCTGAAAGTTTCATAGGTGACGTTACGGAAGGACTGATCAACTCGCCAAATACGCCGCCGGATAATTATAACTCTCAGGGATCTCGAATTAATCAGCGCTTCCGTTACATATCAGCCCACGACGCCTCCGGTGGGCGTGGCGAACTTTTTGTCGTCAAAGCCGACGGAAAAATTCAACGCGCGGCGCGCACTACTTTTTCCTCTTCTTTTTCAAATAGCCGATAAGGCCGCCGGCCTGCACCAACTCCAGAATATGCGGCGGCAACGTGCTGCACAAGTATTTTTCTCCGCTGGTTTCATTACGGATGACGCCGTTGGTAAAGTCGATATCCACAACATCCCCCTTTTTGATCTTGTCCGTATCCGGAATTCATAACAAATCCTCCTCAGGGGTAACATATTAAAAATACCGGAGATGTGTCATGGCGCCGAGCGCTCACGCTTTACAAGAATAAAAGCTGAACTCGCTGTATGTTCTTGCGGATGCAAGCCGCCCCGTTATGGCGGCGTCGATTTTTTCCCTGATAATGGCGACCGCGCCCAGGAGCCGCTCCAGATTTACGCCTGTGGCAATGCCCATGCGGTGCAGCATGTTGACCATGTCCTCGGTCGAAGTATTGCCGGCGGCACCCGGGGCGAACGGGCACCCCCCAAGGCCGGCGGCGGCGGTTTCAAAGATATCCACGCCTTCTTCAAGGGCGGCAAGGGTATTGGCAAGCCCCATGCCGTGCGTGTCGTGCAGATGCAGGGCAATGCGCAGGTCGGGAAATTTTTCGCGCACGGCCCTGACCACGGCGTGAACCTGGACAGGGTTGGCAACGCCGATGGTGTCGCACAGCGTCACGCTGCCCGCGCCCCTCTGCAGACATTCCCTGATCAGCCAAAGCACGCGATTGGCGGGCGTTTCCCCGACAAAGGGGCATCCAAAAACCGTGGACAGGGAAATGTTGATGAAAAGTTCCGGGCTGACCTTGGCGATAGCTTCAAGATCCGCCAGTGAAGCCTCGTGGGTGCGGTTGATGTTGGCCTTGTTGTGCGCCTCGCTGACAGAAATCACATAACTCACTTCTTTCAGCCCGGCGGCAACCGCGTTCTGCGTTCCGCGCAAGTTGGGGGTGAGGGCCACAAGTTCCATCTCCGGGTATTTTGTCCGCATATGTTCCGCGACAATCGCGGCGTCCGCCATCTGGGGTATGGCCTTCGGGCTGACAAAGGAAGTAAATTCCATCTTGCGAATTCCGGCTGCGGCCAATTGATCAAGCACGGCTGTTTTTATTTCAGTGGGTATCCATTGCTTGACGTTCTGAAAACCATCACGGCCTGTAATGTCGGTAATTTGCACTTTTTTGGGAAGATTGCCGCTCATAAATGTCTCCATCAGATGACGCCTTCGGCCTTGAGCGTGGCGAGTTCTTTGTCGTCAATACCCAGCAGTTCCTTGTATACTTCAGCGCTGTGCTGCCCCAGTAGCGGGGCCGGGCTGCGTATGGAGGTCGGGGTTTCGGACAATTTGATGTGGGAACCGGTTATTTTCATCCTGCCGGCAACGGGGTGATCCACCTCGACAAACATTTCGCGGGCGCCCGCTATATGAGGGCAGGAAACAAGCTTGTCAATAGTGTTGATGGGCGCTGCCGGGCAACCCGCCGCGAGAAGCTTCTCCACTGCTTCGTCAGTGCTTTGCGTGTTGGTCCATTCTTCAATAATGGGCTTCAACTCGGCATGGTGAAGAACCCTGTTGGGATTGGATGAAAACCGCTCTTCCCTGACAAGTTCCGGTTTTCCCATGACCTTGCAGCAAATTTCAAAAAGTTTGTCGTTGCCCGCCCCGATAACCATGCTGGCGTCTTTTGTTTTGAAAGAGTCGTAAGGGTAAACGGATTCATAGCGGTTGCCGATGCGCTGAGGTATCTTGCCCTGCGTCAGATAAATCTGGGTTATGATTTCAAGGCTTGCGACCACGGAATCGACAAGAGCCACATCCACTTTTTGTCCGATGCCTGTTGTTTTACAATTGTGAAGAGCCGCCAGAATTCCGATGGCGGAGGAAAGACCGGCCAGCACATCGCTCATGGCGGTGCCAGATCGGGTGGGTTCTCCGCCCGGCCAGCCTGTGGTGCTCATAAGCCCGCCCATGGCCTGGCCTATAATATCGTAGCCGGGACGCTGACTGAAGGGGCCGAAATGCCCGAAACCTGAAATCGCTCCATAGACGATGCGCGGATTAACTTTTTTCAGGTCTTCGTAGCCAAGACCCAGCTTTTCCATAGTGCCGGGGCGGTAGTTTTCGATCACCACATCGGATTTTTTCACCAGGGCGAGAAAAATATCCTTTCCCCTGCCCTTGAGGTTGAGGGTACAGCCTTTTTTATTCCTGTTGAGATTCATGTAATAGGAGCTCTCGCCATTTTTGAACGGGGCGAAAGCGCGACTGTCGTCGCCTTTTTTGGGTTCTTCTATTTTGATGACTTCCGCGCCCATGTCGGCAAGCATCATGCTGCAAAAAGGCCCTGCGAGAACGCGGGTCAGATCCAGAACGCGCACACCTGCGAGAGCACCAGCGTTATTTGGCATATTTCCTCCGGTAAGTAAGAAGCGATTACGCTGTCTATACAAGAACAGTGCCAGAGGTGTTTTTTTTCTTTTGTCAATACTATCTACTTGAATATTTTATTTTTTTTGAATACTTCCGATGACGCCGCCCGATAAAGCGGCAAAAAAACATCATTTTCTGTAACATAATTGTTACACAATCAATAACACTGTTACACGGATCTTCATGAAAAACTTCTAAAGCAAACCTTTAAAACCGCAATGCGAAACAAGAAGATGTATATTTTTTTTAAATATTTTTTTCAATATATTATATAAATAAATAAAAAATTTTTTATGCGATCTTGCTGTTTTTTCACTGCGATTCTTGACAAGACAAAGCGAGGATGCTAATTTCCATCACCGTGACACAGTCATTTTTTCACAATGGATAAGCAGGGTTAGCCATGCTCAGGCGGAGGAAGGAATGAACACCCAAAGCACTATGGAACAGATCTGTCTCAAACATGACAACGGCAGCGATCTGCAGTTCTGCGGACGACTTTTTTCAGAATGTTCCTGGTTTGATGAAAAATATGGCATGTTTACCCGGCAGAAACTGTACGTTACCGACAACAATGAGCAGGTGTACTATATAGTGCGCTCCGACGGGCAGGAACACAGCCGCCACGCCTACCGCCTTGCCGTGCAGGGCAACAACTGCATTATCCACAACGGCTCCACTGAAATGTCCATGCAGTTTGACTTGCTCATGCTGGCCGTGCGCGGGCTTTGCGGCATCAAGGACGGCGAAACCCCCACCCTTTCCGAAGTGGAACATATACTCAAAGCCGCCAACGCCTGAGCATCCCTTCAAGCCCCAAAGCCGTTCACGGCGTGCAGCGCCAGGGCTGTCAGCGAAATGGTGAACAGGCTGAACGCCGTGCTCATGAAGATGATGACCGGCGTATCTTCAACTGCCACATTGTATTTTTCAGAAAGTAAAATGCAGGAAACACCGGCCGGCATGGCGCTCACGAGAACGCCCACATTGAGCGCCATGCCGCTTACGCCGAACGCGGCCAGACACACATAGGTCAGCAGGGGCTGCGCGACAAATTTAGCCAGATGAACAGGCAGGTGGTTGGCGAGACGGGCCAGATATCCGCCGCTTGCGGAAGCAAGCTGCATGTGCAGCGACATGCCTATGGAAAAGAGCGCGCAGGGGGCTGCCGTCGCGGCAAGCATGGACAGTGCCGCCATGCAGGTTTTGGGAAACGGGATGCCGGACACGCTGATCAGGATGCCGCACAGGGCGGAAAGAAGAACGGGGTTTTTGGCCGAGGCCGCAAAAACCCCTCTGACCGCGCCTGTTCTGCCTTTGCCCTCACGCAGCAATTCAAGCAGCACATCGACAAAAATGAAGGTGGCGTTGCCGATCACAGTAATAACAATCGCCGTCGCAAGGGCAAATTCGTCGCCGGGCAGAAGCAGAATTATCACCGACAATCCCATATAGCCATAATTGGGAAAGCTGCCCAGCAGCCCCAGGACAATGCTTTCCTTTCCGCCCCGGCGCATGCCCGCTCTGGCGGCGATGTAAGCGGCAATAAAACTCGCTGCCAGCCCGGCAAACGTGCCCGCGATAATTTCTCCGGAAAAGCTCCGGGAGTCACATCCCGCCATCTGGGTAAAAAGCATGGCTGGCAAGCTTATCCAGTAAACAAACTGGTTGAGGCACTGCGCTGTGTTCCCGTGCAGCAGCCGGGCGCGCTGGATCACGGCGCCGACAAAGATAATGCCGAATATGGGGATGAGACTTGAGAGTATGGTCATGGCGCAAACTCCGGCAATGCGGGGATTATGGCTTTGCGCCCCCCTCGCGTTGCGGGGGCATGAAATGGTTCGTTACCCACGTCAGAGCCAGGATGTAAAGCGCGGCGACAACGCTTATGGCGGTGTCCAGCGGCGGCAGGGCGGAAAGCGACAAACGCATGAGCAGAGTGCCGATGACAAAGCCCGAATTGCGGAACACGGCGTGAAAGGTGGGCATATAACGCTGGGCAATGAGCACAAGGGCGATATCGGCAAAAATGAGCACTGTGTAAATAGTTTCAAAAAAATCCTGCCCGCTGCCGCGCGCCACAAAAAGAAAGAGGTCGCGCGCGGCCAGACAGCAAAAAATAACAAACAGAAAAAGCGCGAGCAGTTTTTTCGTCATCACATAACGCATGCGTATATCCGGCGTCTGAATAAAGCCCTGACTGCGAAAAATACGGTTAAACACGCAAAGGCAGCCAAAAATGCACAGCGCGCCGACGCCGGAGACAATAATATTCAATACGGGATCAAAGTTGCCGGCCACGCTGACCGGTTCGGGCAGCGCGCCGAGTTCCTTGAAGGCGTTACGCAACAAAATCAGGGCAAGTATTTCAAGCTGTTTGCCGACGGAGCGGCCGACGGAGCGGGAAATTGTCAGAATAAGCCCCATAACTTCCAGAGCGAGAATTAACGTGAAGGCCAGGTGAATGGCGTTAAAATGCCCCAGCGGCGTTATGGCCGCAAGCCGGGGGGGGAGCAATCCGTTGCGGTTCAACTCAATGCCCGCAAGGGCGATCAGGTAAATCCATAAAATAATCAGGCCGATGCGACGTTGGGTCACAGGATGTTCAAAAACATGGTGCACAAAATCAAAAACATCAGTAACTGGTTGTAAATGATGTATTAACATTCTCATTGGATTCTCCGCAAGCACAAGCGCAAACTCAGTAATTAAGCACTTTGTCCCATGCGTCAAGGTCGGGCGCGCCCGACACGGGCGCATGCCATTATGGCTGTTATTTCTTGACAAAAGAACGGACGGCGGTATAATTTCTTTCACGCCCGGAAAACGAAAACGATCATGCGAAAACCGAATAATAAGCTCTGCCGAAGCGCGGCGGTTTTGCCGGCCGAACCGCACAGCAGAAAGGAGTACAGCCGTGGTGAAGATGTTCACAGCATATACCGAAGAAGTCGACGATGTCGAGAGCGCCGTTGACGAGATACTGCGTCAGGTTGACATCGCCGGCCTGTCTTCCGAGTCCGTGGGGATACTGTTCTGTCACCGGGAGTTTCTCGACTCCGGCGTTGTCGACGGGTTGCGCGCCCGTCTGCCCTTTGATGTGATCGGCATGACGACCATGGCCGGAGCGACCGCTGCCGGGCACGGCGACTTCATGCTCAATCTCGCCGTGTTGAGCGGGGACGATGTTGTTTTCCGAACCGCCGTCACCGAACCGCTGACGGCCGGCAACGCCCGGGAAGCCATGGCTGCCGCCTACGGCGCGGCGCGCGCGCAGCTGCCCGGCGACCCGGCGTTCATCATCAGCTTTTTCCCCTTTCTTAACGACATAAGCAGCGCCGACGTCCTCAAATATCTGGACGCCGCATGCAGCGGCATCCCCGTATGGGGCAGCGTGGCCAGCGGCATGGACATGTCCTATGCCGGCGCCGGCATCATCGGGGACGGCAGCTTCCATGAAAAGTCCGCCGTCGTGCTGCTGCTTTACGGACCGCTTGAGCCGGAATTCATCGTGGCCTCCATACCCGACAGAAACATCAGCGACCGCGGCGCACTTATTACGGAATCGGACGGCTGTATTCTAAAAAAAGTCAATGATATACCGCTGTTGTCGTATTTTGAAGATGCGGGCATCGTCATGCGCATCGGGCAGGACAACACCACCTTGCCGTTGATGGTGGACTACGGGGACGGCTCGAAACCCGTGGCCCTGGCCGTTTACGCCCTGACCCCGGAGAACTGGGCCGTGTGCGGAGGCGAGGTGCCGGAGGGGGCGTTTTTCTTCTGCGGTGAAATGGACAAGGACGGCATTATGGAAAGCGCCGGCGAGGCAATGACCCAAATTCAGAAAGTGGAGGGGAAAACCTGCCTGCTCATGCTCCCCTGCGTCACGCGCTACATTATGATGACGCCCGAACAGGACGAAGAAATACGCTTTGTCTCCGAAACGCTGGGCGGCAGGAAGCCCTTTGTCTTCGCCCTGTCCGGCGGTGAAATCTGCCCGGTGCGGGACCGTAACGGAGTCCGGCACAACCGGCACCACAATTTTACCTTCTCAGCCTGCCTGTTCTGAAGCGGTTATGGAAGGGGGCAACACGCCGGGTCGCGGCACGGAAAACGACTGCGCGCGCGGCCCGCTTGAAGAGGGCAACACGGCGGTTTGCGATGCGGAAAACGTGGAGACGCGCGACGAGTTGCAGGAATTGCGCTGGCTTGTTGAAGCACAGCGCCGGCGCATTGAAGAATTTGAGAAAAACGAGAAAAAAAACGCACGTGAAGTGAACCGGCTGCACCGGGCCATAGAACACGAGCGCACCGTCGGTATAGCCAAGGCCAACCGGGAAGCGGCCAAATCCCTCGCACAGCGCGAACGCGAACGCTACATGCGTCTGGTGCTGGAAAACAGCTCCGATATTATCCTGTTGTTGGACAAAAACCTCAGGTTTGTCTACTGCACCAGGATCTTTCTGGGAAAAATAGGCAACCCGGACACCAGGCATCTCGTCGGCCGCACCTTTCAGGAGGTCTTCGGGCGTTTCGCCGGGGAGGAAATTACCGACGCCTTTTTCGAGACAATGCGCGATGCGGTGCGCGTGAACTCCCCCGCCGAACGGACCGTGGAAATAGGCGCGCAGGCGGACGGGCACAAGTATACCGCGGTCTTTACGCCCATGAGCGACGAAAGCGGAGCCAACAAAGGCATCCTGGTCCACCTGCACGATGTGACCGTCATCGAGAGGGCGCGTGAAATGGCCGAGCGCGCCAGCACGGCGAAATCCGACTTTCTCTCGAACATGAGCCACGAGATACGCACCCCCCTGAATGCCGTCATCGGCATGACGGCCCTTGCCAAGGAGTCGCCCTCCGCGGAGCGCAAGGCGTACTGCCTGGACAGGATAGAGGAGGCTTCCCGGCATTTGCTGGGGATCATCAACGACATTCTGGACATGTCCAAAATTGAGGCCAACAAGTTCGTCCTTTCGCCCGAAGAGTTCAATGTCGAACATATGCTCCGCAGAGTGACCGATGTGGTCAACTTCAAGGTAGCCGAGAAACAGCAGAAGCTTTTCGTCAACATCGACAGGAATATACCGCGCATTCTGATCGGCGACGACCAGCGGCTCGCGCAGGTCATCACCAATCTGCTCTCCAATGCCGTAAAATTTACCCCGGAGTCGGGAACCATACGCGTAAACGTTGAACTGGAGCAGGACGCCGGCGCACACTGCACGCTGCTTGTGCAGGTCGCGGACACGGGCATAGGCATCAGCAACGAGCAGCAGTCGCGCATCTTCCGATCTTTTGAGCAGGCGGAAAGCGGCACTTCACGCAAGTTCGGCGGCACCGGCCTGGGTCTGGCCATCTCCAGGCGCATCGTCGAAATGATGGACGGGCATATCCGCGTGGAATCGGAGGCCGGCAAAGGCTCGACCTTCATCTTTACCGCGCGGCTGGCCAAAGGGAAAGAGGAACAACACCCCCTGCTGGAAGGCGTGAACTGGGATACGCTGCGCGTCCTCGCCGTCGACGACGATCCGGAACTCCTGATGTATTTCACGCACCTGGCCGAACATCTCGGCTTCGCCTGCGACACCGCGCCGGGCGGCGCTGAAGCCTTGCGGATGATCGAGAGCAACGGCCCTTATGACCTGTATTTTGTGGACTGGAAAATGCCCGGCATAGACGGCATGGAACTGTCGCGCCGGATCAGGGACTACGGCGCGGACAAATCCGTGGTCATCATGATTTCTGCGGCGGAATGGGGCCGAATTGAAGACGACGCGAAACAGGCCGGGGTCGGCAAATTTTTGTCCAAACCCCTTTTCCCGTCCGATCTGGCCGACTGTATCGGCAGTTGCCTGGGAAGGGGCGGCATCAAGGAAGAACGCGCGGAGGCGGACTGTTTTCGGGAGTTTCGCATCCTGCTGGCCGAGGATGTGGATATCAACAGGGAAATTGTCGTCAGCCTGCTTGAGCCGACGGGTCTGGGCGTCGACTGCGCGGAAAACGGCGCGCTGGCGGTCGCGATGTACGCAGCCGGGCCGGAGCGCTACAGCATGATTTTCATGGATGTGCAGATGCCTGAGATGGACGGTTACGAAGCCACGCGGCGCATCCGCGCCCTGGAGCATCCTCTGGCCGCGCATGTGCCCATCGTGGCCATGACGGCGAACGTGTTCAAGGAAGACATCGAGCGTTGCCTGCAGGCGGGCATGAACGACCACGTGGGCAAGCCCATTGACCTGAACGAGGTGCTGCACATGCTGCGCCGTTATCTGACCGGCGCCGGGCCGCACCCGAGTCCGCATTGCTGATTTCTGCGGAAATCAGTAAACATCGGCCGTAGAGGTGGTTCCCACTGTTTGGACAGGCTTCAGCGGTTCCTTGGCTTGTCTTTTCCCTTATCAGGCTACCTTCAGCAAGTTCTGTTCACGGCGCATGCCGCGCTTGCCATCCGGCAATATTGAAAGTAGTATGCCTCAAATCTTGCGCGCACAGCGCGCATTTTTACTTCCAGCGCCGTGAGGTTTCTGTCATGCCCCATAAAGGCCCGCATATTTCCATAGCTCCCAACTATGTCGTAAACCGCATATTGCGCATAAACATAGATGATTTTGCGGAATGGCCGGAAAGTGTGCGCCTTTTGGCCATTGCCATTGCTGAAGAACTTTTTCTCGTGGCCTACAATCCCTTTATTGACGCCAACATTGTCCGCGGCAGCGTGCAGGAGCGATTCGAGCGGGAGTCCGTTTCCCTTGCCCACTACTATGCCACGGCCATGGGCGAGGGCATCACCATGTTCTGGTCCGCCCATGAGGCGGAAACAGAATTCCGCGCCAAACTCATTGACGCCCTGAGGCGCCTTCTGCCGGAAGAATGCGTCCTGACGCAGCCCGCGTCGCTGATTGAAACCGCCACCGACGCGACAGACTTGCGCATGGAACTTCCGCTCCTGGTTGTGGAGCCGGACACGACAGAGCAGGTGGCCGAAATAGTCAAGCTGGCGAACGACCTCAAATTCGCCCTGATCCCGCGCGGCGGCGGTTCCGGGCTGACAGGCGGTGCGGTTCCGGCGCGCAAGCGCACGGTGATCGTCAGCCTGACGCGCCTGACGCATATCGGCCCTGTTGACCTTGAGGCGATGACCGTCACCTGCCAGGCCGGGGCCATCACCCAGGATGTCATCAACGCCGTCAACAGGGCGGGCTCTCTCTTTTCCGTTGATCCGGCCTCAAAGCACGCCTCGACCATCGGCGGCAATATTTCCGAAAACGCGGGCGGCCCGAGCGCCTTCGAGTACGGCACGACGCTGGACAATCTGCTCTGGTGGCGGATGGTGACGCCTACCGGCGAAATCATCACTGTGGAGCGGGAAAATCACCCCCGCCACAAAATCATGCCGGACGAAACAGCGAGCTTTCCGGTCAAGGACGTGAGCGGCGGCGTGCGCAATGTGGTGCAGATGCGCGGCGGCGAAATCCGCCTTCCCGGTCTGGGCAAGGACGTTACCAACAAGACCCTTGGCGGTCTGCCGGGAATGCAGAAAGAAGGCGTGGACGGCATCATCACCGAGGCCGCCTTCATTATCCATAAAAAACCGCTCCACTCGCGGGTTATGGTCCTGGAATTTTTTGGCCGCTCCATGCGTCCGGCGGCCGATGTGGTGAATGAACTTGTCGCCCTGCGTGACCGCATACGCCGGGAGGGCGACTACGCCCGCCTCTCCGCTCTTGAGGAATTTGGCGCAAAATATGTCCAGGCTATTGAATACCAACGCAAATCCACAAAGTATGACGGCCTGCCCATTTCGGTCATCATCCTGCAACTGGACGGTGACGACCCCTTTCTGCTGGACAAATGCGTCAACGATATTGTCGCTCTGGTGGAGACGCAGGAAAATGTGGACATCCTTGTCGCCGCGGACGAGAAAGAGGCCGAGCGCTTCTGGGAAGACCGCCACAAGCTCTCCGTCATAGCCAGGCGCACTTCAGGCTTCAAGCTCAATGAGGACGTGGTCATCCCCACAAGCCGCATCCCGGACTTCGCCCTTTTTCTGGAGCAGCTCAACCTGGAATGCACTGCCCAGGCGTACAGACGCGCCTTGCAGGAAGTGGGAAGACTGCCCGGCTTCCCCATGGACGACAAGGATTTTAACCGCGAATTTTCACTGGCTTCCAAGGCCGCGTCCGGCGATGTGCCGTCGGACAGTCTTTCCGACGCGGAACTGCTCACGCGGGCCGAAGGCTTTCTTGCCTCCCTTGCGGAAAAGCACGCGCACCTGGTCAAAAAAATAGCCGCCATCACCGTGGCCATGAAGGCAGGCCGCGTTGTCGTGGCAAGCCACATGCACGCGGGCGACGGCAACTGGCATGTAAACATCCCCGTCAACTCCAATGACCCGGTAATGCTGGAAGAAGCTGAAAAAACAGCTTTTCGCGTTATGGCCCGAAGCCAGGAAATGGGCGGGGAGGTTTCCGGGGAGCACGGCATCGGCATCACCAAGATAGCCTTTTTGAGCAAGGAAAAAATGGACGCCCTGCGCGCCTTCAAGGAGCGCGTTGACCCGCGTGATGTGATGAACCCGGCAAAGCTGGTGTACCATGAACTGCCGGTGCGGCCCTTCACTTTTTCCTTCAACAGGCTTATTCGCGACATCCGCGAAAGCGGACTGCCGGACAAGGAAAACCTCATCACCCTGCTCACTTCCGTGCAGATATGCACACGCTGCGGAAAATGCAAGCAAGCGTGCCCCATGAGTTACCCGGAACGCTCCATGCACTACCACCCGCGCAACAGAAACATGGTGCTGGGCATGCTGCTGGAAGCCGTCTACTATTCCCAGACCAACATGGGGCGCATCGACGAAACCCTGCTCAAACGGCTGCGCGACCAGGTGGAGCACTGCACAACCTGCGGCCGCTGCACGGCCAACTGCCCCATTGACATACCTTCGGGCGAAGTGGCGCTCTCACTGCGCAACCTGCTGGATCACGAAGGCGCGGGGGGCCACCCCCTCAAAACGCGCTCCCTTGCCTTCATCGCCCGCGATCTTTCCGTCCGCGCGCCCAAAATGGCCAAACTGGCCTCTGTCGGACAAAAATTCCAGAACAGGCTGCTCGGCTTCGTTCCGGAATTATGGAAAAAACGCATGGCAAGCCCGCTGTTTTCCGGGCGCGGCCCCAAGATGGGCTACACAAATCTGTACGAATCGCTCAAGCTGCACAGAGGATCAGTGTTCGCGCCCGCGGAACCGACGCCCGGCATGGTCTGCGCGCTCTATTTCCCCGGCTGCGGCGGGGCGCTCTTTTACGACCGCATTGCTGTTTCCGCCATCATGCTGCTGCTCAAAGCCGGTTTTGCCGTGGCTGTGCCGCCGCGCCACCTTTGCTGCGGGTATCCGTTGCTGGCCGCCGGCCTTGGCACGCTCTTTGAGGACAATCTGGCCCAAAACCGCCAGTACCTGTCCGCCATGCTGCGCAATCTGGAAAAGCAGGGCTTTGACTGCCGCTATCTGGTCTCGGCCTGCGGCACATGCCGCGACAGCCTGACGCGGCTTGCCCTCCATGAACAATTTCCCAATCTGCTCCAGCAGGACGTGACGCAACTGGCACTGCCGCTTTTGCGCAAGGATGATATCCGCAAGACGCCGCCCCCCGGCGCGTCCGTCATTTACCACACGGCCTGCCATTGCGAATGGGCGAATGTGCACAAGGTCAAAAGCCGCGCCCAGACGGCAAAGGCGCTTGCGGATTTCTCCGGCGTCAACGTCGAACCGAGTGAGGGATGCTGCGGCGAATCCGGCATGGGAGCGATGACTTCGCCGCAGATTTTCAATATTTTGCGCTCGCGCAAGATTGAACATCTCCGCAATGCGCTTGCGGATAATACAACGTGTGAAGTGCTGGTGGGCTGCCCTTCCTGCAAAATCGGCATTGCCCGCTGCCTTATCGCCATGCGTGACGAAAAACGCCCGGTTCTGCACGCAGCGGAATGGCTGGCCGGGCTTCTGGACGGCGAGGACAGGCGGCAGAGTTTCCGCAAAAAAGCAAACGACGCCAAGGGCGACGTGCGTGTTGTGCCCCTTGATGACAAGGACAACTGACGGCGCGCCGCCCTTGCGCCAAGGTTTCCACTGCCGCTGATTCAGGAATTTTCCGCTTGACTCCCGGCTTTGACGGGAGCATATTCGAAAGTTGTCGTCAATCAATCTGAAGACCGAAAAATCGGCCTGTTTTCCAAAAAAACGTCTTGTGTCACCGCAAGGAGGCATCATGAAAAAATCACCGGGTGCCAAAACTCCGGCCTTTCCCCTGCCCGCCTTCCTGGCGGGTTCGTAAGCCAGGGCCGGAAAAATCCGTCCGCAAACTCAACGGAGAAAAAATGACCGCTCACACCGCCACCGAAACCGGCGCCCCCTTCGTGCCCGGCCAAGATCCCGACCAGCAAGGTTTTTTCGGCCCTCACGGCGGTTGCTACGTGCCGGACCCTCTCTTGCCCGTCATGCGGGAAATTGCCGATATGTACGCATTGTGCAGAAAGGATCCCTCCTTTCAAGAAGAACTCGACCGCTACCTGTCCACCTACACCTGCCGGCCCACCCCCCTTTTTCTGGCCGAGAACCTGACCAGAAAACTGGGAGGAGCCAAAATCTATCTCAAACGCGAAGACCTGAACCACTTGGGCGCTCACAAACTGAACAACTGCCTGGGCCAGATACTTCTTGCCAAACGCATGGGGAAAAAAGAAATTATTGCCGAAACCGGAGCAGGCCAGCACGGCGTCGCCTCTGCCGCCGCGGCGGCCCTTATGGGCATGACCTGTAAAGTCTTCATGGGCGAAATAGACGTCAAACGCCAGCAGCCTAATGTTCTGCGCATGCAGATGATGGGTGCCGAAGTCGTTACGGTTACCCGGGAAAACGGCGGTCTGAAAGAGGCTGTGGACGAGGCCATCGAATTCCTCATGCGGAATCCGGCCGTCTTCTACCTTATCGGCTCGGCTGTCGGACCCCATCCTTACCCCTTGATGGTCCGCAATTTTCAGTCGGTCGTGGGCAAAGAAATCAGGACCCAGTGTCTGGCGCTTGAAGGACGCCTGCCGGACATGCTTATCGCCGCTGTGGGCGGCGGCTCCAACGCCATAGGCATGTTCCACCCCTTTATCAATGACGTCCAGGTCAAGATGGTCGGCGTAGAGCCTGGAGGACGCGGCTCCAAACTGGGCGACCACGCCGCCACCCTCTCCTACGGCAGCCATGGCGTTGTCCATGGCTATCACTCTTACGTTCTCAAAGATGAAAACGGCGAAGTGGCCCCTGTGCACTCCATCTCCGCCGGTCTGGACTATCCCGGCGTCGGGCCTGAACACGCCATGTTGCGGGACGCGGGCCGGGCCGGGTATGCGCCGGTTTCAGACCTGGAAGCCTTGGACGCCCTCTTCACTTTGAGCCGCCTGGAAGGCATTATTCCGGCTCTTGAGTCTGCCCATGCCCTCGCCTATGCCGTTAAGACAGCTCCCGGCATGCCCAAAAACGCCGTTATCGTGGTCAACCTGTCCGGACGCGGAGACAAGGACATGCCACAGATTATGGAAATGATGAAGAAAAAAACCTGAGCATAGTATTTTCCGGATAACATATTGGCAAAAAGGCTTTTCTTTGACCGGTGAAAGCCGGCTCTCGCGGAGATTGCGGTCAACGGCGAGCCGACCGCAATCTCCGCTTTCAATTTTTTGATTCAGAACCGGGATTACCAGCAGCAGTTGCCGCGCGGTCCGTGCATGCCCCGGCCATAGCCGCCATGCCATGCGCCGCGGCCGGGGGCAAAACCCTTGTCGCCCAGCTTCGCGCGCATTTCACTGCGGGCGGCGTACAACTTTGCTTCAAGCTCCCCGATTTCTTTTATCAACGCCTGCGACTTGGGATCGCTTTGCGGGATATCTTTGTAATACAGGGCGTCCAGTTCCGCCTGCCTGGCGTAAAGTTGCTGCTCCAGAGGCTGGATGGTTCTGCCCGCTTCGGCATAGGCCTCCTGCATGGCCGCGTACTGCTCCGGAGGCATGTTCATGCCGCGGTATCCATGCGAACCGGCATTGGCCGCGCCGGAAACGCCCGACAGGATTGCCAGGGCCAGAAACGATAACAACAATTTTGACTTCTTCATGATGGTATCCCCATGGTTGAATGTTTATGTCATGCCTTGGATAAAGCAAGCCCTATGCCAATTTCCTGATCCATATAACACGTTAAATAACTTGATTATATTTTTAAACAGACCACCTTGCCCCTTGTTGTTGTCCAAAAATTACTCATTCTCTTGACAGAGTGAGGAAAAAATACCTATTCTGCATGTAACGCAATCCGTCCAAGGATAACACATGCTCAAAGATTTTTCCAGGCTGTCGCCGGCATCGCGCAGATTTTTCGGTTTTTCCCCCTGGCTGTTCATCGGCATCGCGGCCATTTTCGGCATCGCCATCACCATAATGGCCGCCGGCAACGTGCGGCGCGAAAAAGAATACATGACGCAAAACCTGACGGACAGGGCCGAATCTCTCATCTGGGCGCTTGAGGCGGGCGCCAGAACATGGATGGGCATGCATTCGGGTGGAAACAGGCAACTGCAACCCCTGGTGGAAGAAACCGCGAAACGGCCCGGCGTTGTTTTCCTCGCCGTCACCGACATGCGGGGCGAGATTCTGGCGCACAGCGATCCGCAACAAATCGGCGCGCGCATCGCCCAGGATTTGCTGCCGTCACAAGATGTTACGTCAACAATCGCATGGCGGTTGCGCTCGCGCGACGGCGAGACAATATTTGAAGTCTATCGCCTGTTCTCGCCCTTTTCACCCCCCCATCACGCACGGGGGGAGGGGCGTCGGGGCATGCGCGGCGGCCCGCGCATGATGCCGGACAGAACAACGCCGGACAGGATAATTTTTGTCGGCCTGGATCAACAACCCTTTGAGGACGCGCTGGCGGATGATTTCAAAAACACGCTGTTGTCCGCCGCGCTGGTCGCCGCTCTGGCTCTGGCCGGATTTGTTTCCCTTTTTTGGGCGCACAATTACCGGCATTCCCGCCGCCTGCTCAAAGACGCGCGGGCCTTCGCTTCCGAGCAGGCGCGCCGTAACGAAAACCTAACCTCTCTCGGCAATCTGGCCGCCGGGGTGGCGCATGAAATCCGCAATCCCCTCAGCACCATCAAGGTGCTTGCCACCTATCTGGCAAAAACCTTTCCCCCCGGCGGGTCGGAGGAAAACGCCGCCAAAACCATGGTCGCGGAGACAGACCGCCTGAACCGCGTGGTCACGGAACTGCTGGAATTTGCGCGGCCCGGCGCGCTTAAACTGTCGGAAACGGACGTGCATGAAACCGTCGCCCGCGCCCTGCGGCTTGCCGAGGCGGACATAAAGGCCAAGAACATCGTTGTCCGGCTTGAGGAAGATCCCGCCATTCCCCGCGTTTCCATCAATCCCGAACGCTTTATCCAGGCCCTGCTCAATGTGTTCCTGAACGCCGTTCAGGCCATGGAGCCGGGGGGCGAGCTGCGCGTCGCCTGTCGGCTGCAGGCAGGGGGCGACAGCTTCAGGGTAGTGATTTCCGATACGGGAAAAGGCATCCCCGAAGAAGCGCTGGAATCCATATTTACCCCGTATTTTACGACAAAAGCCTCAGGCACGGGACTGGGGCTGGCCATAGTGCAGCAGGTTGTCGAAAGCCACGGAGGCTCGATAACCGCTCAGAGCCGCCCTGGCACCGGAAGCGCATTTACCATGACACTGCCCGTGAAAGCCCGGGAGATTCCATGCCTTCAACAGCAATAACACTGCTTGTGGTGGACGACGATCAAAACCACCGGCAGACGCTGATGACCCTTCTGGAAAAGTTGGGCTACCGCGTCAGCGGCGCGGACAACGGAGAATCCGCCATTGCCCTGTGCCGGGAGCAGCCCTTTGATCTCATCCTCATGGACGTCCGCATGGCCGGAATGAGCGGCATTGAGGCGACGCGCGGCATTCTGGCCTATAATCCGGCCATTCCCATAATCATCATGACCGCCTACTCCGCCGTGGAAAACGCGGTGGAGGCGCTCAAGGCGGGGGCCTACGACTATCTGACCAAACCTCTGGATTTTGACGAACTGAAGCTGGCCGTAGAGCGGGCGCTTGATCACGCCGCCCTGCGGGATGAAAACCGCCTTTTGCGCGATGCCCTCTCCCCTTCCATCGACGCCGTCATCGGACAGAGCAGGCCCATGCGGCAGCTCTTCGACATGCTCAAGACCATAGCGCCTTCTGAAGCTACGGTGCTGATCACGGGCGAATCCGGCACGGGCAAGGAGGTTGTGGCGAAGATGATCCACGCGAACAGCAAACGGGGAAAAGAACCTTTTGTCGCCGTCAACTGCGCGGCCCTGTCGGAAACCCTGCTGGAATCGGAGCTTTTCGGACATGAAAAAGGGGCCTTTACCGGCGCGGACAAAAGGCGGGAAGGCCGCTTTCTCGCGGCGCACAAGGGAACCATCTTCCTTGATGAAATAGGTGAAATGCCCCAGTCCATGCAGGTCAAGCTCCTGCGGGTCATACAGGAGCGCGAGCTGCAGCGGGTGGGCGGCGACCAGACCGTCAGGGTGGACGTGCGCATCCTGGCGGCAACCAACCGGGATCTCAAAGAGGAAGTCAAGGCCGGAAAATTCCGGCAGGATTTGTATTACAGGCTCAACGTGGTCAACGTGAATGTCCCGCCCTTGCGGGATCGGGTGGAGGACATCCCCTTGCTGGCGATGTACTTTTTGAAGCTGTACGCGGACAAAAATGACAAAACCGTCAAGGGATTCGCCCCCGGCGCGATGGACAGACTGCTGAAATACCTTTGGCCGGGCAATGTGCGGGAACTGGAAAACGCCGTGGAGCGGGCCGTTGTTTTGCTGATGGGCGAATATGTCAGCGAGCGGGAGCTTCCGCCGGGCATTGTGGAAAATGAGGACGGCCTTGCGCCGCGAAGATCCTTCGGCAACATGACCCTGGAAGAAATTGAGCGCCTTGCGGTGCTGGATGCCCTGGAAGACGCGGGAGGCAACAAGAGTGAGGCAGCGCGGCGGCTTGGCATAAACCGCAAGACGCTGCTCTCCAAACTGTGATTTTCCGTAAAGAAAACGCTATGGCGAGGCCTACCGGGAGTACAAAAGGAATGTTCCGCGCTGGCTGCTGCGCTTGCGCCCCTGGCGCGGGGAATTATAGGTGTGGAGATTGTCAGGACAATTTAAGGCGATAAGGCTTTTTGCTAATTGACATTGACATTCATTTTTAAAATTCGTATCGTATACATCCCCGTTCATTTTCTGGAGACGCGCATGCGCAACAAGTATATATCCGCTTTTCTTTGCCTTGGCATGGGCATTCTCTACATCGCCGTGCCGCACACCCTTTTGCCGGTATGCGAGTATGCGGAAACGGCGATGGGTGGACATGCCGCAATCGCGTCTCCTATGGGGCATTCCACACAAAGCCACATGGCCTGCTTCTGGACAGCGAGGGCCGAATTGGGACTCGGAATGCTGATCATATTCGGAGGCTTGCTGCCGGCCTTGTCCAATTCCATTGAACAACGCCTGGGCATTACGCTCATGTTTGCGGCATCTTCCGTTTTGGGGGCGGCGATACCTGCCGTGCTCATTGGCGTGTGTCCGGGTGAAACCATGCCCTGTCGTGCCGGAACACTCCCGGCCCTTCTGATCCTGAGCGGGCTTTTCTTCCTTTTTTCTCTCCTGAACGTCCTTTTCCTCAATAAACGCCGTAAGGCGGGCGGCAATGGCTGACAAAAAATTTACGCTGCACTGGCTGGCTTTGCAGAATGTGCGGCGTAAACCGTATCGAAATCTCGGGCTGGCCGCATTGGTGGGCATCTTTTCCGCAATTCTTTTCGGCGGTTCCATTCTCAACAGTCAACTGGGCAAGGGTCTGGAAAGCCTGTCCGACCGTCTGGGCGCGGATGTGCTGATTGTTCCTTATGGACATGAACAAATTGCCAAAGCCGCCCTTCTGCGCGGCGAACCAGGCACCTACTACATGCGAAAAGAAGCCCTGAGCAGGATTCGGGAATTTCCGGGCGTCACAGCGGCGACGCCGCAATTTTTTCTGGCTTCTCTCAGCGCCTCATGCTGCGCGGAGCGGGTGCAGATCATCGGCTTTGACCCGGACAGCGACTTTTTGATCCGCCCCTGGATACAAAACAAAATCACGCAATTACGTGACGGCGAGGTCGTGGCAGGCTCCAAAATCCGTGCCGGGGCAGGAGAAGAAATTTTCTTTTTCGAAACCACATACCGTGTGGCCGCCAAGATGGACGCCACCGGCCTGGGACTGGACACATCAATCTTTATGCCCCTTTCCGCCCTGTATGCCTTGATGAGGGACAACCCGGATATTGTGCGGCAGATTGACAGCCCGGAACAGTATATTTCTTCGGTAGCGGTCAAGATTGACCCTGCCTTGTCGCCCAGGGACGTGGGCAACGCCGTCATGCGG
Source organism: Desulfovibrio sp. (assembly GCA_031284485.1). GTDB lineage: Bacteria > Desulfobacterota > Desulfovibrionia > Desulfovibrionales > Desulfovibrionaceae > Desulfovibrio. Next base: position 34,834 of record JAISZT010000099.1, read on the forward strand.
GCCTACGCCATTGAGTACAACCTGGATCTGATAGTCGCGGAAACCATTGTGAGCGAAACTGCGCGCCGCCTGCACACCTTGTCCGCAGCCGTTTACTGGATTGCGGCCGGAGTTTGGGCGCTGGCGTTTCTTGTCATCAGTCTGATTTTCTCGGTCACCGTAAGCGAGAGGAAACACGAGTTGAGCGTCTATCGGCTGCTTGGAGCGCAACGCTCCTGGCTGGCAAGGCTGCTCCAGTGGGAGGCGTTTTTTATTTGCGCCGGGGGGGCGCTGGCTGGCATACTGGCTGCCTCATGCGTTGTTTTCCCGTTCAGCGCGCTGATTTTCACCAGCCTCAAATTGCCCTATCTTGGCGTTTCCGGCCTCATGGCTGCCGGTCACGCGCTGTCGGTTCTGGCAATTGCCGGAGTGAGCGGGCCGCTGGCCTGCCTCAACACGGTTTGGTCCGTCACCCGCTTTGACGTGTACAACACCTTGCGGGAGGGAGAGTAATGCGCCTGCGGATCAATCATCTGACCAAACGCTATCAGCGCGGCGACTCCTGGTTTGATGCCGTGCGCAACGCAAGTTTTTCTCTGGACGACGGCGCGCTCGTCAGTATGGTCGGACGTTCCGGCAGCGGAAAAACAACCCTGCTGAACATGGTGAGCGGCCTGCTCTGCCCGGATTCCGGCGAAATCCTGGTGGACGGGATAAATCTGTTTTCCATGGATGACAAAAAGCGCAGCGACTTCCGCAATGAAAAAATCGGCTACATCCAGCAGGGCCGAAGTCTTCTGGGCAATTTGACGGCCCTGGACAACGTACGCCTGCCCTTTCACCTGCAGCGCCGCTCCGGCGACAGCCTGCAAAGAGCACGTGGGCTTTTTGCCGATTTGGGCGTTTCCCATCTGGAAAACAGTTATCCGGCGGAACTTTCTGGTGGGGAATTGCGGCGGATAGCGCTGGCAAGGGCGTTGATCAACGCGCCGGCGATTGTCATAGCCGATGAACCGACCAGTGACCTTGATATCGACACCGCGCATGAAATACTGGAACTGTTCTCCCGCCTGAACGCGCAGGGCGTGGCCTTTCTGGTGGCCACCCATGATCCGGAACTCAGCCGTTGCGGCGGGATGGCGCTGAAAATGGATGCGGGGGAATTGACAAAGGCGACGGAGCTTCTTTCTCCATTTGGGTGATGCCGACGCAGATCAGAATGCGCGGGCATCGGCGAACGGATCGACTTCTACAACCGAAGCGCATTGCGTCAGTATATCCACGCAGAAAAGTAAATTTGATACATGAACGTGCCGCCCGGCGGCGCGATCAATGCTTGCCGACAAGATAGCGGATGCTGTCACGGTTGTTCATTTCCGCGTCCCTTGTCTGGGGAACTTCACTGTAGAACAGCACGCCTGGGGTGATGCCGGTTTCCTGCACCACCTGATCATAGACGCGCATGGGGCCGAAATGCTGCAAGGGCAGGGGCGCAAGCACATACACAACAACCAGCAGAACCGCCAGGGCAAGGCCGAGGCGAACCATTCGTGTGAGGGCTGAAGGAGCGTCGCGCATTCTTTGTTTTGTCGTCGGGGACGCCGCGACAGTATCGCGGCGCCCCTGTTTGTTCAGATTTTCGCGGTTATTTCAGGAAACACAAGATAAAACATGATATAGGCCATGGTCAGCGTCAGCACCAGATTGAAACTCTGCCCGCACACATACAGGATAACAGGTTTGCCGCCCTTGAAGTAATGGGCCAGCTCGCGGAAATTGGTGCCCAGACCGATGGAGGTAAAGGCCAGCACAAAGCACCAGGTGCGCATCGGGCCGGCTATGCCGCGCACAAGGCCTTCATTCACCAGCGCGCCGGAAAGGTCGGACCCGAGGTTGCCGCTTATCATTGAGGCAAGGATGGAAGCGATGAGAAAGCCTATCACAAACTTGGGGAAACGGTTCCATATCTCGCTCATCCCCACTTTGCGGCCGGGCAGGCCGTTTTCGGCCGGCTCCACCTTTGTCGTCCAGTACAGGGCGACAAAAAAGGCGGTAACGCCGATGAGCACGTTCTGGATCATCTTGATGGTGGCGGCCACGTACATGGCTTTTTCGCCAAGGGCGGCGCCCGCCGCGGCCACGGCGCCGGTGGAGTCCACAGTGCCGCCGATCCACGCGCCGCCAAGTATGTCGGGTATGCCCACAGCCTTGATAAAGGCGGGCATGGCAATCATCATGACGGCCGTGAACGCCAGGGAAAGCCCTATGGAAAGAGCCAGTTCCTCTTTCTTGGCCCGGCAGGCCGCGGCCGTGGCTATGGCCGCCGAAGTGCCGCACACGCTCATGTCGGCGGAAATGGTGATGTTCAGAGTTTTGGACGGCATTTTCAGCACTTTCTGGCCAAAAATGAATGTGCTGACAAGCACGATGGGCGTCACCACCCAGGCCACGAACACGCCGGGGATACCGATGGCGATGATTTTGTCAAACAGCACTTCCGCGCCCAGCAGTACAAGGCCGGTTTTGATGTAGTATTCCGTCTGAATGGCCGGTTTTATAAATTTGGGCGTGCCCACGGTGTTGGCGACAATCATGCCCAGAATGATGGCCCAGGCCTCGGCATTGATGCCGTACGTTCGCATTGTGGCCTGCGCCCCCATCATGAAGGCCAGATTGGCAAAAATGAACACCCCGATAAAGGCCAGGGCAAACTGCGCGACATTGTGGCCCATAAAAACAATGCCGACACCAAAAAAGATAATAAGAACAACCATGAACGCCCCGAGAGAGGGGAACAGGTTCATGGGTTTGGCCGTAGCCCTTGTATTGGCCCTGGAGGCGGAAGACTGGGCTTTGCGCCAGTCGCCTATTTTCGCTTCAGCCTGGCTGTTGAGCGAGGCGTCCTTATACCCGGCGTCCTCCGCCGCTTTCTGCGCAACTTTCGCGCTCTCAAGCGCGGCGGCCTCGGCCGCCTTTGCGCTGTCAGCGGCGGGCTTTGCCTTGGCGTTGGCGGCATCCATCGTTTCCTTGTCAATATAGAACGAATCCAGAGGGTTGTCTTTCCATCCGCCGGGCGTCTTTGTATACGCGGCAATAGTCTTGCCTTCGGCATTGTCTCTTGCCCTGAGCTTCTTTTTGGAATCCTGGGCAGCGTGCCATTCAATGGTCTTGAAAGGAGCTTTTTCCGCGGACGCCATCATGGTCTGGTTGGCTTTGTCCACTGTTTCTGCGAACTTGGGCTGCATCTGCGCGACAAACAGGACATAGCCGATTATCAACACAAGAAAGCCGAGCCAGATGGCCCAGTAATCCTCTTTTTTCCACAGATCGGACAGTTTTGACCTGCCGTCATCTACAACAACGCCGGTACTCTCGTCATTCATAGCCAAACCTCCTGGGCAATAGCCCGTATTCGGGACATCAAATTATTAGCGTGCTGTAATATATATGACAGCGGGCGGTTACGCAAGGCATTTGCCCAAAATATGCGTATAAATCGAAAGGTGTTCTTGCTCCCGCCGGCCGTATGACGTACCCTGCCAGACAAATGGTGACGGAGGCAATCATGCGTGTTCTTGTTACCGGCGCAGCCGGCTTTATTGGCTGTCAACTTGCTTTGCGGCTTCTTGCCGGCGGGCACGAAGTGACAGGCCTGGACAACTGCAATGACTACTACGACACGCGGCTGAAAAAAGACCGCCTTGCCCGGATATCCGGGCAAGGGGACGCGCGCTTTCGCTTTGTCAAGGGGGATCTGGCCGACGCCGGCTGCCTGAACGCGCTGTTTTCCAGTGAACGCTTCACCCATGTGGTCAACATGGCCGCCCAGGCAGGCGTGCGCTACAGCCTCGTCAACCCCGCCGCCTATATATCTTCAAATCTTGCCGGCTTCGGCAACTTGCTGGAATGCTGCCGCAAGAGCGAAGTACAGCATCTGGTATTTGCCTCGTCCAGTTCCGTCTACGGGCTGAACACGTCCCAACCCTTCGCCACCCGGCACAACACCGACCACCCCGCCAGCCTTTACGCCGCCACCAAAAAAAGCAACGAGCTCATGGCCCACGCCTACAGCCACCTTTACCGGCTGCCCTGCACCGGGCTGCGCTTTTTCACCGTTTACGGCCCCTGGGGCCGGCCGGACATGGCCCCGCATATCTTTGCCACGGCCATCGCCCGTGGGGAAGCGATCAAGGTGTTCAACAACGGGCGCATGCGCAGGGACTTCACCTATATTGACGACATCGTGGAAGGCGTGACCCGTCTTCTGCCCGTAATCCCGGCGCCGGATCCGGCCTTTGATCCGGCGAATCCCGATCCGTCCGGCAGTTCGGCCCCCTGGCGCATCTACAACATCGGCAACAACCGGTCGGTGGAGTTGAACGACTTCATCAGCGAGCTGGAAAACGCCCTGGGCCGCAAGGCGCGCAGGGATCTGCTGCCCATGCAGCCGGGCGACGTGGAAGCGACCTGGGCCGACATCAGCGATCTGGCCGAGGTAACGGGCTTTGCGCCCGCCACCCCGCTGTCCGAGGGCATCGCCCGCTTCATCGCCTGGCACAAGGAGTATTACGGGTTATGAGCGCAGCGCAAAAGCCTGAAATTCTCGCCCCGGCGGGAGACGCCGCCTCCTTTCTGGCGGCTCTGGCCGCGGGGGCGGACGCCGTCTATCTGGGGCTGAAACATTTTTCCGCCCGGATGCTGGCGGAAAATTTCAGCCTGACGGAACTTTCCCGCCTGACGGATCTGGCCCACGCGCATAACAGGCGCGTATACGTGGCCATGAACACCCTTATAAAACCGGACGAAACTTCCGCCGCCTGGCGACTGGCCGTCCGTCTGGCGCGGCAGGTCGCTCCGGACGGGCTGATCATACAGGATGTGGGTATGCTTGATCTGGCGCGGCAGGCCGGGTTTGAGGGGGGGCTGTTTCTCTCCACCCTGGCGAACCTTACCCACCCCGAAGCGCTTGAACAGGCGCGGCAACTCGGCGCGCAGAGGGTCATTCTGCCGCGCGAGCTTTCCATTGATGAAGTCCGCCTTCTTTCCGCGGCCTGCCCGCCCGATCTGGGGCTTGAATGTTTCGTGCACGGCGCATTGTGTTTTTGCGTTTCCGGGCGTTGTTACTGGTCAAGCTATATGGGCGGAAAAAGCGGCCTGCGCGGCCGTTGCGTCCAACCCTGCCGCCGCATGTACCATCCGGCGGAGCGCAATACCGCAAAATCCGCGGCCAGGACGAAACGCCAGGCGAAAAAACAAGAGAGCCGCTTTTTTTCCTGTCTTGACCTGTCGCTGGATGTGCTGGCAAAAACCCTGCTGGACATTCCCCATCTGGTTTCGTGGAAAATTGAAGGCCGCAAAAAAGGACCGCACTATATCTACCATGTGGTCACTGCTTATCGCATTCTGCGCGACAGATCCACCGACCCCGCCGCGCGCAAAATGGCTGTCGAACTTCTGGAAGCGGCCCTTGGGCGCGACGGAACAAGAGCACGCTTTCTTCCGCAAAGATCGGCCTCCCCCACCCTGCCCGACGGACAGACTAGCTCCGGGATGATTGCCGGCAAAGTCTCAAGCCAGGACGGCGGAATTTTTCTCAAACCGCGCCTGGATCTTCTGGCCCGGGATTATCTGCGCCTTGGCGCGGAAGACGAGCCCTGGCACGACACCTTTCCCGTGACGCGCCGCGTGCCCAAAGGAGGCTCTCTTCTTTTGCGTCTGCCCAGGCACAAAACGCCGCCCCACGGCGCGCCGGTGTTCCTCATTGACCGGCGTGAACCCGAGTTGCTGCGCCTGCTCGCCCAGTGGCAGGGCAAACTCGCGGCCCTGCCCGCGCGCCCGAGCCGAGCTGTGGACGGCGCGCCTGTCCCGCCCGGGAAAAGAGCGTCAGTGGCAAAATTGCGGTCAGGCCCTCCGGACATGCTGCTCACCTCCGCCATCCCCAGGGGCCGGGAAACCCGCCCCGGACGGAACACGCAACTCGCGCTCTGGCTTTCGCCGCGCGTCACCTCCCTTTCGCGCACCCTGTTGCCGCGCCTTTGTCTGTGGCTGCCGCCCGTTGTCTGGCCCGGAGAGGAAGAGCGTTTGCGCCGCCTCCTCAGCCGCCTGATCCGCGACGGGGCCGGACACTTTGTCTGTAACGCGCCCTGGCAGCGCGGGTTTTTTCCTCCGCTGCCCGAAAACATGCGCCTTACGGCCGGGCCTTTTTGCAATGTTTCCAACGTGTTTGCCCTTGGCATCCTTGAACGCATGGGCTTTACCGACGCCTTTGTCAGCCCCGAGTTGAACCGTGAAGACATGACCGCCCTGCCAAGGCATAGCCCCCTGCCTCTGGGCGTGGTCATCAGCGGCTACTGGCCTGTGGGCATCAGCCGTTTTGAAGCGCCGGGCGTCAAGACCGACGCGCCCTTTGCCGGGCCCAAGGGGGAAGTGTTCTGGGCAAGGCGTTATGGTGAAAACCTCTGGCTTTATCCGGGCTGGCCCCTTGATCTCACTGAAAAGCGGCAGGAGCTTGTTGCGGCAGGCTACTCCTTTTTTGCCGACATGCAGGAATTTTCGCCGGCGGGACTGCCGCAGTCGCCGCGCCCCGGCCTGTTCAACTGGGAGGGCGCGTTGCTGTGAACCAGATCACCGCCGCCAGAGAACGCTTCCCCAGAGGGCTGAAACAACCGGCGGGCGGCATGCACTTCGGCATGGACGCCCTGCTTCTTGCGGCCTTTACAGCCAGTTGCGGGACAAAGGCCTTTTCTGTTGCGGAACTTGGTTGCGGTTGCGGCGCCGCCCTGCTTGGGCTTGCCCTGCTCAGGCATGAGGGCAAGTGTTGCGGACTGGAACGCGACGAGATCCTCTGCGCGGCCGCGCAGGACAATGCGTCGCTGCTGGGGCTTGAGGATCGCGTGAGCTTCCTGCATTGCGATCTTGCGGACGTTGCCCCGCATCTGGATCGTTTTCCCGCAAGGTTCGACATGGTCATGGCAAACCCGCCTTACGGTCTTTCCGGACAGGGTCGGTCCTCTCCGTTGCCCCGGCGAGAAAGCGCCCTGCGCGACACCGCGGCTCTGCCTGTGTTTTGCAAGGCCGCCGCCACCCTTTTGCGGCATCACGGATATTTTTTTTGCATTTTTGCGGCGAACGCGTTGCCCAGACTCTGCGCGGCCCTTGGCGAGGCAGCTTTCGGCCTTCGGCGTGTTGTGCCTGTACGCGCGTACAGGGCCGCGCCCGCGCTGCGCGTGCTGGTTGAAGCCCGCTATGGAGCCGCCCACGATGTGCGTCTGGAAGCGCCGCTTACCCTGCATTCCAAAATTGGGGCAACGCCGTCCTGGGCGCCGCAGGCCTTGCGGTTCTGCCCCTGGCTCGCGAAATAGGAACTTGTCCAGAGCCTTTTCTGAATGAAATTATCCAATTTCATTCAGAATCATTTTTGGAAAAAACGCGGTTTTTCCAAAAAATCCACACCGCATCGCGGCGCGTTGCTCTGGCGAGCAACGAGAGCGCCTAGACTTTTTCAAAGTCAAGCCGCTCTATTCTTCCAGCCAGGAATCGTCTTCCAGCGCTCTGAACACCCGCACCATGATGTAGTTTAGCCCGTCGGACTCTTCCAGCAGGCCGGTCGCTTCCACCAACGTGCTGATTTCGTCGTCCAGATCAATGCCTGCCCCGCGCGGGACAACGCGATACTCGACATCGTCCTGCACAATGGCCACCCGCGCCTGTCGCTCGTCCATCGCGCGCGGCACGATCACAACATACCCTTTAACGGTAACAGAAGTATTGTTCATAAATGCCGATACTGCCTCTTGAGGCTTTTTTTACCCTTTAGCTTTAGCCTATTTTAACGCATGCTTCAAGACACAATTCGCGTGTTTGAAATTTTTTTGCCTGATGGATAAAATTCAAATTCTTTTTGACGTGGCCTCCGTTCCAGTGAGGCATTTTTTATGCTTATCATTTTACCTGTTTTGCCGATAAGTAATTCAAAGGCGTGGACGGCGCAGGTACATCACCCCCGCGCATTGCGCTCCCGGCGGGACGTATGGCCTTAAACCTGAAATGTGGAACAAGGAGCAAATCGCCATGTATCAAAGCATCTGGATTGCGCTGATTGCAAAACGCAAGCTGAGCGCAAGCGAACCTTTACCCGCAAACGGCCATAAAGTGGCTTTCTTGCGGCAAAGTGACGCAATCCCTGCTTTGCGGATTTGCTTTTTGCTCCTGTTTTTTTGCGCTTTTTTGTCCGGTTGCGGGCTTATGAAACCCGCAACCGACAAACAGACACCGATAGCCGCGCAAAAAGTTGTTAAAACCGCTTACAGCCAGGTTGGCGCAAAATACCGGCCGGGCGGCGCTTCTCCAGGCAAGGGCTTTGACTGCTCGGGCCTTATCTGGTGGGCGTATAAACAGCACGGACTTCAGGTGCCCCGCCTCACGGTTGATCAGGCAAAGTCCGGGCAGGCGGTGCCCCAGGGGCGGGAACGCCCCGGCGACATTGTTGTTTTTCGCACCAGCCAAAGCCCGCGCGGCCTGCACACCGGCCTCTACGCCGGCGGAAACGCCTTTATTCACAGCCCGCGCAGCGGTGAGCGCGTGCGCATGGAAAGCATAACCGTACCGTACTGGCGCAGCAAGCTTGTCGCAGTACGCCGCGTTGTGCGCTGATTCCCCCATCCTTTGCGCTTGCGTCTTGCGTTTTTTCAAAAAAAACGCATTTTCGCAATTACGTTGCTTGCCATGCTTTTTTTTTTGGAGTAAGTCTAGAAAAATTCTTGGCACAGCGTGTTTTTGCCGCATATACAACCGGAGGCGCCATGACACACGAATCCCCCATAGGCGAACGCCTTTTGAGCATTGCGGACATATCCCGCCATTTTTCCCTGCCGGAGTCCACCACGCGCTATTATTGCAAGCGCTTTGCCGCGTTTATTCCCGGTGTAGGCGAAGGCCGCAGACGCCGTTATCGCCCGGAAACGCTGGAAGTGATAAGCGCGGTGCTGGAACAGATGCAAAAATCCCGTACCGCCATTGCGGTGGAAGACGCCCTGCAAGCGCGTTTCCCTCGCAATGCCCTTGCTATTTCCGAAGCAGCCCGACATCCGGCCGCCCGGATGTCGCCCGAGCAGAGCGCTCCGGCCTTTTTGCCGGCTTCGGCCTTGCATCTGCTGGAACGGCAGACCATGGCTCTGGAAAGCATTTCGCAGGTAATCCGGCTTGTTGCGGAGCGTTTCTCCGCGCCCGCCGCCGAAAGCGCCGACTCTTTGCGTCAGGATCTGGACACGCTGCGCCTTTTGCTGCACGCTTCAGAAAAAACCCAACAGGCGGATCTGGACCAGTTGCGCCGCTGGATGACGCGGGTTATCCAGACGCGCTCCGTTGCTGTGGACAAGGCGGATACGGCTCAGGCTGTTTAAGCCGGTTTTATTCCAACTCTCAATTATCTGGTCTGCCGCAAGGCCGTCTCAACTCCGGCCCTGAACAGATCCAGAGGCAGCGCGCCGCGAATCACCAGGTCGTTCACCAGGAAGTACGGCGTGCCCTCCACCCCGAGTTTCTGGGCGTCCTGCTGGTCTTCAGCCAGCATGTCGGATATTTTTTTGCTGCGGACATCGCGTTGCAGGCGTTTCATGTCAACATCCAACGACTGCGCCGTTTTTTTCAGGTAGTCCTCCCCTTCAGCCATCAGGCGGTCGCGCTCCGCGAACAGCTTTTTGTAAAAGCTCCAGGCGAATGTCTCATTCTGTTGCGCTATGGCCAAAAAATAGGCCGCGGCCTGCGCGCTGACGCCCTTGTCCTCCAGCGAGTAATTTTTAAAAACGAAACTCACGTCCTTTCCGTATTCCCTCATCAGGATATTCACTGTTTCCGAGGCCTGCTGGCAGTAGTGGCAGGTAAAATCGGAAAAAGCCACAATGCGCACAACTGCGTCCGCGCGCCCCATCAGGGGTCTTCCCTCAAGATGCACTTTTTTCGGCTCCTTGATGTCTCCACGCCATTGCGCTTCCAGATTGCGCTTGCGGCGCATATTGGAACCCTGCTGGGCTATGTCCAGCACAGCTTCGCTGTTGCGCCGCATGACATCCATCACAAGTTCGGGGTGATCTCTCAGCACTTTTTCCAGCATTTTCACAAGATTATCTTCTGTGATCTGCTCCGCCGCCCGTGCTTGCCCGGGCAATCCCCAAAAACCGCAAGCAGCCAGCGCAATAACCGCCGCAACGGCGCACAACAACCTGTTCACTCTGCACATAGTTAAAACTCCCTATACGTTGCAGCATACGCTCACTTCCGCCGCCTGTCCACGCCGCGATTACCTGACCGGATTTCATTTTTTTCAAAAAAATGGATTTGCGCTGCTGTTCAGGCAAAACATTCCGCAATCATTTGTCTTTTCTTGCTTTTCCTGTAATTTTGCCCGGTTGTATGACGTACACGGCTGTGGCGGCAAAGTGCCGCCTGATGTATTCCGGCGCTGCTTTTAGCAAAGCGGGCTGATATTTTTCAGCTAACGCATAAAGGACGGCATACTTTTGCTCACTGTTTTCAACAAGATGCGCACGACCAAATACTATGGCGCTGCTGTAATTTACGGCAAAATCATTTTTGGCGGCCGATGCCTGTCCCACAACGACAAATACCACGCGAGCATCAACCGCCAAGTTATCCGTCTTGTGTCCGACAAGCGCGCAATGAAAACAGATTTGACCATCCATGACAACGTAGGATACGGGCACGGCGTAAGGAGATCCTGTCGCATCAACAGTCGCCAGCGTCCCGAATTCCCCCTGCTCCAGCACGGCCCACGTTTCGGCTGGCCCAAGCTCACGATCTTTTCTGCGCACTTGATAATCTGACATTGAGTATCCTTTTTTATGTATATCTTCACTCACGCAACCTGTCCATAAAAAAACGCGCGCTTTTAATCTTGACGATGCCCGGACTGTTCTATATTTTTAAGTGCCCTGTTTTTACAGCCCGACTTTTATCCCTGTTTCACATGAAACTTTTTTTGCTGTTTCATGTGAAACACAAAGCGCATTGACAAGGCTGCCGGGGCAAAGCCATGCGGAGGGAATATGGCACGCATCATCTCCATCGCCAACCAAAAAGGCGGCGTCGGCAAAACGACAACAGCCATAAACCTGTCAGCGGCCCTGGCGGTAATGGAAAAAAAAGTGCTGCTCGTGGACTGCGACCCGCAGGCGAACAGCACAAGCGGCATTGGCCTCTTACGGGACGAGATACAGCACGACATATACAGCATACTGTATACGCCGGACAATATTCGTGACGCCATAACCAAAAGCCGCGCCTCATTCCTGGACGTGCTGCCCGCCTCTACAGAACTTGTGGGTGCCGAACTGGAGCTTGTGGACCAAATGGCGCGCGAGTATTTTTTGGATGAATGCCTGAAGCGGGTAGCCGGGGACTATGAATACATCATTCTTGACTGCCCGCCTTCCCTGGGCTTGCTTACCCTCAACGCCCTATGCGCATCCGGCGAATTGTTGATCCCGTTACAATGTGAATTTTTTGCGCTTGAAGGTATTGTCAAGTTGTTGCAAACCTATGAGCAAATCAAAAAAAGGTTGAATACGCGCCTCAGATTGCTCGGTGTTGTGCTGACCATGTACGACATCCGCAATCGGCTGTCTCATGAAGTTAAAAGTGAAGTCCATCGCTGCTTCCCGGAACATCTGTTTGAAACAGTTATCCCGCGCAATGTCAGATTGTCGGAGGCCCCCAGCCACGGCAAGTCAATAATCCACTACGACATAAAATCCAAGGGGTCGGAAGCCTACCTCGGCCTTGCCAAGGAAGTTCTTCTCCGGGGCGCGCCCAGAGAAGCAAAGGCCAAAGTTATAGAGGATGCCGGTCAACCATGAACACTGTGCTCCAGGGCGACATGATCGCGAAAATGCTTTTGCCGTATAGTGGTGTCGCACTGCTTGCAGCGAAAGACAAGCAACCCGCCAAAGTTGGCGTTCACAAGGCGAAAGGGACGGACATCCCCCATGCGCCAATCCTGCGTGGACGCGTTACAAACGGGGCAAACAACGGCCGGAGAATACGGATAGCGAAAATCCCAGTGCTGAAGAAATTCGTCAAAAGCCTGGATCGGCTCGGGCGTTTCAGCGACAGCAGGCTTGCCGCAAAGTACAGACCGGGCCAAAGGCTCAATCTGCCGCCAGATATCCAGGGGAACCTGCACGGCCATGGTGCGGCCCTTATCATCGCATACATAACAGAGACTCTGAGCTGTTTTCATCAAAATTTCCTTTACGGCCTGAAACCTCTAAAAGAATGGATTGAAAATTTGCCAGCATATACACCAAGCTATAATTTCACAATCAAAAGTTCGCGTCCAGCTAAATGCCGGTTAAAAGCAGGACAAATGGGTGATTTTCAGTCCGGCACATGGAGATGAGCATGAGTAGCACCAATAAAGTATTGAAACGCGGCCTGGATTCGCTGTTCAGCGGCAGCACCCCTGACGCCGAAACAAAAAATGACACGGCAACGTTGCCGCTCGCTTCGCTGATCCCCAACCCGAACCAGCCAAGACGGTATTTTGATTCAGAGTCCCTTCAGGAACTGGCGGATTCCATAAAGGTTCAGGGCATCATACAGCCCTTGCTGGTGCGCCCGCAAAAAGACGGCAGTTTATGGGAGATTGTCGCCGGTGAGCGCCGCTGGCGCGCGGCTAAAATGGCAGGTCTTGAGCAGGTGCCGGTACTTATAAGGGAATTGAGCGACAACGAAGTGATGGCCGCCGCCCTGATTGAAAATTTACAGCGGGAAGACCTGAACCCGATGGAAGAGGCTCAGGCCCTGCACGATTTGCGCACGGCCCTTGAACTGACCCAGGAGGAACTGGCGGCGCGCCTGGGCAAAAGCCGCCCTGCCGTTGCAAACGCCCTGCGTCTGCTGCAACTTGAACCGGCGGCACAGCAGGACTTGCGCAATGGCGATATCAGCGCGGGCCACGCGCGGTGCCTGCTGGGCATTGACGATCCTGAAGCCGCCGACCTTCTGCGTGTGCGTATCAAAAAAAGGCAATTGACCGTTCGCCAGACAGAGGAAGCCGCCGCCGCATGGAAAAACACGCGCCGCTTCCCCTGGGATGAGCACACGGACGTTCAGCCGGTCGCCACACCGCGCGCCAAAAGAAAAAAAACGCCGGAACTGAAAAAACTTCAGGACGATCTGAGTCAGTCTCTCGCCTGCAACGTGTCAATCACAGGCGACGAAAACTCGGGACGGATAAGTCTGGCCTATTCAAGCAGCGCTCAATTCAACGCTATACTTGAACTGCTGCGTACATAAAGGACCATCACTGCCTTGCGGACAGCGTAACCAAGCTTCGAACTGCCGCATACCCTCAACCCTTGCGCAGCAACGCGCCGAACATGCCTTCCATCCAGGGGTGATCGTGCGGGGTCTGCCACTGCCTGACAAGGCGCATTGCCGGCACCGCATGCAAAAGACGCTCAACGGCAAGCTCATTTTCCGCAGTATTCAAGGTACAGGTGATGTAGGCCAAATCACCGCCGCAGGCCAGCACTTCTGAAAGTTTACGCAATAACTTGTCCTGGACGGCGGCAAAAGCCGGCATGTCGGCAACGGCGCGGCGCGCCCTGATATCCGGACGACGGCTCAACACGCCAAGGCCGCTGCAGGGCGCATCCAGCAAAATATGCCCTGCCCAGGAGGAAAGAGGCGGACGGACACTGTCCGCTAGACAGATTACGGGCCGCGGCAAACGCAATCTGCCGCATTGCCCGGACAAATGACGTAAACGGGAATGGGAATTGTCCGAACAAAAAGCAACGGCAACGCCTTGTTCCAGCAAAGCCAGACTCTTTCCTCCATACCCGGCGCAACAATCCCAGACAGGCCTGTTCCAGTCGGCAAGGCCCAGACGCTCCAAAACCTCCAGAGACCCGGCGGCCTGAAAGGACACAGCCCCACGTTCAACCCAACGCGAAATTGCGCTGCCCAAAGCCTCAAAGGGAAGCGCGCCGGAGGCATACGCAAGGCCGCAAGCGCTCACAGGGCAAACCTGATCTTGCGGTGCGGCATTGCGCAAGGCGGCAAACAAATCGCGCCCTTGTGGATGCAAAAGATTGACGCGAAGCCCGACTCGCGGCCTCTTAAAAGAACGCCGCATCAGACCAAGCGCGTTTTCCTCGCCATAGGCGGCGCGCCAGAGGTCAACGATCCAGAAAGGGAGACTGTAATACAGGGCAAGGGCGCGCCATTTGGCCTCATGCCCGATAATTTCTCCTTTTATGGAACGCAGATAAAATTCCTGATCTACAGTCTCGTCCGCCATGCGCTGCAGCGAACGCAACGCGCCGTTGGCCACACGGGCAAGGACAGCGCCGTAAAGCAATCGCGTCTGCATGACAGCGCAATGCACAACAGCGTACGCAGGAAGACTCCGGACAAACAGCAGGGAATAGACGGCCAAATTGAGAATATGGGCCATGGGCCTTGGCAGACGCGAAATTTTGGGCAAAACGCAACCAAGCAAAAAACCGCAGCGCAATTCAGTGCGCAATGTGCCGTAAAACAATTCGGCGCTGAGGCGGCGTTCGCGCAAATCAAGCCCACTGCGACCAAACGCCTGATCCAGGGCAGACTGGGAGTGCCGGCCAGCGTCACACAGCAACAGGGCGTGCAAGGCGACAGAACGGGCGTCACACGGCAGTTTATTGAGCAAGAACATAAAAATCCGCATTAGCCGGAAGTGACGGCAACCCCGCATTCCGGCAAGGCCGCATTGCGCAAATAGCCGTTCACAAAATCACGCACCGGCATGTCCCTGCCTCCTTCCGGGCGCAAACGGGACACGGTATACCAGCGATCCGCGCAGGCAACCTTGAGCGTATCACCCTCAAGAAAAAGAGAGCCGGGTTTTTGCCCCTGAAGCAGTTCTCCCGAAATGCCGGGAGAAAGCGTAAAGGCAAGCGGCGCTGAAAGCGCATGAAAGAGAAAAGAAGCGCGCGCGCCCGGCCTTGGCGTCAGGGCGCGGATGTGCGCGTGTACGGCGGCTGCCGGACGATCCCAGAAAATATGCCTGTCCTGTCGGGTAATTTTGGCCGCATAGGTGGCGGTGGCGTCGTCCTGATCGCAAGCAGACGCAGTGCCTTTCAGCAGGTCATCCAGTACGTGAAGGAGCAGACGCGCGCCCTCCTCGGCCAGCAAATCATGCAGAGAACCGAAGGTGTGCCCACTCACCGGCACTTTGCACGCGGCAAACACAGGCCCGGAATCAAGACGCCGCACAATACGCATGACGGAAACGCCCGTAACGGCATCTCCACGCCAACTGTCCATAATGGCGCGTTGCATGGGGGCCGCGCCGCGGTACAAGGGCAGAAGGGAAGCGTGGACGTTCAGCGGCTCAAGCCTGGGAAGAGACAAAACGGTATCGGGCAGAATCATGCCGTAGGCCGCCACCGCAAGTACATCAGGCTCAAAGTCCGCAAGCGTCCGCAAATCCGCAGAATTGTCCAAACGCAAGGGCTGAAAAACCGGCAGGCCAAATTCAAGGGCCAGACGCTTGACTGCGGGTATTTGCAGCTTATACCCCCGCCCCGCAGGGCGATCCGGTTGCGAATAGGCCGCAACGACATCGGCACAAGGCCAAGCAACAAGAGCGCGCAAAATAATCGCCGCGAAGTCCGGCGTGCCCATAAAGACTATTCGGAGTTTCGGCGAGTTTGCCATTTCTTCACCTTGGCGTCATAGAGTGACCGGCGCAGACGGCTAATTTGATCTATAAAAAGCACACCGTCAAGATGATCCGCCTCATGTTGCAGCACGATCGCCGGATAATCAACAAATTCTTCAGCAATGCTGTTGCCGTCCAGGTCAAGGGCGGAAAGCATGACGCGCGACTTGCGCATGACATCGGAACGGTAATTGAGCGGAACGGAAAGGCAACCCTCCTGCGGACTGACAACATCTTCACCCAGAGGCGTCACAACAGGATTAATCAGCACCATTGGCGGATACACCGCCTCACCTTCGACGCTGACAGGATGCATGACAAGCATACGCAAAAAACGCCCTACCTGGGGCGCCGCAAGCCCGACACCGCGCGAGGCGTACATGGTGTCAAACATATCCTGGGCCAGCGCGCGCACCTCGTCGGTGATTTCGGCCACCGGATGTGAGACGGTTTTTAAACGCGGATCAGGATAGGTCAGAATGTCCAGAATCATGAAGGGTTCCCGGGTGGTCAAGCGCCGCTTGCGGTTTCGCGCAAGCGCAGGCCAAGTTCGCGCAATTGCGCTGAAGAAACCCCGGAAGGAGCGTCAGTAAGCAGGCAGCTTGCTTTTTGCGTTTTTGGGAAAGCGATGACCTCGCGTATGCTGGAAGCGCCGGACAGCAACATGACAATCCTGTCCAGACCAAGGGCAATGCCGCCATGCGGCGGCGCGCCCTGTTCAAGCGCGCGCAACAGAAAACCGAAACGGCTGTCGGCGGATTCGGGCGAAAAGCCCAGAGCCTGAAACATGCGCCGCTGCACATCAGCGGAATGAATGCGTATGGAGCCTCCGCCGATCTCGTTGCCGTTAAGCACGATATCATAGGCGCGCGCTCTGGCTTTGGACGGATCGGAAGTCATCATTTCCAACGACTCGCTGTCGGGCGAGGTAAAGGGATGATGGCAGGCCACATAACGCTTTTCCGTTTCATCATACTCATAGAGCGGGAAATCGGTCACCCAGAGAAAGTTGAAGGTGTTTTCGGGTATCAGGTTCAGGCGAGCCGCCAGATGCACCCGCAGGTTGCCGAGCGCGGCATTCACCATTGAAGGATCGCCAGCCTGAAAAAAAACAATGTCCTCATCACGCACATCCAGCATTTCCGCAATGTGTTTGCGCTCTATATCGGACAAAAACTTCACTATGGGCGACTGCCACTCGCCGGGTTTGAACTTTATCCAAGCAAGGCCCTGCGCTCCGTAGTTTTTGACAAATTCCAGAAGATCGTCAATTTCCTTGCGCGACAACACGGCTCCGCCGGGAACCTTCATGGCCTTGACCAACTGGGCCTGAGCAAACAGTTTGAAGCCGGAATTGCGCGTTACTTCAGTCAAGTCCACAAGTTCAAGGCCAAAACGCGTGTCCGGTTTGTCCACACCGTAGCGACTCATTGCCTCATTCCAACGCATCCGGGGAAAGGGCAGAGGGATGACGCGTCCCATAACGTCTTTGAAAATACGGGCCATAAGCCCTTCGGCCATAGTCATGACACGGGCCTCGTCCACAAAGCTCATTTCGATATCCACCTGGGTGAATTCGGGCTGACGGTCGGCACGCAGGTCTTCGTCACGAAAACAGCGGACAATCTGAAAATAGCGATCCAGCCCGGCCACCATCAACAACTGCTTAAACAACTGCGGCGACTGGGGCAGGGCGTAAAACTCGCCGGGATTCAAGCGGCTGGGCACCAGAAAATCACGCGCCCCTTCGGGGGTGGATTTGGTCAGTACCGGCGTTTCAACTTCGACAAACCCGCCCTCGTCAAGATGGCAGCGCACCGCCTGAACCACCCTGTGGCGCAAACGCAAATTGGCCTGCATGCGCGGACGGCGCAGATCAAGATACCGCCAGGCAAGGCGCAGATTCTCCCCTGCCTCGCAACGTTCCTCAATCGGGAAGGGCGGAGTTTTGGAAGTGTTGTACAATTTCCAATCATGGACGACCACTTCTATTTCACCGGTCGGCATATTGGGATTGACCATGCCCTCAGGTCTTGGGCGAACCTTCCCCCTGACCGCGAGCACATATTCAGCGCGCAGTATATGCGCGTTCTCATGGGCGACAGGCGCGATATCCGGGCTGAAAACCACCTGGGTCAACCCGCCGAAGTCACGCAGATCAATAAATATCAGACCGCCGTGATCACGCCTGAACTGCACCCAGCCCATAAGGCAGACATCAGCGCCCGCGTCGGACCGGGTCAGTTGCCCGCAGGAATGACTGCGCGCCCAGCCGCCAAGATCCACAATAAATTTCTGATGCTCCCGCTGCAAATCCGGGGCGTACTGCCCGTCAAACCGCTCAGTCATGCCTGTCTCCCGGCTGTAAATACCGGACAACCTGCGACCGGGGTATAACAACCTGCTCGCCGCTGTCCATTGTTTTGATTGACACCGTGCCCTTGGCCGCCTCATCGGCGCCGATAATCAGGCAATAACGCGCTCCGGATTTTCCCGCCCTGCGCATGCGGCTTTTAAACCCGCCCGCGCCGGAATCAAGCAGCCCGGACAGCCCGCAGTCGCGCAAGGTGCGGGCAAAAAGAAAAGCCATCTCCAAAAAATCATCATTCATCGCCAGAAGATAAAAATCCGGACGACGCGTCCCGCTTTCGGAAAGCAGCAAGGCCAGGCGCTCCATGCCGCAGGCAAAGCCGACACCCGGCACGTCCGCCCCGCCCATATCCCGGACAAGGCCGTCGTAACGCCCGCCTCCGGCAACGGCCGATTGCGCCCCAATCGCCCCGCTCACTGCCTCAAAGGTTGTGCGGCAATAATAATCAAGCCCCCGTACAAGGCGGTGATCCAAATCAAAGGAAATCGAATCCGCTCCAAGCAGGGCACGCACGGCCGCAAAATGTTCGGCGCACTCTGTGCACAGACTGTCTGTGATTTTGGGGGCATTTCGGGTGAGTTCCCTGCATCCGTCACGCTTGCAGTCCAGAACGCGCAGGGGATTTTTTTCCACACGGCGCGCGCAGTCATCGCACAGGGCATCTGCGTTCACCGCCCGCAGGTAGCCCGCAAGAATTTCGCGATACCTGGGGCGGCACTCGGCGCAACCAAGGGAATTGAGTTTGAGGCTCAAATCCCTGACGCCAATATCGGAGAGAAAACGCATGAGCATGGATATCAACTCGGCGTCGGCGACAGGACTGTCCGGGCCAAGGCACTCGCAGTTGATCTGATGAAACTGCCGCATGCGCCCCATTTGCGGTCGTTCGTAACGAAACATGGGGCCAATGGTGAACAAACGGCTCACAGACTCCCGGTTGGCGCGCCCGTCTTCAATAAAGGCGCGCACAACGCCCGCGGTGGCTTCCGGACGCAAAGTCAGGGAGCGCCCCTTGCGGTCCGCAAAAGTAAACATTTCCTTGGAAACAATGTCGGTTTCCTCTCCAAGGGAACGCTGAAACAGTTCCGTATACTCAAGCAGCGGTGTACGCAGTTCCACAAAACCATAACGGTCAAAGGCGGCGCGCGCGCAACTCTCCATACGGGTGAAGGCCGAACTTGCCGGCGGAAACAAGTCCGCAAAACCTTTAATACGCTGAATACTCATACAACCAGCCCAAATTTCAGTCTGCAATACGCGCACAGAATGTTTCAAGACGGTGCTTGCCGCTCTCGGCGCCGGCCAGGGGATAGTCGCCGTTAAAACAGGCCAGGCAGTATCTGTCCGAATGCATCACTGAACGCAACAAGCCGTCAATGCTCAGATAATGCAGAGAATCCACATTCAGTATCCTGATAATTTCAGGCAATGTATAGCGCGCGGCGATCAATTCACCGCGTGAGGCAAAATCAATGCCGAAATAGCAAGGGAACCTCACCGGAGGACTGCTGATGCGAATATGCACTTCACGCGCCCCAAGTTCACGCAATTTTTGCACGCGGGTCATCACAGTGGTGCCGCGCACAATGGAATCGTCAATTATGCAAATGCGCTTGCCCTCAATCATGGGACGCACGGGATTGATTTTCACCCGCACACCGAAGCTGCGCATGCTGTGGCTTGGCTGAATAAAGGTACGGCCGACGTAGTGATTGCGTATCATGGCATGCTCGTACGGCAGATCCGAACAATGGGCAAAGCCCAGAGCGGGGTATACGCCGGAATCCGGAAAGGGCATGACAAAGTCAACATCCGGCGTGGACTCATTGGCAAGCTGACAGCCCATCTCTTTGCGGCAGTGGTACACCTGCTCGTTAAAAACATATGAATCGGGCCGGGCAAAATATATAAGCTCAAAAATGCACTGCCGGGTTTTTACCTGCTCCGCGTCGCGCAAACGCATACTGCGTTCGCCGGCCTCATCCACAATATACATTTCACCCGGCAACAAGGACCGCACATGCTCCGCCTCCAGAAGATCAAACGCGCACGTTTCGGAAGCAAACACAGGGGAACCGTCCAGCCGCCCCAGAGACAGAGGATGAAACCCGACAGGATCACGCACGGCTATAAGCGTTGAATCAACAAGAACGAGAAGA
This sequence comes from Desulfovibrio sp., assembly GCA_031284485.1. Classification (GTDB taxonomy): domain Bacteria; phylum Desulfobacterota; class Desulfovibrionia; order Desulfovibrionales; family Desulfovibrionaceae; genus Desulfovibrio. The sequence goes on from JAISZT010000099.1 coordinate 55,070, forward strand.
CAATACGCGCCGCGCACTTTTGCGCACACCTCACGCACCGCTTCGGGCAAGTCGTGCTTTCGCAGGGAACGCGCCAGCATGTGAATAAAAACTTCCGTATCGTTGCTGGTGTTGAAAATGCTGCCCTCCTGCTCCAATTCGTCGCGCAGCGCCTGGACGTTGATTAAATTGCCGTTGTGGGCCACAGCAATGGCCTGCCCCCTGAAGTGAACAAGAAGAGGCTGGGCATTGCGCAACGCCGACACGCCCGTGGTGGAATAACGCACATGCCCCAAAGCAACGCGCCCTTCAAGAGCCTGCAAATCCGTTTCGGAGAAAACGTCCGGCACAAGACCCATGCCCCTGTGCTCATACACATGCGCGCCATCGGCGCTGACAATCCCGGCGCTTTCCTGCCCCCTGTGCTGCTGGGCATACAAACCGAAATAGGCCAGTCTTGCGGCGTCATCATGGGAATGTATGGCAAAAAGCCCGCATTCATGCCGTATCATACCATCTCCAGCAGTTGCAGTTGCGAAACTATTTCTTACTCTTTTTCCGTAATTGCGCAATGCGCTTGTCTATAACCGCAGTATTGGGGTAAAAATCCCGCGCAAGCTGAAACTGCTGAAGAGCGTCGTCCGTTTTTCCAAGCTGCTCCAGGGCGTCGGCCAGCAAATAACCGGTCAGTCCGGCAAGCTCGCCGTCCGCTTCGGCGTCAAGAATCTGCAAGGACATATCCGCCGCTTCCTGCCAGCGCTGCCGGCCGATGTTCAAATCCGCCAGATCATACGTGCACATAATTTTTTCATTATTGGGCAGATGAAGAGCAAGACACTGCTGCAGTACGCCCTCACCGGCGTCAAAGCGGCGCACCCTGAAATGCGTCGCCGCAAGGCGGCGATATCCAAAAACAAGCTCTTCCGACGAAAGACCGGACAGGCCGATATAGGCGCTCCAGACATTCGCGCTTCGGTCGTGACGGTGCAGTTCCTCGGTAATGACGCCCATGCGTTCAAGAATGCTTTTTGTTTTGTCGTCGCTGTCGGCGAATTCTTCCAGCATAACCTCAAGGTATTCGAGACTGGCGAGCGGCTCCACGGCATGGGCGTTTGTAGACACAAGCAGCATGTTCCAGGCTTCCCAACGCCGATCCGCAAGCTGCTCTTCGCGCAGACAACGGCGCAGCAAACGTTCGACCAGTGGCCAGTCTCGCTCGGCGACAGCCGCGCGGGCAGCCGACAAATCATCGCCCGGGGGCGCGGCCTGATCACACGCGGCAAGACAAAGGGTCAGGCCCAGCAGGGCGGCGGCAAACAGGCGATCAATCCGCATCAGCGTCATCCGGAGTCGCGCCGGCCAATTCGTCGGCTTCATCACCGGGGTCACGCCCGGTCTGCCCCCCTTCATCAACCCTGTCAAAGCCCACAACACTCGCGCCGTCGTCCAGACGCACCAACATAACGCCCTGGGTGGCCCGGCCCTTGCTGCGCACATCCTCAACGCCTATGCGCACTACCTTGCTGGAGGAGGTCAGCAGTATCAGGCCGTCGTTGTCCCGCACGGGCATGGCCCCAACCACGGCCCCGGTTTTCGCCGTAACCTTGAAATTGATAATCCCCTTGCCGCCGCGCGACTGCAAGCGGTATAAATCAACTCTGGTGCGCTTGCCATACCCGTTGGCCGAAATGGAAAGAATTTCCGTGGTCTGGTCCGCGTCCTTCAGGATAACTCCGGCCACCACTTCGTCATTGCGGCGCAGGGCAATACCCTTGACGCCGGCGGCCACACGCCCCATCGGCCGCATATCCCGGCAGGAAAAGCGTATGGCGATGCCCCCGGCCGTGGCCAGCACAATATGACTGTCCTCGCGGATGGGGCGCACAAGCACAAGTTCATCGTCTTCCCTCAAACCAACAGCCATAAGGCCTGTTTTCCGGCAGCGCGCATACAGGGAAGCGGCGGAGCGCTTTACCATGCCGCGTTTTGTGATGAACAGAAAATATTTGTCTTCGGCAAAAGCGCGTACCGCCAGCACCGTGGTGACCCATTCGCCTTCTTCCAGAGGCACGAGATTGTTGATGTGCGCGCCCCGGGCCGTACGGCGGCCTTCAGGAACCTGATGAGCCTTGAGCTGGTGCATGCGGCCCTTGTTGGTGAAAAGGCAAAGATACTGGTGATTGGTGGTGGTCAGAAATTCCTGCACATAGTCGTCTTCCGAGATGTTCAGGGCCGCGATCCCCTTGCCGCCGCGCTTCTGCTGGTGATAATTTTCCAAATTCGTGCGCTTCATGTAGCCGCGCCGGGACAGGGTGATCACCACTTCCTCGTCGGCAATCAAATCTTCAATATCAATGCCGACAAGGTCTTCGGTCAGCACTTCCGTGCGCCTCGGGGTGGCAAAAGCCGTGCGTATCTCGGCGATTTCACGCTTTATCTCTCCGCGCAAGACTTCCGGATTGTCCAGCACGGATTTGTAAAATTCGATTTTCAGCAAAAGTTCCTTGTACTCGTTAAACAGTTCTTCGCGCTGCAACCCGGTCAGACGCTGCAGACGCATTTCCAGAATGGCCCTTGCCTGAAGTTCGGACAGGGAGAATGTCTGCATCAAACCGGCGCGGGCTTCATCGGGGTTCGCCGAAGCCCGTATCAGAGCCACAACGGCGTCGATATTTTCTATGGCTATTTGCAGTCCTTCGAGAATATGCGCCCGTGCCTCGGCTTTTTCCAGATCAAAGCGGGTGCGGCGGATGACGACCTCCCGCCGGTGATCCAAAAAACAGACCAGAGCGGACTTCAGAGTGAGCAACTGGGGGCGATTGTCCAGAACTGTGAGCATGTTGATGCCGAAGCTGCTTTCCAGAGGCGTGTACTTGTACAGAGAGTTGATGATAATGTCGGGGATGGCGCCGCGCTTCAAATCAATAACAATGCGGATGCCCGTGCGGTCGGATTCATCGCGCAAATCCGTAATGCCGTCAATCTTGCGGTCGTTCACCAATGCCGCAATCTTTTTCACAAGGGAGGATTTGTTCAGGGCATAGGGTATTTCAGTGATCACAATGGATTCAAAGCCTTTCTTGCGCTCTTCCAGCTCCACGCGCCCGCGCACTTTTACCGTGCCGCGCCCCGTATGATAGGCGTCGTACAAGCCTTTGCCGGCATAGACAAAACCGCGCGTGGGAAAATCCGGGCCTTTCACCAGTTCCATGAGATCGTCCACGCTGCAGTGCGGATTGTCCAGCAGCAATTGCAGCGCGTCGCACAGTTCCCCCAGGTTGTGCGGCGGAATGTTCGTCGCCATGCCGACCGCGATGCCCGATGAGCCGTTGAGCAGCAGGTTGGGCACGCGCGTGGGCAGCACGGAAGGTTCTTCCAGAGTATTGTCGTAATTCGGCCTGAAATCCACTGTGCCCTTGTCCAGATCCGCTAGAAACTCCTGAGCCAGACGGGACATGCGCACTTCCGTATAACGCATGGCCGCCGGCGCGTCAGCGTCGATGGAGCCGAAGTTGCCCTGGCCGTCCACCAGCGGGTCGCGCATGGAAAATTCCTGGGCCATGCGCACCAGGGCGTCATAAACCGCCGAATCCCCGTGCGGATGATACTTGCCGATGACGTCGCCGACGATGCGGGCGGATTTTTTGTGCGGCCTGTTGTAATTGTTGGCAAGCTCGTGCTGGGCGAACAGAATGCGGCGGTGCACGGGTTTCAGGCCATCACGGGCGTCAGGAATGGCGCGCCCTATAATAACCGAAAGCGAATACTCCAGATAGGATTTTCGCAGTTCTTTCTCTATGCTGATTTGCGCTTGATCAAAATTTTCAGACACGGTTGCCTCGGAAATGTAAAGATGAAGTATACGCGCCGGATAAAAAAAACATCCAGGATCTCCGACCCGACCCGGCCCAAATCAATCAGATATCCAGTTCCTGAACTGCGAGAGCGTTACGCTCGATAAATTCGCGGCGCGGCTCGACCCGATCGCCCATCAGATCCGCAAAGGCGTCGGAAGCTTCATTGGCGTCTTCCACAGAAACCTGGAGAAGAATGCGGTTTTCCGGGTTCATGGTGGTGTCCCAAAGCTGTTCCGGGTTCATTTCACCAAGGCCCTTGTAACGCTGAATGTTGATGCCCTTGCGGGCTTCGTCCAGCACAAGCCGCAGCAGGGCAAAAATGTCTTCGGCATCGCACTGGCCGTCTTTACGGCGCAAAACAAAGGAAAGCCCGCCGCACTCCTCACGCAGATCGGCAAAGTCCTGCCAGGTCTGCCGGTAAAGGCGCGAGGCGAAAAATTCCATACCCCTGCGCGTCTGGTGGCTGCCGGTGCTCTCAAAGACTACAAACAGCCTCTCCTCGTCGTCCTCTTCACTGCGTTCACGCTCAAACGTCAGCACATACCCGCAGCTGTTGAGCCAGCCGGTAAACCCGGCGTTCTCCTCCCCCAGCATAGGGGCTTCAACACGCGTCAAGTAGGTTGTCAGAGCCAGAAAAAGGTCGCGCGGCGTTCCGCTGTTTTCAGCATCTGCAATGCGTTTTTCCAGTTTTTCAATGCGCCGCATGAGCGCGATCAGTTTTTTGTCGGTAAATTCTTTGCCGTTTTCAGCGACAGCACTCACATCTCCACTGACGCGTCCCAACAAAAAAGTATTTAATTGCTCGTCGTCTTTAAGAAATTTTTCCATGCGCGCGTTGTGGGCGCGGTAAAGCGGCGGCTGGGCGATATAGACAAAGCCGCGTTCCACCATCTCCTGATACTGACGAAAAAAGAAAGTCAGCAAGAGCGTGCGTATGTGCGCGCCGTCCACATCAGCATCCGTCATGATGACAATTTTATGATAGCGCAGTTTGTTCAAATCCGTGTCGTCCTGCCCAATGCCAGCGCCCATGGCCGTAATAAGCGCTCTGACTTCCAGGTTGGCCAGCATTCTGTCAAAGCGCGTGCGCTCCGTATTCAATATTTTGCCCCGCAAGGGCAATATGGCCTGTATCTTGGGGTTGCGCCCCTGCTTTGCCGAACCTCCGGCGGAATCTCCTTCCACTATGAACAATTCCGATTCCTGCGGGTCTTTACTCTGGCAATCCGCCAATTTGCCGGGAAGCGCGTTGTCGGACAGAGCGCCCTTGCGCCGCACCAGATCCTTGGCTCGGCGGGCAGCCTCCCGCGCTCGCGCGGCCTCAACGGCCTTGTCGATAATCAGTCGTATATCCTTGGGATTTTCTTCAAAAAACTTGGTCAGTTGTTCGTACACCATCCCGGCTACAAGGCCAGCCACCTCACTGTTGCCGAGCCTGGTTTTGGTCTGGCCTTCAAACTGCGGCTGGGGCAGCTTGACGCTGATCACGGCAGTCAGGCCTTCGCGCATATCATCACCGGACAGCGCGTCATTCTTAAATTTTTTGCTCAAGTCGGCCTGATTTTTAATATAGGTGTTTATTGCCCTTGTTAAGGCAGTACGAAAACCGACAAGATGTGTGCCGCCTTCTTTTGTTCTGATATTATTGGCAAACGTTAATATATTTTCCTTGTACCCGGCATTGTACTGCAGGGCAAAATCAACAGTTACGCCGGATTCAAAACCGTCACCGGAAATAACAGGATGAATGCCCATTTCGCCGGAGTTTAAATCCCCGACAAACTGGCGTATCCCGCCTTCGGCAAAAAAGATATGATTTTCACTGGTGCGTTCATCCAGACACTCAATTGTCAGTCCTTTGTTCAGATAGGCCAGTTCCTCAAATCTCTTTTTGAGTGTTTCAAAAGAAAATTCCAGCACTTCAAAAATTTCTTCATCAGGCTTGAAGCGGACTGTAGTGCCGTGCCCGTCAATGTCTTCTCCGATAACAGTCAGCTCGTCCTGCGGAACGCCGCGTGAATAGTGTTGTCTGTAACGTTTGCCGTTACGGCGCACTGTAACGGTCAATTCTTCGGACAAAGCGTTGACGCAGGAAACGCCCACTCCATGCAGGCCGCCGGAAACCTTGTAACTGGTGTTGTCAAACTTGCCGCCCGCGTGCAGTTTTGTCATGACAACCTGGACCGCGGGCACACCCTCCTTGGGATGTATGTCGACAGGAATGCCGCGACCGTCGTCTCTTACGGTGACACTGTTGTCGGCATGCAGGACAACGGTAATTTTGGAACAATACCCGGCCATGGCTTCGTCAATGGAATTATCCACAACTTCGTAGACAAGATGATGCAGCCCGCGGGCTTCAGTTGACCCGACATACATGGCCGGACGCTTGCGTACAGCGGAAAGCCCCTCCAGAATGGTGATGGAAGAAGCGTCATAATTCTCTGCTGGCGAAATCATCAGGCATTTTCCTCTGTATAATAGGTATCTTCAGTAATTTTCATGGGCATTATTATCACCAGATATTCAGGATCGTTCGCTCCCCTCACGCCACACGGCCCTTCAACACCGGTCAGCGTCATTTCAACCTCCGTGGAGGCAAAATGCCCCAACACATCCAACAGATGCCGTGTGGGAAAGGCAATCTGGGATATATCGCCGTCATACGCAATTTCAAGACTTTCCGCGGCTGATCCGACATCCTGTCCCTGAGCTGAAAAAAGCGCTTCGTTCTGCTGTATGTTAATGCAGGTTGAACGATCAATTTCCGTATTAAAAATAAAAATCCGGCTCAACGCGTCTATCCCGTCTTTACGATTCAGGGTCATAATTTTTGCGCCCGGCTCCGACAGCCTGGCCGTAAAGGCGGTATAATCGGGATATGTGTACGACGAACGCGGCAGGCACAACATTTCTTTTCCATTCAATGTGCGTAAATATAAACGCTTTTCAGTTAAATTAACTTCAATTTCATCCGAGCCTAGCCACTTTTTTATATCCTGTATATATTTTTTCTGTACAAGTATGCCCTCTTCTGGCAAAAGCGCGGCAAGATCGTCGTTAATAAATGAAATCAGGGCAAATTGGTGTCCGTTAAGACCACAAACATCAATACGCCCGTTTCCGACAGGCTTCATATGCAAGCAACCAAGCCCGTCTTCAGCGTCTTCACTTATACAAAAATCAACTTTCTCCAATATTTCCTGAAAAAAATCGGCAGACCAGACCACAGCGTTCTCAACAGGAAATTCTGAAAATTTCTGAAACCACTCGGCATTGCTTACCGGCAACTTGTATCTGCGTCGCCCCTGTTCAATAAGCAGGCTCTCTGAAGCCGCGTCAAGAGTGAACGTCAGCTCCCCCGAAGGCAGTTGGCGAACCAGATCCACAAAGGCTCTTCCCTGCACCCCGATCAATCCTTCTTCGCTTGTTTGCGCGGAATAGCAGCCGGTAAATTCGATGTCGGCGTTGGTGGACATTACATAAAGATTGTTCTGTTCGGCCTTCAGCCAGAGTGTGCGCAAATAGGCCGCCCCGGTTTTTGAGGGAATGATCGACCCGGCTTTTTGCAGACCTTCAATGACAGTTTCTTTTTTTATAATGCATTTCATAGTATAATCCTTGTAATTATAATGTGGTTTTTTGTATCTAACCAAACAAACCCTTTTGTATTGTTACATTTTTTATGAACCTTCCGGGCTTGTGAAAACGAACACCGGGCACGGGGGCAGGGCATCTTTTTTTTTCACAGGGCGACCTGCTCCAATTGTGTTATCATATTGTGCATACTTTCGTTACTAATTAATAATTGTTTAATTTTATTAACGGCATAAATAACAGTACTGTGATCCTTGCCGCCAAAAACCCTGCCAATTTCCTCATAGGAAAGTTTGAGTCTGCGTCTGCAGATATACATGGCGGTCTGCCTCGCCATGACGACATCCGGTCGACGTTTGCCGTGCACTATGTCTTCAGGCAGCACATTGAAGGCCTGGGAAACTTTTTCCATAATAGCATGATAATTTTCAGGAATATTAACCCCTCCGCTGCGAATTATATTTTCCATGTCGGCTGCTGCCGGAGTTTTGTCATACACGGCGATAAAGGCTTTAATTTTCAGTATCAGCCCGTAGAGCAAACGAAATCCCGCGCATCGCCGGGCAAGAAACAGGCGCTGCTCCCTGCCGAGAGTAATTTCATGCTGCTTGCAAAGCGTTTGTATATAACGCAAACGCACTTCCATGTCAGGTTTCATCAATTCAACGACAAGCCCTCTTTCCAAGCGGGAACACAGGCGTTCTTCCAGTTTTTTTATCTCGTTGACAGACCCGGCGCAGGCAAAAACCATTTGGGGGTTTTTATCCGGCGGCAAACGCAAGCAGGCGTCAATGCATGTTGCAAGCTGCTGCTGACAGGACGTGTTATTTACCAGTTCCTGTATATCGTCTAATATAAGTACATCATATTTTTTCCAAAAAATATCGTGTTTTTGTAATATATATGTATTTTCCGTACAAAAACGTACGGCACTTTGAAAAATAATTTTTTTGGTCTTTTTGGCAAATTCCGCGGCAACAGTTTCCAATAAATGTGTTTTTCCCGTGCCGTCAGCGCCGCACAATATAAAGGGATTATATGTTTCTTCAGGTTTTTGATCCACAACTTTCTTTGCTAAAGCAAGGGGAAAGGCATTTTTAGCATTAGTAATAAAATCTTCAAATGTTTTATTTTTTAGTATTGTAAGTACGCTTCTTTGCCGTTTCTTTCTGTTTACAATCAAATACGTCGCCGCCAGTCGTCTGGCCAAAGACAACTTTTTTGAAGTAGATTTCGTTTTCATATTTTTTTGCCCTACAAACAAAGATTAATTCTAGCCTAATTTTCCGGGGGAAACAAGCTCTGAAAAAATATTTATAGATTGCTGATTTTTATGAAAAACCTCCAACTGGACAAGAGCTTTTACGGGGGTTATAGTGGGCAAATGAAACAAGGTGGAATGGTTACGGCGGCAGGCTTTGTTTTGCTTTTTTTTCTTTGGGGCGCTTGCGCTGTAAATGCCGGTATTACGGTTGTTGACGGGGAAAATGCGCCTATTGCCGCTGAAGCCGCTGAAAGCGCGCCTTCACCTGTGGAGGAACCCACGACAGCGGGCGCGGAGACTGCGCCAGAAATCACGTCAGAAACTGTGCCGGAGATTACGCCGGACGCTCAAGACGCTCCGGAAACGATGAGTGAAACCATTGTCCGGGGCACCATTGAAAAAGGCGACACGGTCAGCAAAATTTTGGAAAATACGGGAAGCGAGGGAACACAAAGCTATATCAGCGCGACCAGGCAGGTTTTTTCCCCCCGCGCGTTTCGTGACGGACAGCCTTATGTTGTGGTGACCGATCTGGCTTCCGGCAAGCTCAAACGGTTTGAATATGAAATTGACCGTCGCCGTCGTCTGGTGGTGGAGGGCGCCGAGAACCCCGTGGCCAGGGTGGAAGCCATTAAATATGTCACACTGCTCAATATCGTGGAAGGGGTTATTGACGACAATTTGTTTCAGGCTGTAGCCGATATTGGCGAAAGCCCGCAGATGGCCCTGGAACTGGCGGAACTTTTTGGAGCGGAAATAAATTTTATCCGCGATTTGCAGGAAGGCGACAGTTTTTCCATGTTGGTGGAAAAACGCTATCGTGATGGCGAATACAGGGGGTACGGGCGCATCCTGGCGGCCAGCTTCACAAATCAGGGAAAGACGTTTGAAGCCTATCTGTTTCGCGATGGTCAGAACAGGCCGCAATATTACAACAAAAAAGGGGAAAATCTGCGCAAAACCCTGCTGCAGGCGCCTCTGGCCTTTACCCGCATGACGTCGCGCTTTACTATGCGGCGCAAACACCCTATTCTTGGAGGCGAGCGCCCCCACCTTGGGGTGGACTATGCCGCGCCCACCGGCACACCGGTCAAAGCCGTGGGTGAGGGCGTGGTTACAAAGAGAAGCTGGGCGGGGGGCTACGGCAATCAGGTTATCATCAAGCACGCGGCCGGGCTGGAATCAATGTACGCGCATCTTTCCGGCTATGCTCGCGGGCTTCGTCAGGGGCAACGGGTGCGTCAGGGGCAGGTTGTCGGTTTTGTGGGCAGCACCGGGCTTGCGACCGGGCCGCATCTGGATTTCCGGCTGCGGCAGAACGGCAGCTTCATCAACCCTGCCAAGGCCATAAACCCGCGCGGCGCGCCGGTTTCCCCCGCGCGGAAGGCTGATTTCGCCGCTGTTGTGAAAGAGGAAAGCGCCTATTTGCTGGGGCAAAAATTCTTGTCCGCCTATACGGTGGACAGTCTGGTGCCGGAAGAGGCGGTGCTTGCGCAGGCGGATACCGCTGCCGCGCCGGAAGACAAAGTGAAAAAAAGGCCAAAAGAACCGGATTCACGAAAACGACGGGGGAAAAGACCATGATCGTGTATGATCCTATATCCCAGACCAGCGCCATAATTGAGCGTTCCGGCCTGAATCAGTCCGTTGTGCTTTCCTACCCGCCTTCGCTTATCCACGACAGCGCCGCTGCTGTCGGTCAGTTGACGGACTCCGCCAGCACGCGCGCCTTTATGCAGGACCGCTGGCGCAGCGTGGCGGAAAATATGCTGGGGATGGGGTTTTTCGTCAGCGGCTACGTATAGAAGATGATCCGCGTCCGCGACCTGGAAAAATGCTACGCGCCCGCCCGGCCGGTGCTCAAGGGACTCCGCTTTGCCATTGAAGCCGGCGAGGTTTTCGGCATTGTGGGGCGCTCCGGGGCCGGCAAGTCCACGCTGCTGCGTTGCTTCAACGGACTGGAAACGTACCAGGGCGGCAGCGTGGAGGTTATGGGCCGACAAGTGAAAGATCTCGACAGCGCTGGCCTCAAGGCGCTGCGGCAGGACATGGGCATGATCTTCCAGCATTTCAGCCTGATGTCGCGCAAGAATGTGTATGAAAATGTGGCCTTTCCCCTGCATATCTGGCACACGCCCAAGGATCGCGCCCATGGCAGGGTCATGGAACTGTTGGAGCTTGTCGGGCTGACGGAAAAAAAAGAGGAGCGCATCCAGAATCTTTCCGGCGGGCAGAAGCAGCGCGTCGGCATCGCCAGGGCGCTGGCCCTGAATCCCAAGGTTTTGCTCTGCGACGAAGCCACCTCGGCCCTGGATCCGGACACGACCGTCACCATCCTTGATCTGCTGCTGGACATCAACCGCCGTCTGGGCATCACCATTGTGGTGGTCACGCACCAGATGGAGGTGGTCCGGCGGATCTGCGGCAGGGTGCTCCTGCTGGACGGCGGGCGGAACGTGGCCCTCGGCGGCGTGGAAGACCTTTTTCTCGCGCCGCCGCTCGGCCTGGAAAAATTTGTGGAGCAGGAATTCACCTTCGTGCCCGGCGGCACGAACATACGGCTGATGTTTCCCCGCAGCATATCGCAACAGGCCGTCATCACCACCATGGCCAGGGATCTGGGCGTCGGCTTTTCCATTGTGGGCGGCAGGCTGGACCGCTACCGGGACGACGTGCTCGGATTTTTGATCATCAATGTGGCGGATCAGGATCTGGACGCCGTACTTGGCTACATGCGGGAAAAACACCTGCACTGGAAGGTGCTGCCATGATCGGCGAACTGTTCAGGGCCACGCTGGAAACACTCTACATGGTTTCGCTCTCCACGTTTTTTTCTCTGGTTCTGGGCTTCGGGCTGGCTGTCGTGCTCATCATGACCGCTCCGGGCGGTTTGCGGCCGAATCCCGGCCTGTACAGGGCGCTGGACGCGACAGTGAACCTGCTGCGTTCGTTTCCCTTCATGATCCTGATGATCGCCCTTATCCCGGTCACGTCCTTCATCGTGGGCATGGCCATAGGCAGCACGGCGGCCATTGTGCCGCTGACCGTCGCCGCCACGCCCTTTATGGCCCGGCTCGTCGAAGGCAGCTTTCTGGAAGTGGATCCGGACGTGGTTGAGGCGGCGCGCTCTTTCGGCGCGAGCGACAGCCAGATCATCTTCCGGGTGCTCCTCACGGAAGCCTTGCCTTCCATAGTGCTCAACACGGCGGTGCTGGCCATCGCCCTGCTCGGTTATTCGGCCATGGCCGGGGCCATCGGCGGCGGCGGGCTGGGCGCTTTTGCCTATAACTACGGCTATCTGCGTTTTCGCACGGAAATGATGTTTTACGCGGTCGTGCTCCTGATCGTCATCGTGCAGGCGATACAGACAGGCGGCAACATTTTGTACAGAAGGCTGCGCTGATGCCGCGCGTCGGCGCAATCGCGAGCCTCAATATAATATCCGGAATGGAGGAGGTCATGAAACGCATTGTTCCTGTTTTGGCGCTGCTGTTCGCTTTTACCGTCACGGCGTTTGCCAGCGACAAAACCCTGGTCATCGGCGTGACGCCCTTTCCGCATGCCGAGATGGCAAAAATTGCCCGAGCCGTGCTGGCCAGGGACGGTTACACCCTTGAAATCAAAGAATTCAACGACTATGTGCAGCCCAATCTGGCCCTGGCCTCCGGCGCGCTCTATGCCAATTTTTTCCAGCATATTCCCTATCTTGACAACATGAACAAGGAAAAGAAGCTGGATCTGGCCTGGATAGCCAAAATCCACATTGAGCCACTCGGTCTGTATTCCAGAAAGATCACCTCACTGGACGAACTGAAAAAAGGCGACCGTCTCGCCGTGCCCAACGACCCCACCAATGAGGCCCGGGCCTTGCGCCTTCTGGAAAAAAACAAATTGATCAGCCTCAAACCCGGTGAACTTGTGACCGTGCTCGACATCACCGCCAATCCCAAGGAACTTGAATTTGTGGAGATGGAAGCCGCCCAGATGCCGCGCACCCTGAACGACGTGAGCGCGGCCGTCATCAACACCAACTTCGCGGCCGAAGCCCGGCTTGTCCCCTCGCGCGACGCCATTGTCATTGAAGACAGTGATTCGCCCTACGCCAATGTCCTTGTCGTGCGCGAGGCCGACAGGGACAAGCCCGAAACAAAGGCGCTTGCCAGGGCCTTCCGGTCGCCCGAAGTCAAGGCCTATATTGAAAAGGAGCTGATCCCGCGCGGCATCGTGCCGACTTTCTGATTGCTGGGGCAGCCGGTGAGAGTGTTTACTTATGGATAGGCGCTGTCGCGATAACATACTGGAATTACAATCTTTTTCTGGAAAATTCACGGTTTGATAAGTTTCCAGATAACAGATTGATTTTATAAAATTTTTTGCGCCAAAACTATCTATTGATGGACACTCTCAAGTTTATTTGTATAGTATCTGTTTTTAGTATCATGTCCAGGCCCGCGCACATGATATTGACTTTTTTTTCGATATTGATATTGATATTAAAAAGGAGGCTTGTTATGCAACTGCTTCTCCATATCCCTGACGCGCTTGCGGATAGATTCAAGCAGGCCGTTCCGTCCCGGAAGCGGAGCGACTTTGTTGCTAGGCTGCTGGAGAAGGCGCTTCCCGTGGAAGAAGATCCCCTCTATCTCGCTGCCCTTGCGGTTGAGCAGGATGCCGTGCTGAATGCGGAAATGCGGGAATGGCGCGAAGGGCTTATAGCCGACGGCATTCGCGGTGTTGAGGAAATGGAGGAAAACGCCGATGCAACGCGGTGAAGTCTGGTGGGTCAATTTTGATCCATCGCAGGGCATGGAAATAAAAAAATTTCGTCCCGCCGTGATTCTCACGGCGAATGCGCTGAACAGGGCCAGAGGAACCGTGGTTGTGGTGCCTCTTTCCACCTCCGTAAAACCGCGTCCTCCCATCGCGGTGTCTCTTCCATCCACCGGACCGCGTTCCGTAGCCGTGTGCGACCAGCTTTGCGCGGCTGACAAGACGCGCTTCGGGAAAAAAATAGGCGACCTTTCCACACGCGACTTGGCCACCTTGACGGAATCCATGAAAATCACGCTTGGCTTGGCATGAAAACGCATCATATGCCGTTCATTGAGCGACTTGCCGCGTCGCTGGCCGCGCACTGGTCGTTGCGCCAAACCGTTATCCGTAAATACGCGTGACGCAATACGGCGTTACCTTCAACCGGATTCTCCGCTTCTGTCCAAGATTTTGGCCGCGAAAGCGGCCGCGCCGAAGCCGTTGTCTATATTGACGACGGCAACGCCCGGCACGCAGGTGCACAGCATGGTGGAAAGGGCCGCAAAGCCGTGCGCGCCGACGCCGTAGCCCACGGAAGTCGGCACAGCCACCACCGGCGCGGGCGTCAGGCCGGCCAGCACACCGGGCAAGGCCCCTTCCATGCCAGCCACGGCAATGATGACGCGCGCCTCGCGCAAAGCCTCAATATGCGGCGTCAGCCTGTGCAGACCGGCTACCCCGACATCGGTAATGCAGCCGCAGTCATAGTCCCTGAAGCACAGGGTGCCGAATGCCTCCAGAGCCACATTGACGTCCGACGCCCCGGCGGAAACCACCAGCGCCTTGCCTTGCTGCGGCCAGGGCGGACTTGTCGCCCTGACAAAACGCGCCGGCGCGTTCAGGGCAAAAAGTTTTGCCCCGGGCCACAGGCAGCCGTCAGGAAAACGCGCGCTCAGGAGTTCGCCCCGGGCTTTTCCCACACGGCTTGCCAGCACCGGCCCATAAGCGGCAAGCCCCTCCATGGCGGCTATCAGGACAGCGTCGCTTTTCCCTTCGGCAAAAACCACTTCACCCATGCCGGCGCGCAGCTCACGCCGCGGATCAAGCGTCAGGCCGTTCAGAGCGTCGCGCGTGGCGTCAAGGCCAAGGCGTTCCCTGGCTTCCTCCGGGGAAAGACTGCCCTGGGCGACAAGATTCAGGATATGGTAAATACTTGCGTATTGCATGGGGTATCCGTAGCTTACGCCGGTTTCCGGGGCAGGCTTTTTTTGATAAAATCGACGACTGCCCGCACTCCCTGACCGGAGAGCAGCTCTGTGAAAACAAAGGGTCTGCCTTCGCGTACCTTGTCCGCATCACGCTTCATGACTTCCAGTGAGGCGTTGACGTGCTTTGCCAGATCCGTCTTGTTGATGATCAGCAGGTCGGATCTGGTGACGCCGGGGCCGCCTTTGCGCGGGATTTTGTCGCCGCCGCTCACGTCGATGACGTACAGGGTCAGATCCGCCAGATCGGGGCTGAAGGTGGCGGAAAGGTTGTCGCCGCCGCTTTCGATGAACACAAGCTCAAGGCCGGGATGGCGCGCCTTCATATCCTCAATGGCCTGAATGTTGATGGAGGCGTCTTCACGAATGGCGGAATGCGGGCAACCCCCTGTTTCCACGCCGATGATGCGATCGTCCGGCAGAGCGTTGCGGCGCAACAGGAATTCCGCGTCTTCCTTTGTGTAAATATCATTGGTCACAACCGCCATGTTGCAACTGTCACGAAAGGCCAGACACAAATGCCCGAGCAGGGCGGTTTTGCCGGATCCCACCGGGCCGCCCACGCCCACACGCAACAAAGTATTGGTCATTTTCAACTCCTGAACATTCTTGAATATTGGTGTTCATGCAGGGAGCTTGCGATGGCAAGGCCCGGCAGGGAAGTGCCGATGTCGTCATCTCCAAGCGCCGCCGCCAGGGCGACAACTTCCGGGATATGCCGCATAAGGTCAAGCAGAATTCCCTGCGCCGCTCTCTGGCCCATTGTCAGGCATTTGCAGGCCGTCGTCACCTGATTTTCCAGCCAGGCCCACAGATAGGCGCAGGCCGCTTCCCGATCGGAGTCATGCGCATCGGCTGCATGGCCGGCAAGCCGCGCCGCGGCCAGGGCAAAGGCCGCCACATGGCCGCAGTCGCGCCCCTCCATCCATTCCGGACTGAGCGCCTGATCCCGCAAAAGACGGCACATAGCTCTGCCGATCTGTTCTTCCTCAAACCACAGTTCAGCGCTTTCCCGTCCGGCGAAAAGCACGGCGTTCCAATGAAAAAATCCGGCCGCGCAGTTTGCGGTCGCCGCGTCATGGCAGCGCAGCAGCACGGGAATGTCAAGGCGCGCCAGGCCGTGGAAAAGCAGTGTTTTGAGCCAGGCGGCCAGCGTTTTCCCGTCCACAAAGCTGTTGGCGCAGGCCGGCGCAAGGCCCTGTGAAAAGGCAAAAGCCCCCACCGGCAGGGCGGGGCTTGCCAGATACAGAAGCGGCAGCAGGCGCGAAAAAGAAGAAAAATGCCCGGCCATACCGCTTCAAAAAAGAAAATAGCGTTGGGCCAGAGGCAGTTCGCGGGCCGGTTCGCAAATCAGCGGCACACCGTCCGCCCGCACTTCATAGGTCTGCGGGTCAACCTCAAGCCGGGGCGTCGCGTTGTTGAGCCGCATGTCTTTTTTGCCCAGGGCGCGCGTATGCGCGCAGGCCACAAGCGGCCGCGTGACGCCCAGAGCGCGCAATTCGTTCACGCTGCCGTTGCGCAGGGACACTCCGCTGACAAAGGTCACGCCGCCTGCCGCCCCCGCCGCTCCGCAGGCTCCGAACATGGGGCGGTAATACACGGGCTGCGGCGTGGGTATGGAGGCGTTGCAATCGCCCATGGGGCTTGCGGCAATGCAGCCGTTTTTTATGATAAGATGGGGTTTGACGCCGAAGAAGGCCGGTTTCCAGAGCACAATGTCCGCAAGTTTGCCCGGCGTGATTGAGCCTGTTTCCGTGGCCATGCCGTGGGTCAGGGCGGGATTGATGGTGTATTTCGCGATGTAGCGTTTAACGCGGAAATTGTCGTTGCCGCTCCCCGCGTCTTCGGGCAGGGGGCCGCGCTGCGTTTTCATCTTGTGGGCTGTCTGCCATGTGCGGGTGATGACCTCGCCCACCCGCCCCATGGCCTGGGAATCGGAAGAAATCATGGAAATCACGCCCATGTCGTGCAAAATATCTTCGGCGGCGATTGTCTCCCTGCGGATGCGTGAATCGGCAAAGGCCACATCTTCCGGCAGAGAAGGGTTCAGGTGATGGCACACCATGAGCATGTCCAGGTGTTCGTCAATGGTGTTTACCGTATAGGGCCGTGTGGGATTGGTGGATGAGGGCAGTACGTTGGGCAGGGCGCACGCCTTGAGGATGTCCGGCGCGTGCCCTCCGCCGGCCCCTTCGGTGTGGTAGGTATGGATGGCCCGGCCCTTGAAAGCGGCCAGCGTGTCTTCCACAAAGCCGCTTTCATTCAGCGTGTCCGTGTGGATGGCAACCTGGACATCGTACTCGTCGGCAACGAGGAGGCAGGCGTCAATGGCCGCCGGTGTACTGCCCCAGTCTTCATGCAGCTTCAGCCCGCATGCCCCGGCCTCGACCTGTTCGCGCAAGGCGGCGGGCGTTGCGGCGTTGCCCTTGCCGAGGAAGCCGAAATTCATGGGCATGCTGTTGGTGGCCATGATCATGCGCGTCAGATGCCATGCCCCCGGCGTGCAGGTGGTTGCGTTGGTGCCGGTGGCCGGCCCTGTGCCGCCGCCCACCATGGTGGTGATGCCGCTGAAAAGCGCTTCTTCCACCTGCCCCGGCGCGATAAAATGGATGTGCGCGTCCATGCCGCCCGCTGTAAGCAGCATCCCCTCTCCGGCGATAATTTCCGTGCCGGGTCCGATAACAATGGTAACGCCGTCCTGGGTGTCCGGGTTGCCGGCCTTTCCGACAGCGGCGATGCGGCCGTTTTTGATGCCCACATCCGCCTTTATGATGCCGGTGTAGTCCACAATGACCGCGTTGGTGACGACCGTGTCAACGGCTTCCTCACGTCCCTTCTGGCTCTGTCCCATGCCGTCGCGTATCACTTTGCCGCCGCCGAAAGAAACTTCGTCGCCGTAGACGCAACAGTCTTTTTCAATTTCAATCCACAGTTCGGTATCAGCGAGGCGAATACGGTCGCCGACGGTGGGGCCGAAAATCTCGGCGTATTGTTCACGTTGTACCCGCAGCATGGCTATTCCCCCTCCCGGCAAACCGTGCCCATCACTTCGCCCCTGAAGCCGTAGACGTGCCGTCTGCCGCCGTACGGCACAAGGGCTACCCTGCGCGTCTGCCCCGGTTCAAAGCGCACGGCCGTGCCGGCGACAATATTCAGCCTGCGGCCGTAAGCCTTGTCGCGGTCAAAATGAAGCGCCGGATTGACCTCATAAAAATGGTAGTGCGAGCCAACCTGCACCGGCCTGTCGCCGGAATTGGCGACGTCTGTTTCCACCGGTTCACGGTTTTCATTGATGATGATGTCCTCGTCACGCAATTTGTATTCGCCCGGAATCATGGCAGTGTCCTTTTATTGAATGGGGTCATGCACGGTGACAAGTTTTGTGCCGTCCGGGAATGTTGCTTCCACCTGCACGTCATGCAGCATTTCCGGCACGCCTTCCATAACGTCTTCGCGTGTGAGCAGCTCGCGGCATGACCCCATAAGCGCGGCCACGCTTTGCCCGTCACGCGCGCCTTCCAGTATGGCGAGACTGATATAGGCGACTGATTCCGGGTAATTGAGCTTTACTCCACGGGCCTTGCGCCGCTCGGCCAGAAGCCCCGCTGTAAACAGCAGCAGCTTGTCCTTTTCTCTGGGCAGTAATTCCATAACTATCCCCGATCGTTCAAAAGGTTATTGACCAACCGCTTGCAGCGGTATCGGACTTGACCAAACGTACGTGGAAAAACGGACGTTGTCGATCCCGCCCAGGTCCATTCTGTTCTTTCTGCAGGTTCTGTTTTTATTGCATGTGATTCGGAGAACCGATCGACCCAAGGCTCCGGGACAGGGGTATGTCGACAGCAAAGTTTTTGTGTCGACAGCAAGGTTTTTGTTGACTTTGAAATTCTTTTTCAGTAATGTCCACCATTGTGTGTTCGCGGTTCACGCGCGTACGGCGGAATGTGTTTTTTTTGTTTGTTTTACAAGCTGTTGCTGACAATAAATTTCATTTTCATTTTTGGCGGTTACATCAAACGGGAGCGCGGTCATGAAAAAATGGGTTTTGGCGATTCTGTCGCTGCTCACGCTGGCCACTGCGGCATCTGCGGCGCAATACAGTTCCTGGAGCGAAATCACGGACGAGATGGGCGTCATCCTCGACTCTTCCTACGACATATATCTGAGCCGGGACATTGAGCGGAGCAAGGAAACGGTAAACAAGGCGTATTTTGAATTTTACGAAAAGCTCGGCGTGGAGCGGGCCGTCATGTCCTATGTTTCCGGCAAACGGGCGGCCACTGTCGAGTATCAGTTCGCCGAGGTAAAGCGTCTTATGACGGCAGACGCTCCCAACGCGCAAGTGCGGGCCAGCCTGGATTCCCTCATAAAAATGCTGAAAGAGGATTCGGCCCAGCTTGACGGCAGCAAGGAAACGGGCTGGGGCGTGTTTGTGGCCTCTCTGCTGATCCTGCTGCGCGAGGGCTTTGAGGCCATTCTCGTAGTGGCGGCCATAGCGGCCTACCTCATCCGCTCGGGCAACCAGAGGCTGACCAGAGTCGTCTACGCGAGCGCCGTGGCGGCCATTGCCGCAAGCGCCCTTCTCGCCGTCGCCCTGCAAACGGTGTTTTCCATCAGCGGCGCCAATCAGGAGCTGCTGGAAGGCTTTACCATGCTTCTGGCCGTCGTGGTGCTGTTTTTTGTCAGCAACTGGATGGTGTCCAAGGCGGAAAGCCAGGCCTGGAAGAATTATATTGAAGGGAAAGTCAGCGCCGCCGCGACGACAGGCAGCGCCGCCGCGCTGGCGGCGGCGGCGTTTCTGGCCGTGTTCCGGGAAGGGGCGGAGACTATTCTCTTTTATCAGGCTCTTATGGCCGACACCAAGGAGTATATGAACATGCTCTGGCTCGGCTTTGCCGTGGCCAGCCTCTGCCTTGTGCTGCTGTTCGCGGCGATCCGCTTCGGAAGCCTGCGCATTCCCTTGCGCTCTTTTTTCATCGGCACCAGCGTTCTCATGTACATCATGGCGGTGAGCTTTGCCGGAGGCGGAGTGAAGGAATTGCAGGAGGCCGATTTTGTGTCTGTCACGCCTGTATCGGGCGTTGCGACCGTGGATGTGCTGGGCATATATCCCACCGTGGAAACCCTGCTGCCCCAGGCGGTCATGGTCGTTCTGGCCGTGGTTTCGTTCATTTTTTACATGCGGAAAGGCGCCGCTCTCAAAAAAGCGGCGAATATGCACATATAACCGGATTACCCTCCAATGGAGGAAGGAGCAGTATGATGAACAAACTCATGCCCAAACTTGTCTTTATGGCCTTGCTGGCGTTTGCCCTGTGCCTTGCGGGCGCGCCCGCGAAAGCGGCCGCGCCCGCGCCCGGCGACGCCGCCGCCGGTTTTGAGGAATTCCCGCTGGGAGACGAACAGTTTGTAGGACCGCTCAAAGTGGCCGGCGTGTATTTTCAGCCCGTGGACATGGAGCCCGCAGGCCTTGGCGGTTTGCCCGCTTCCCAGTCCGATATGCATCTTGAAGCCGACATCTCCGCTGTTGAAGACAACAAGCTTGGCTATGGCGCCGGCGATTTTGTCCCCTATCTGACGGTGAAATACCTGATCCAAAAAAAGGGCGGCAAGACCATTGAAGGCAATTTCATGCCCATGAGCGCCAGCGACGGCCCGCATTACGGCAACAACGTCAAACTTGACGGCCCCGGCGATTACAAAATCACTTTCATTATAGACAATCCGGAAAAACAGAGCTATCTGCTCCACGTTGACAAAAAAACCGGCGTGCCCGGACGCTTCTGGAAAGAGCCTCTGAAGGCGAGCTGGAACTTCAAGTGGGTTCCGCGCAAGTGGTAATGTAACCGGCGCGTCCAGTTACGAAAAATTCAACCTCTGCGCGGCCCCCGGTTGAAACCCGAGGGCCGCGCAGCTTGCCGTTTGGAGAAGGCATGCTTCATTTTTTACTGCTGGTCACCGGCACGCTGCTTGCCGTGAGCGCGCTTACGGGCATGCTGCACGGTTACGCAATCGGGCGGGATCTTCTGGAGGTGCGCGCGTCCATCCGGCACGGCGCGATTGCGGGTGCCGCGGTCGCGGCCGTGCTTGCCCTGCTTGAATTCACAACCGGTTTTGTTGTGCGCGAATACTACAATCTCGCCCTGCTCTGCGTCGCCGTCGTCTCGGAGCTTGCGCTTGCCTCCATGCTGGCCGCCACCCGTTCCCTTGCCCCGGAAAAGGCCGCCGCCCTCCCCCTCAGGCTGGCTTTTTTTATTGTGCTGTTTTCCTGGGGGGCTTTTTATCTGCCGGATATTTTTATTTATCCCTCACAATTCGCCGTGGGTGTCGTACAGGTCGCCAGCAGTGAATTCGTCTTTATCGTCACGGGCTACATAACCGGCATACTGCTCTGTCTGCTGGCCGGTTATTCGGTTTTCCGCATCTGCCGCGGCTTGCCGGAAAAAATTCTTTTCCCGATTTTTTCCCTGGCCCTCGCGGCCTTCTGCCTCGGCCAGCTTGTGTCGACCGGGCAGATACTGCTGGGGCGCGGCCTTGTTCCGCGCTACAATCTGGCCCTTGACGTCATCATCTTCCTGTTGGACAACGCGCCCCTGCTGCTCTACTGGATCATCGGAACGGGCGTTCTGGCCGCCGTCATACTGTGGCTGCGCAACGGCAAAGCCGAAATCGCCGGCGAAAATCCCGCCTTGCGGCGCAAGGCGCGCAGCGCGCTGCGAACGCACATGCGCTGGAGCAAAACGGCCATTCTTTCCCTCTCGGCCGGGCTGCTGGTCATGACTGCCGGAGCGCGCTTCAGCGCCAGGGCAGTGGAGCTTTCCCCACCCCTGGAAATGACGGCCACAGACGGAGAGATCGCCCATCCCACCGCCGTTGTCGGAGACGGCGCGCTGCACCGCTTTGTCTACAAAACGCAAAAGGGCGTGAACGTCCGCTACATTATCATCAAAAAAAGTGAAACAGCCTATGGCGTGGGGCTGGACGCCTGCGACGTGTGCGGCCCCTCCGGGTATTTTGAACGCAAAGGACAGGTGGTCTGTATTCTTTGCGACGTGGTTATGAACAAGTCCACCATCGGCTTTGCCGGCGGGTGCAATCCCGTGCCGCTCAAGTTTTCCCTGAAAGACGGCGGCGTGATCATCAACACGCGGGACCTTGAGGCGCAAGCCCACCGGTTCATGTAAGGAATTCACATGTTCTTGCGCATGATCCTCGGCGCTGTCACGCGCCAGAAAAGAAAATTGCTGATGATGGCCTGCGCCATGGCCCTGGGCATATCCCTGGCCACCGCCATGCTCAACGTCATGCTTGACGTGGGCGACAAGATAAACCAGACCCTGAAAACATACGGCGCGAACATCCTGGTCACGCCGCGCGGCGCGGCTTTTCTGAACGATCTGTACGGCGTTGAGGAAGGCGCCGGCGTGTCGGACAAATATCTGCTTGAAAGTGAACTGCCCAGGATAAAAACCGTTTTCTGGGCTTTCAACATTGTGGACTTCACCCCCTACCTTGATGCCGTCGCGCGCGTGAACGGCGCCGATGTTCCCCTCCTTGGCGTCTGGTTCAAAAAGCGCCTGGACATCCCCACGGGGGAATCCGTTGACGTGGGAATCATAAATTTGCGTTCCTGGTGGGATGTGAGAGGCGGCTGGCTCAAGGACGATGACACGGACGGCGTTATGGCCGGGAGCGCCTTTGCCGCCAGGCACGGCGTGAAAATCGGCGATAGCCTGGCGATTTCCCTAAAGGACGCCGCTGGCAGCGAGAAGTTCACGACTGTGGTTGTCAGATCCATCTTTCATTCCGGGGACAAGGAGGACGACGGCCTGCTCGCCCCCCTGGCCGCCGTGCAGCGTCTGACCGGCCTTGAAGGCAAGGTGCGGCGGGTGGAAGTGAGCGCCCTGACCACCCCGGAGAACGATCTGGCCCGGCGCGCGTCCCGCAACCCGCACAGTCTTTCGCGCCAGGAATGGGAGGTCTGGTACTGCACGGCCTATGTCAGCGCCATCGCTTTCCAGATTGAGGAAGTGCTCACGGACGCGCGCGCCAAGCCTGTTTTGCAGGTGGCGGAATCCGAAAGCGCCATTTTGCAGAAAACCCAGTTGCTGATGCTGCTGCTCACCCTCCTGAGCCTTGCCTGCGCGGCGCTGGCCATTTCAAATCTGGTGACGGCCAACGTAATGGAGCGCAGCACCGAAATAGGGCTGCTCAAGGCCCTCGGGGCCACGGACGGCCAGATTTCCCTCGTTCTGCTGGTGGAAATGCTCATCGCCACCTTTATCGGCGGCGCTCTCGGCTATGTCGCGGGCCTTGGGCTGGCGTCCGTCATAGGCCATTCCGTGTTCGGTTCGGCAGTAGCCATCAAGGGGCTGGTTATCCCCATCGTGGCCCTTCTTGTTTTTCTTGTCACAATCGGCGGCAGCATCCCCGCCATCCGCATGCTTTTGCGCCTGCGGCCGACTGATGTGCTGCACGGAAGGTAATGTCATGACCCGGCAAGCCATGTTTTTCAGAATAGTCGTCAATTCGCTGATCAGACGGCGCTCAAGAATGCTGGTCGCCCTGCTGGCGGTGATCATCGGGGCCACGGTCTTTCTGGGCATGGGCGCGCTGTACTACGACATCCCCCGCCAGATGGGCCAGGAATTTCGCGCTTACGGCGCAAATCTCATTCTTGTTTCTTCCGGCAACGACTCGACGCTGCGCCTGGAGGACGCGAAAAGGGCACTTGCGCTTCTTCCGCCCGACAAGCTGGTAGGGGCCTCGCCCTTTCGCTATGGAACCATGTACCACAACAGGCAGGGGCTGACGGTCGCGGGGGCGGACTTTGCCGCCGTGCGAAAAACCAGCCCGTACTGGCAGATTCAGGGCGAATGGCCGCAAAAGGACGACGAAGTTCTCATCGGCACGGACATAGCCGAACACGCCCGTCTGCACGCCGGTTCGTTCATTACCTTGCAGATTGCCCCTCCCGGAAGGCGCAGAATTACCAAAGAACTGAAAATCAGCGGGATTGTGCGCACCGGCGGGGCGGAAGACGCCTTTGTGCTCATGCCCCTGAGCGGAATGGAGAGCCTTATGGGCGCGCCGGGCACGGCCAATGTGGTGGAGATCAGCCTTGCCGCCACAGGAGAGGACATTGCCCGCTTTATAGAGACAATCCGGGCTGAAGCGCCGGGTGTCACCCCCCGCCTGGTCAAGCGCATAGCCGATTCGGAAACCACGGTGCTTTCCAGGCTTCAGGCGCTTGTCTATCTGGTGACGGGCATTGTGCTGTTTCTGACCATGATTTGCGTGGGCACAACCATGATGACGGTGGTCATGGAGCGGCGCGGGGAAATCGGCCTGAAAAAAGCCATTGGCGCGGAAAACAGGGCCATTATCGCCGAATTCATGGGCGAAGGAATCATCCTGGCCCTGGGGGGCTGGCTGCTTGGCATCGGCACCGGGTATTTTTTCGCCCAGTTGATCAGCATGAGCGTTTTTTCCCGCGAGGTGACGCTGCCGTTCTTTCTTGTGCTGCTCACTCTGGGCGCGTCGTTGGCTGTAACCATTCTGGCGTCTTTTATTCCTGTCGCCATGGCGGCGGATGTTGAGCCGGCGCTTGTCTTACGAGGTGAATAGCAATGAATATTCTGGAACTGAATGACGTCTCCATGATTTACGGCCCGGTAAAGGCGCTGCAAAACATCAGCTTTATCGTGCAGCCGGGGGAATGGGTGGCCATTATGGGCGCGTCCGGTTCCGGCAAAACAACAATGATGAACATTGTGGGCTGCATGAACAAGGCCACGCACGGCTCCGTGATTCTGGACGGGGAAAACATCTCGCGCCTCAACGCCAGGGATCTGACGGTCCTGCGCCGGGATAAAATAGGTTTGATATTTCAGCAGTTTCATCTGATTTCTTATCTCACGGCCGTGGAAAATGTCATGATCGCCCAATATTATCACAGCATGGTCGACGAGAAGGAAGCCATGCAGGCCCTTGAGCGTGTGGGACTTGCGCACAGGGCCCGGCATCTGCCCCGCCAGCTCTCCGGAGGCGAGCAGCAGCGCCTGTGCATCGCCCGCGCCCTGATCAACTACCCGAGGCTGATTCTGGCCGACGAACCCACAGGCAACCTCGATGAGACCAACCAGAACACGGTGCTGGATATTTTTCACCAACTCCACAATGAAGGCAGCACCATTATTGTGGTCACGCATTCGCCCGAAGTGGCGGCGCACGCCCAGCGCGTGATCAGCCTTGAATTCGGCCGCCTTGTGTCGGACATGCCGACAAGCCTGTGCGCCTAGCCCATGAAAACCCCAACCGCGGCCATCGCCCTGTGCCTGTCGCTTGCCGCCGCCGCCGCGACGGACACAGTTCCCGAGGCGCCCCAAAACCCGTCGGAACTGAACTGGACAAGCCGCACCGTCATCTTCAGCCACAAAACCCACTTCGCGGCCTTTGGCGGCAACGCGTCCATGCTGTGCGCTCTCTGCCATCATCGCGTTGAAGGGGCAATTCCCTACAAAACCTGCGCGACGCCCGACTGTCACGACAATCTGAACAAAGCGGACACGAGCGTCAAGTCGTATCATCAGGCCCTGCACAAGACCGAAGACGCCAAATACGCAAGCTGCGTGTCCTGTCATACAAAAAAGGCTCAGGGAGACGACGCCAGGATAAAAAGACTGGCCGGCTGTCAGGAGTCGGTCTGCCACAATTAGCAGACCTGCCCCGCAACAGCAAAACCCCCGATCCTGAAACTTCAGAACCGGGGGCCATTGCGTGGGGGTTTCGATTTTTATTTAGAACGTGTAAACGAACATGGCCTGCGCTCTCCAAATGTCCTGCTTTTCATAGGACGAGTCGCGCCCATTCTGTGTTTTGTTCCAGGTGTTGCTGTCCATCATGTTGACAATGTAGGCAAGCTCCAGTTCAATCGTCAGATTTTCATAAACCTGCCAGGTGTTGCGCTGATTGAATTCCAGCATGCCGTCTTTCGTCGTCATGTACGGGCCTTCAACGGTGTCGTTGTCCCAGTCGTAGGAATTTTCCATGTATTTGACCATGGAAGGGGAATTTGTGCCGCCCCGGTAGGCCACAGTGAAAGAGTGCTGCAAATTTTCAATAAAGCTCACGTCTTTCACACGCATACCTATGCCCCAGGTGCCGGAATAGCTTGCTCCCCTGTTATAATAGCTGTCGTCCGCCACCCAGTCGTCGGGTCTGTCCCCCATGAAGCTGGTAAAGGCGTTTGTGGGCGCGACGGAGGGCATGCGCTCGGAGCCGTTTTTCGGGTTGCCGTCGTCGCCGGAGCCGTACCAGCCGAAAATGCCGGGAACGCCCCAGTCAAATTTGTATTCAAAAAGAGACTTTACCACCCAGCCGGAGCGCTGGGTGTTGGAGCGCCGGATGTCGTTGTTGGCGTCGTAACGGCGCATAGATTCCACAAAGCCGTAATTGATATCAAATTCAATGTTCCACGGTTCAAGGGCCGAGATGGTCACGGGCAGTCCGGCCCAGAACATGGAACCGTAGAGTTTGTCCGCGCGGCCCCAGTTGGCAGGGTCACCCATGGTGGCCGGGTAGGGAGAAAGGGTGTATTCCATGCGGCCGTCGGGCAATGCGCCATCCTGAAAATCTTCAAAATTGCCGAAATTTCTGCCGCCCATGCCGTACATCACCCAGGGCGTGGTTTCAAAGCCGTCAAACTTCATCGGCAGCAGCAGGACGAACAGGTCCATGTTGTCCAGGTAATTTGCGTTATCGTTCGAACCGTATACGTTATACCTATCGCGGTTATAATTGTCGTTGTACGGACGCGCCCAGACGGCCGTAAGGGAGACGTTCTCGTTGAACTCCCAGGAGGCGGTTATGCCGGCAACCGCGTCGGTATCAAACACGGCGGATCCCTCCAGCCCGGGCAGGGCGAATTCCTGCAAACCCATGCGCAGCTTGAGGGGCGTGTTGGGTACAGTCCAGTCGAGGTAGGCATATTTCAGGCCCACAATGGTACCGTCAGCCCCCAGCGCTCCGCCGGTCTCGTTTTCACCGAATTTGGTGTTCCCCATTTCAAAAAACACCGTGCCGGAAAGATCCTCGGAAGCCACGGCGTCCAACCGCAAACGCATGCGCTGCAACGCGGCGAACTTGTCCCTGTTGTCCGTCCTGAGCTTCGTTTCGCCGGGATCGCGCCGCTCTCTGATAAAATCCGTGTCGCCGACGCCCAATCCGATAAGCCATTCACCCCCGACCTTAAAATCAATGGCGCTTGCGCCTCCTGCCGAGCAAAGCGTCACGGCGGCGGCAAGCAATAATGTAAGCGTGCGTTTCATAACAAATTTCCCTTCCCTGCTATGGTTAATAAGGTGTATCCCGTCTTGTACGCATTGATTATTTACCTTTAATGAAAATGAATGTCAACTTCTTTTGAAAAAAAACCTCATTAATACCGAAAGTAACACGAATTTTTTAAATGTGGCAAGAAAAAAGTTTTTTCCGCCTCACCGCGGTCGCGCGCCGCGGCTTTGCCGCGCAACCGGCGAAGCGCGGAAGGATCAGCGTGGCCACCGCGAACAGGCGTGCGCCAGGGAAAAAAGCGCGTAGAGCGCGCCGGAAATGGCGTGAAGCCGCCTGTTCACGAAGCCCCCGGCAACAGTCAAACCGCAAAGACTGAGCAACAGGGCAATTTCATAATTGCTTTTCAGAAATGTTCCCGACCGCCTGCCCCTGTTTTTTTTCACCGGTTCAGCCCCGGCAAAGCGCAGCTCCAGCATTTTTGCCGCGGCCAGCAAGGCCTCGCGGGAAAATTTCCGCGGGTCATAGTGCACAAGCAGGCTGCCCGTGCGCGGATTGACCACATGGGAAATCACCCCGTCCCGACCGGCAACGGCGGCCACCACCGCCGCCATGTTCTGACTGTCCTTGAGCGCGTCGTGCCGTATACGCACGCGGCCGTCATAAAAACTTGCTATCATGCGGCATTCCTCCGGCGACTTTCCGTGTATCCCCAAAACAGACTATTGCGCTACATACTGAAAAAGACTTTCAAAGTCAACAGTGTTCGGCAACTAATCCCAATTCTAAAGTAAAAAGGCGTTAATTCAGATTGTCAACCATCATCAAGGGCCGATTGACATCTCCGGCCTGTTGCGGGTATGTTGCCTGACGTAAAGGTGCCTTGCAGAAAAGGCTGAAAAGGGAAGACGGTGCGAATCCGTCGCGGACCCGCCGCTGTAATCGGGGAAATCACCCCCATGGCGCAAGCCGGCCACTGTTTCATCATGAAATGGGAAGGCGTGGGATGGTTGCTGATCCGAAAGCCAGAAGACCTGCCTTTAGCCATCATCATGTTTTCCGGTTCGTGGTACGATCGGGAAATCCGGCTGCAATAAAAACGGAATTGCGGGCTTCTCCATGCGGAGGGGTCCGTTTTTTTGTGTGCCGGCCGCGCGTGACGCGCCATGATAACCGTGCCCCGACGGTATGCGCGGCATGCGAAATTTGTTTTTTTATGGTTTTCTCTGTCTGCTCCTTGCGCTGACCGTCACGCTTCACCGGAAGTTGGAGCGTTTGAGCGGGCCTGCCGCCATACCCGCCGATCCGCAGAGGATAGTCTCTCTTGCGCCAAGCGTTACGGAAACATTTTACGCTCTGGGCCTGGGCGCGCGCGTGGCCGGGGTTACGCAGTTTTGCGCCTGGC
Source organism: Desulfovibrio sp. (assembly GCA_031284485.1). GTDB lineage: Bacteria > Desulfobacterota > Desulfovibrionia > Desulfovibrionales > Desulfovibrionaceae > Desulfovibrio. The sequence goes on from JAISZT010000099.1 coordinate 83,483, forward strand.
CGCCGGATGTCGCGGCCAAACCCCGCGTGGCCGGGTTCAGCGACGTCAACTTTGAGGCTGTATTGCGTCTCCGGCCTGATCTTGTGGCCCTGCCCGACGACAAATTCGCCAACAAAACGCAGTTGGAGCGGATGGGATTGCCCGTGCTGGCCCTGGATACCCGCACCCTGTCGGGGCTTATGAAGTCGATCAGGGTGGTCGGCGCGGCAACGGGACGCGGCCGGGAAGCGGACGCCGTGCTTGACAACTTTCGCTCAAGCATCCGGGCCGCCAGAGAAAGAGCGGAGGGCAAAGCCCGCCCGCGCGTCCTGTTTTCCATTATGCATTCCTACCAGGGTACCGGCTACATTACGGAAATAAACGCCGTCGGACGGGACGGCTTCTACAACGAACTGATAGAAATCGCGGGCGGCGTGAACGTCTACCGGGGGAATCTGCCCTTCCCGCGCCTGTCGCGCGAATCCGTCATCTTTCTCAACCCGGACGTCATCATTGACGTTATCTTCGCCGAGGAAAACCTGGACGCGGTGCGGCGCGACTGGGAAAGCCTCGCCACTGTCGGGGCCATTCGCAACGGCCGCCTTCATCTGCTGACGGACGGGGCGGACACCGTGTCCGGCCCCCGCTCGTACCAGACGCTGTCGCGGCTCTCCCGCGCCTTTCATCCCCCGGCGGCGGACGCCCGGAGCGCCCGATGAGCGCCGCGATCTTCTGCGAAAATCTGGGTTTTTCCTTTTCCGGCGAACCCTGTCTCAAAACTATTACCTTCAGTCTGGAAAAAGGCGCGTATCTTTCCATCATCGGCCCCAACGGGGCCGGAAAATCCACCTTGCTGAAAATATTTCTGCGCCTGCACGGCACGGGCCATGCGCGGGGGCTGGCCCGCGTTCACGGCTGCCCGCTGGCCTCCTACAGCCAGCGTGAACTGGCCCGCCTGATCGCCTACGTTCCACAGGCCGGAGACAGGCTGCCGCCCCTTACTGTGGCGGAATTCCTCCAGCTCAGCCGGTATCCGTACGCCTTTGGGGCAAAAGGCCTGTCGGCCGAAGACAGGGAGGCGCTGGACAAGGCCCTTGCCCATACGGACATGACGCGCCTTGCCGCCCGGCGGCTTGACACCCTTTCCGGCGGAGAACGGCAGAAAGCCTTTCTGGCGGCGGCTCTGGCCCAGGGCGCCGGCATCCTGCTGCTTGACGAGCCGGCGTCATCCCTTGATCCCAAACACGCGGCCGAGGTGAGCCTGCTTCTGAAAACGCTCAACCGGGAGCAGGGCATCACCATGCTCACGGTGACGCACGATCTCAATCACCCCCTGGACGCCGGCGGGCAGACGCTTGTGTTGCGGCGCGGAGAGCAGATCTTTTTTGGTCCGTCCGACATGTTGGCGCGCGGCGACATTCTTGAGGCCGCCTTTAACCACACCTTTACCTTTCTGCGCCATCCCGCGACAGGAAAAACCCTGGTTCTGGCCGACCAGCCATAGACGGAGCGACAGGCAATGCACCTCACTTTCACGCAAAAAAAAGTCCTGCTGACAACTGGCTGCGTGTTGCTGGTCGTGTGCGCCCCCTTCTGGGGCATGACCGTTATTTCGCCTTTTTCCCTTTTGGAAAGCGGCAGCCCCGAGGCCGAGGTGTTCTGGCGTTTGCGCCTGCCGAGAGCCGTTGCCGCCTTTCTGTCCGGCGCGGGCCTTGGGGTGAGCGGCATGGTTTTTCAGGCCATGTTCCGCAATCCGCTGGCGACGCCGTTCACCCTCGGCGTTTCCAGCGGCGCGGCCTTCGGGGCCTCCGTGTATTTCCGCTTCAGCGCGCCCCTGCTGCTTTTGGGCGGCGCGGGATCCCTGGGCGCGGCGCTTTGCGGCGGGCTGCTCTCCATGCTCATGGTCTACCTGATCACGCGGGCGCGGGGAGGCTTTTCCACATCGGTGATGCTGCTGGCCGGGGTGATCATCAACTTCTTTTTCTCCAGTCTGGTGGCCTTTGTCCAGTTCTGGAGCAACGCCAACGATTCCCTGCGGATCATGCACTGGCTCATGGGGTCGCTGGCCGGGCTGGAAATCGCCCGTCTCGCGGATCTGGCCTTCATCATTGTCGCCGGGGCGCTTCTCATTTTCCGCCTGTCGCCGGAACTGGATCTGCTGACCGCCGGGGACGAGCTGGCGGCAAGCCGGGGGGTGGCGGTCAGACAGGCGAAGGTGACGCTCTTCATCGTCGCCTCCGTCATGGTGGGGGCCGTGGTTTCCCTGGGCGGGCCCATAGGCTTTGTGGGCATGATGACGCCGCATATCTGCCGCCTGTGGCTGGGCTGGGCGCACCGGCAGCTTTTGCCCGCAACCTTTGTTCTTGGCGGCTCTTTTCTGACCTTGTGCGATCTGCTGGCGCGCACCGCGCTTGCGCCGGCTGAAATTCCCATCGGCATCATAACCGCCCTGATCGGCGCTCCATTCTTTTTATGGACGCTGTTCCGGGCCAACCAGAAAGGAGAGTTGTTCTGATGAAAAAAGGCATTGCTCTGTCGCTGTTCCTGGCCGCCGGGCTGATTGGCCCGGATTTGGCAACGGGCGCCGAGGAAAACGAAAAAGTAATGGAAAAAGTGGTGGTCACCGCAGGCCGCGTTGAAGAAAAAGCCAAAAACGTCACCCAGGCCGTGACCGTTATTTCCCGTGAGGAGATCGCCAAAAACCAGCAATCCGATCTTGGCCATCTGCTTCGCAACCACGGTTTTCAAGTGAACGCCTATCCTTCCACAGGAACGCAATCGCAACTGGCCATTCGCGGTATGCGCTCATCGCTTATGGGGGATGATTCGCAAGGCTCCATCCTCGTCCTTGTTAACGGGCGGAGAGCAGGAACGGATAATGTCTCCTTAATCCCCCTGATCAACGTGGAGCGCGTTGAAGTTCTCCGTGGTCCTGCCGCCGTTCAGTACGGCTCCTCGGCCATCGGGGGTGTTGTGAACATTATCACCAGACGCGGTGAAAAGCTTGCGGCAACCGCGGAAGCCGGAATAGGAAGCTGGAGCGGCGGCAGGGCACTGGGTGAAATATCAGGCTCTGCCTACGGCTTTGACGCATCTGGCGGCGTTTCCTGGTTAACGCAGAAGGACAGCTATACGACCGGTCGTAAATCAGATGTTTATGACAATACTAATATTGAGTATGGCTTGGGCTATAATCTCAATATCGGATATACGTTCCTTGATACCCATCGCATCGGTATCAATTATCAGGGCGTGAAGCACGGCGACTCCGGCAGCCCGGGCGATATCAACGGATTGACTCCTTCAGACCGCGTTAACCGCCAAAATGAATCTGTGGATTTCACTTATGAAGGTGGTTACAGGGATGCCGGTCTCTCCTGGATGGGAAGGTATTTTACAGGTGCATATGAGTATAATTATAAAGGCCTGTATAATGATATGTTCTCAGGACTCCCAATTTCCTCATTATCCAGCGACAGGAATGAATACCAAGGGGCTCAAGGACAGTTGAGTTTTTCCAAAAGTTTCCTTACGCTGACCGGCGGAGTTGATTGGCTCAATGCTAAAAGATCACAAAAGAATTTTAATAGCGACCCTTTCTACGGCTACGATATACGGGACAATAACATCAGACAGGAAGATCTTGGTATTTTTGCCCTTGCAAAAATCAGCCTTTTTGACGACTTCCTTATTCTCAGCGGTGGGATCAGGAATGACAATTATACCACAGAATTTAAGGGGGATAGTAAAAAATATAACAGTACGACTCCATCCGTCGGCATAGCTGTAAATCCCCTTGACTGGCTTAGTTTTCGGGCCAACTATGGAGAATCTTTCCGTGTTCCCAACACCTTGGCGGTTATGGGGTATAGAGATGGCTTTTCCAATTACATAGGCAACCCGAACCTGGATCCGGAAAAAGCTCAAAGCTGGGATGTCGGAGCTGATGTCCATTATAAATCCCTTCAATTAGGGGCTACGTACTTCGAAACAAATTATAAAGACAAGATCACCTACCAGGCAGTCGGCTTTGATCGCCAATTCCAGAATCTTCCGGGAACAAGCAGATTTCGGGGAATCGAACTTCAGGCAAGCTATGATATAGCAGAGCCTTTCGATATGCCTTTTTCCCTCAGGCCCTATGTGAACCTGACGCATCTGTTCCAGTATGACGATCCCGACGGAAAGAGAGTGATGTATATCTCTGATACAGACGTATCCTACGGCCTCAACTTCAACCACCCCGGTTGGGGGCTGGATGTTGACCTGCGCGTTATCTATTATGGTAAACAGGAAATAACGGAGACCAATTGGACTAATCCCAATTATGGAAGAGCAAAACAGATTGGCGGCGACACAACAGCGGACCTGTATATCAGCAAGACCATTCACAACTGGGAAAACGCGGGCGCCTTGAGCATCAAGGGCGAACTACGCAACATCTTTAACAAAGACTACGCGACAATCGATTATTATCCCATGCCGGGGCGCTCCTTCTATATAGGCCTGCGCTATGACTACTAGGGGAAAATGGGGGGCGTCCGCCGGGGCGCCCCTGTTTCTTCTTTTCCTGGCCCTGAGCCTGCCCGCCTGCCATCACGCACGGCACAGCGCCGAAAATGTCGGGCATGACCGGATACTCTCCAGTACACGGCTGGATCTGCCTTTTGACTATGTGGCCGGGACGCGGGTCATCGCGTCCCGGTTTCTGGACTTTCCGGCAAAAACGCTGCTCATACGCTTCAGCAAGCCGCAGACCGTGCTTTCCAGCCTGTCCGGCTGGCGCGAAGGCGTTGTGACGGTGGGCAACCACTACACCGCGCCGCCCGCCTGGCCGGCAACGTATTGTCTTGGCCTGGAGGGGACGGAAAAAAGAACAATGGCTCTGCTCGGCCTTGAGCGGCGGTCCAGTTCATTTCTCTATACCGGCGCGGACATGGCCAATCTCGCCTATGCCGAGCGGGAGTCGGACGGTTTTCTGGTCGGCGTTTTCGCCACGGCGGGAGTGAAGGGCAACGCCCAGCGCGCTTCCGTGGACATTGGAGAATATGTCGAGCAGGGCACGATCAATCTGATCATCCTGACAAACCGCAAGCTTGCCCCGGAGGCCATGGCAAGGGCCCTTGTGACCGCGACCGAGGCCAAGACGGCCGCCCTGGAAGATCTGGACATTCGCAGCAGCTACAGCGGCAAGCCCGCCACGGGAACAGGCACCGACAACGTGCTTGTGGCGGAGGGAAGCGGCGTGCCCGCCGCCATGACCGGCGGGCACGTCAAATTTGGCGAACTCATGGCAAAGGCCGTCTACGCCGCCGTGCGCGAGGCCATCGCCAGGCAGAACGGTCTTTTTGCCCAAAGAGATATAGGGCAGCGTCTGGCGGAACGCAAAATACATCCGGCGCTGCTGCTGGAAGAAAGCGGACATATCGGCGCGTCCCGCAAGGCCGTGGCCAGGGCGGTGGAAGCGCTGCTTGACAAGCCGCGTTACGCCGGTTTTCTGGCCGGGGCGCTGGCCCTTTCAGACAGTCAGGAGCGCGGGCTTGCACGGGATACAAGCGCGTTTTCCTCCCTTTGTCTGGCAATAGCCGGCGAACTGGCCGGAAAACCCGTCCGCGGGCTTGCGCCGGCCATTGTCGACGAGAGCGTGCCCCCGGTTCTGCGCGAGGCTTTGAACGCGCTGGCGACCGGGGTGCTGCAAAAACGAAAACGGGCAACCGTTTTTTGAGAGGCGTATTCTATGTGGGCGCTATTTCAGGCGGGGGGGCCGGTGATGTGGCCTCTGCTGCTCTGCTCGGTGACAGCTCTGACAATCATTCTGGAGCGGGCGTATTTCTGGGCGCGGCTGGATCTCGACAGGGACAGGGCGGAAATTGAAACGCTGCTGGAAGCGTGCCGGACGCGCCAGGACGCGCCAGGCCCGAAGGGCGGGAGCGCCGTTTTCAAAATGCTGCTGTCGGGCATGGCGCATGAAGGTTTTGCCGGCGCCAGGGCCATGGAATCCGCGGCCCTTGAAGAAATCCGGGCCATGCGGCGCGGCATGAACATTCTGGACACCATCATCACCATCGCCCCGATGCTCGGCATTCTGGGCACGGTTCTGGGCATCATAACCACCTTTGACATACTCGGACAGAGGGGTGTGGAAGACCCCATGAGCGTTGTTTCCGGCATTGCCGAAGCCCTGATAACCACCGCCGCCGGGCTTGGAATATCCGTGGGCACGGTTTTCCCTTTCAACTACTTCAACTCCAGGATTGAAGACGCCCGGGATCTGTTCGAGCACTACGGCACACGCCTTGAGATCGCGCAGGAAAGCCGCGCGTCGGGAGAACGCTGATGCGGTTGCGCAGGGAAAAAAAGAAACCCAGAGTGGAAATGCTGCCGCTCATGGACATCGTGTTTCTGCTGCTGGTCTTTTTTGTTTACTCCATGATGATCATGGCCGTGCACAGGGGCATGCCGCTGAACCTGCCCCTGTCCGCCGTCGCCGAACGCGAACCGGCTCAAGCCCGGTCTCTGTCCGTCAGGGCGGACGGCAGCCTGTTTCTGGACAAGGCGCCTGTCCTGCTGGAAAACCTGTCCGAAGAACTGAAACAGGGAACAGCCGGCGCGGACGGGGCGGAGGAGGTCAGTCTGCTGCTGTTCGCCGAAGACACGGTGAGTTACCAGGACTTGTACCGGGTTCTTGACGCCGTAAAATCGGCGGGGATACAGAAAATTTCCTTGCAGGCAAGGAAGATCCCCGGTGAGCTGTAGCCAATCCTCCGTCACGGCGGAGTTTTCCAGGGGAAAGGCGTTGGGGCTGGCGGCGGTGGCCGCCGTGCTTGTCCACGGCGCGGCGCTTTTCGGCATGCGGACGGTCTTTGACCTGCCCGTGGCAAGCGCCCCGGAGCGGGGAATAACCATAGACCTGGCCCCGTCGTCCATACAGCCGCCCATACGGGCGCCCAAACAGCCGTCTGAAAAGACGGAAATCTCCGATGCCGATCCTCCGCCTTCCGAAGAGGAACAGGCGACGGTTGCGCCGCCCCCGGAAATAACGCGGACGGCGGAAGTGAAAAAACAGCCCGGGCAGCATATAAAGCCCGTGGCGCGGGCGGGCGCTGCCGCAACGGCAGCGGCAGCGGCGGGATCTTCGGCCCTGGCCGCGCCCGAATCCGAATCGGGCCCGGAATCCGGGCCCGAGGTTCTGACGCCCTACGCCAACGAAAAACCAACGTATCCTGAACTCGCCAGACGGCGCGGTCAGGAGGGCCTTGTGCAGTTGCTGGCCCATGTGGACGACAGGGGAACATTGACGGAACTCGCCGTGAAGAAAAGCAGCGGTTACTCCCTGCTGGACGAGGCAGCCATGAAGGCGGTGCGCAAATGGCGTTTTCGCCCCGGAATCAGCAACGGCCGCCCGGTACGGGGAATTTTGCTTATCCCCGTGGAATTCCGGCTGAAAAAATGACACCCGAATCAGACGCCGCGCACTTTCCGTAAAATCTCGGCGCACACCTCTTCAGGCGGGCGCGAGGCATCCACCGTGCAGTGCGCGCTCCGGGCGTACAGCGGCCCCCGTTCGGCCAGCACCCGCGCCATCTCCCTGGCGGCGTCCTCCCCGCTCCCCGTCAGTAAAGGGCGCTGCCCGGCAGCCGCGCAAGCCGTATCCGCCGCCAGACGCGCGCACAGGACATCCAGCGGCGCGGACAGAAAACATATCGTCCCTGCCTCGCGCATAAATTCGCGATTTTCCCGTCGCAGCACCATGCCGCCGCCGGTGGCGATCACGCCCGCCCTGCCTTCCCGCAAAGCGGCGCTTTCACGCTCCCTGAAGCCTTCCCAGCCTTCATCCGCCACTATTTCGGCCACGGTGCGGCCGGATCGCTCACGCACCAACGCGTCCGTGTCCTCGAACGCAACGTTCAGCCGCCTTGCCAGAAGGCGTCCCACTGTCGTTTTGCCGCAGGCGCGCGGGCCAACAAGATACACGGGCATGGCTACAAAATCCGCACGCCGTCTTCCACCACCAGCACCGTGTGCTCCCAGCGCGCCCCACCCCACTGCGGGTAATACAGGCCTGGTTCCACAGTGACCACCATGCCGGGCGCGAGCTTCTGTCCGCTTTTGGGGCCAAGGCTTGGGGCTTCGTGCGTTTCAAGCCCCACACCGTGCCCAAGGCCATGCGTAAAGGCCTTTTCTTCCCCGGCTTTTTCAAAAACGGCCCGGGCTGCGGCGTAGACCTCCCGCCCGGTCAATCCCGGACGCATGATTGCAAGCGCCGCTTCCTGCGCTTCGCGCACCAGATCAAGCGCGCGCGCAAAACGCGCAAAGTCCGGGCCGGACCGGCCGCCCACCCAAAAGGTGCGGGTCTGATCGGAGCAATACTGATCCACGCGGCAACCGGCGTCCACAAGCACGGAACAATTTTCCGTCAGCGCGTCCGGGCCGGGCACGGCGTGCGGCAGGGCCGCGTTTTTGTCCACAGCCGCGATAACGGCAAAGGCCAGTTCCGAAGCGCCGTTTTCCCGAAAATAGCGCTCAATGCCCCAAGCCAGATCCGCCTCTGACCGCCCCGGCGCGAATTCGCCCTCCACCCACTGAAACATCCTGTGGTTGAGCGCAAAAGACCGCTCCAGCGCGGCCAGTTCGGCGGCATCTTTATAAAGACGAAGTTTTTCCACAAGGCCGTCGGCGGCTTCCAGAAAAAGATGCGCACCGGCCCCGGCAAGCTCACGGACAAAAGCCAGACTGACGCCAACGGCCTCCATGCCGACGCGCGGGCCCCAACGCGCCAAAAGACCGGCAATGTCCTTTGCCGCGTTGCCGGCGCAGCAGAAAATGCGATCCGCATCCCAAAGGCGCGCGGCGGCGTCAAGGTAACGGGCGTCCGTGACCAGCCAGTCCCGCCCGTCGGACGTTATCACAAGGCGCCCCGCGCTTTCATTGTACTGTGGATCGTGCAGTTCGAAACCGGAAAGATAATAACGGTTGGCGGCCTGGCTTATGAGCAGGGCGTCCAGACGGCGCGCGCGCATGTCGGCGCGCAGCTTTTCGCGGCGGGCGGCAAAAATATCGGGTGTGTTACTTTGTTGGGACATTGTGTTTTCGTATTGCTGATTTAGAAATTAATTACTTGTGCAATGTCAATTACCGGGCAGACTATTCCCACTCAAGCTGTTCCCATTGGACCTTCATTGCTCCTGCGATCTTTTTCAGTGTTGCGATGCGCAAGTTCTTCGCGTTTTCCATACGGGCATAGGATGGCTGTGCAATGCCCATACGGGAAGCGACTTCCGCCTGGGTGAGCCCAAGGTATTCCCGCCATGCGGCAACGGGAGTCTTGCCGTTCTTTACAACCAACCCAAGCACTTCGTGGGGAATGGTCACTTCATCATCCTGAAGGCGAGACGTATCACCCACAAGCGCCCGGTATTCGGCGTAGGGAATGACCACGGCAACGGGTACACCGTTGTGTCTGACTATCTGGTGATTATCCGTAAGTGCGCTCATCTCTTTTTTTGACCTCTGTGATCTTTATGATTGTTATATCCCCCGTAGGCAGCACCAGAAAAAAGATGCGGAAATTGCCGTGCCGCAATCGCCAGTCGTCACGATCTGACAATTTTTTTGTGCCTTCGACTTTTGGCCAGCCTGTCAGGCTTTCCCCTGCGGCATGCAATTGCGACTGCGCAGTTTGAGGCAGTTTTCGAAGCTGCTTTACCGCTCTTTTCGTCCATTCGACTTTGTTCATGTCTTTTTATAACTTTTTATAGCTTGCGTGTCAGCATATTTTTTCCTTCCGGCAATCTCTCTTTACCAACAAGGCATTGCAAAACGCCCGCAACAAGTGCGGTATTAGCTGTTGGCTCATGGGGCGTGTCCTGACTATCTTTATACGTTGCGGCCGCAGCATTTTTTGTATTTCAACCCGCTGCCGCACCCAGAGCTGTCTCCAGCCGTTCTCGCGACAATGGAGACAAAGTTCGCACTGATGGCCGGACAACTACGCGCCATCCCCTGCAACTGGGACATTGGCATTTTGAAATGCCTGCCAGACCAAATGGCCTCGCATAATTGCGAGGCGCGGATTTTCAAAAAATTCGCGCCTCATCTAGAATAAAAAAATCTTGCTTTGAGTTACTAACAAAGAACGCCGCTATAAACCCAATTATAGAAAGAAAAATTATTTGTCGAAAAGCAGCTTCATCTTTCCATGCGCTTAAATATCCATTCTTTGAGTACAGAACAGCGCCTAAAATTCGACTTAAGCCCGTCTTACCTTTCGTAGAGTTTCTATTCATAATTACACCGCTTGTAATCCATATTTTGTATGAATTCCGAATCTGCCCGTGGCCCATTTTATTCAATGAAATTGTATGCAGTATTTATGGCAAAAGACCTAAACTATCATGACTCTGCCAACTTCAAATGAAAATAAACACAGCAAGCACTGTTCGATTTTCTGGCAACTACTATAATAGGCGTTCAAGTATGCGCGCAGTTGCCTGCTCAGATGCCCAGTGTCACTTGCTGGCGTAAGGGTTGCACCTGGCGGCCTGCCCTTCAGTGAAACCATCCCAAGGCAAGGATGTCGGAGGTAAAGAAAAAAGACGGCGCAAATAGTGTGAAACCTCGCATCGCGTGAAAACAGGTTCCGTACCTTCCGGCGATGCAAGCGTACGCCCCTTTACGGCCACCAGAAAAGGTACATAGGGGGCGGGGTTGCCGTAGTATGGCCTATGATCGCCATAAACAATAAATGTCGTACCTTCTGGCAAAGCTGCGTAAAATGTTTGCAACGCTGCATCGGTTCGGTAGCATTCAGAATAAAAACCACCCCAAGGCGCATGGGCAAATTGCGGCAAGGCTGGCTGGTAGTCCTGCATGTGCATTGTCATAGTGATAATGAACCAGAAAAAGGGCCTGTTGGGGATGCGCTTTTCAATGTGGCTGAACAGATCATCATCTGTAACAACGCCATTAAACCCTATATTTATGGGTTCTACCCCGTCTTTTTCAAGTTCTTCTTTGAAGTGCAGACGCGAAAACCCCATGCGTTGGTAGGCATCACGCAGCTCCATATATTGACCAGTTACGCCATGCCACGCCTCCGGGGCAAGCCCACGCTGAGAAAAGTTCTGTATGATGCTGTCTGGAAAAAATGCAACATTTTGATACTGCAATATTTTATCATCGGCTATTCTGGTGTTCAGCAGTTCATAATCCGAATTGGCAGAAGCCAATTTTTTTGTTGCGTCCATCCTGAGAGTAAAAGCTGACTGTCGTAAGCCCGCCAGAAAAGGCATCACTGCCTTGCCGTCCACGCTGGCATCCAGCAGTTCTCCGCCCAAACTTTCAACCTGCACCATGACAATGCGGTCTGTAACGGGCAACAGAGGAAGATGCGCCGTTGCAGCATCAGAACATGTGCGTTCAATGGGGACATTTTTTTCAAAAAGACGTCCACTTGCAACTTCAGCCAGAGCCGTTGCGCAGAAGCCGCGGCGCACAATACTTTCCATAATAAAATTTTTTAAATTTCCCTTACGTGCCTCGGCTTGCTCATGAGCGATAGTCAGCTCGCCATACGGTGCCTGCAAGGAAACAATACCGTGCAGGCCAAGCAAAACAATGGCCGTGGCGATAGCCAAGACCGGACGCACGCCGACTACGGCGGAAGGAAGCCTGCGGGCAAGCAGACACTGAACAAAAAATACAACACAAAGCAGCAAAGTCAGGGGCACATTTACATGGTCCCATATAGCCATCAGCCCCATATCACTGACAAGGGAATACTGCCGCACGCTCGTTGTCAGTGACGGCAATGCGCCGAGTGCAGCAATATAATTTCCAAGACCAATACCAAGAACAAGCTGCACAAAAAAAATGCAATATGCAATGCGCCTTCCTAAAAAAAGAACCAGGGTCGCGGCTACAATATCCACCAGAAACAGGGTTGGAAGGGTCATATAAAAATACGCCCCAGGCCGCAAAAAATGTAACAGCTGGATACCCCAGGCTGCACCAGCGGTAACAAGAACAAGCAGCATGGGAATCAAAAATTTTTTCGCACCGGGCATAACCAGACTCCAAAAGAAAATTCAGCAAATTATATTGCTCCCCCGATTAAACCTTCGAGATGCGAGTCGGCTTTGAGCATATTCATCATGTTGAGCACGACGGTTTTTTTTGCCCGGCTTTGGGTATTGCCCGCATGCCGGGAAAGGCGAGTCCTCGGCAACGGTTTGAATCCATGAGTCTGGACGCGGGGTACATGAGGATTTGCCCGGATGTGGCATCCGGATAAGGAAGAAGTGGCCATTGGCTATGGCGGTGTTGCCGGATATGCCCCTGTCTGTTCTTTTCTGGAAGGCGGCATTGTCGTGGGCGCGCAGTTGCGCCCTGGAGATCAGCATCCCCTGGCGGTCCGGATGCGGGAAAGAAAACGCAAAAACGGCCCCGTTCCCCATAAAAAAAACAGAGCCGAAAAAAAGCGGCAAAACCGCGCCGCCCAAGGGAGGAAAGCGCGTTACACGGCGGTGTTAGAGAGAGAGAGAGAGAGAGAGAGAGAGAGAGAGAGAGAGAGAGAGAGAGAGAGAGAGAGAGAGCAAGTATCGTGCCAAGCATGCTGATTTCAGCCTGCCCACACTCCATCAGCGGAAACAAAACACCCTTCACCCCAACGTCCATTTCACTATTCCCGCACAGATAGAAAAATATCCGCCAGCAACACCGTCAAGCCAAGGAATTAGAGATGTATATCGCATATCACGGCATGCGTCAAGGTGACTGGCCATAATCCCGGGTCATTCTGTTCTCCCCAGAAGTGGATAAAGAGCGCGTTTGCGGTCTTCTGAGCACCATTCTCGTCCTTCTGTAATATTTGTAAATCCTGCGCGTCTCAGTATGGTGATGGCTACACTGCGAATAGCTGCCAATATTTGAGCTTTACGATGGTTTCTCACTCGACAACGATCTTCATCAAAAGTTATATCTCTGACGTTATGTAACTCATTCTCTATTGCCCAATGTCGCCTTACAAAATGAAGCAACTGCTTCGGCGGAGCCAAATCCTCCAAGAGGCTTGTTATACCATAAACTGTTTCTATAGTCACTTTGCCTCGAATATCGCGTTGTCTTTCTATTTCAAAAATTTGTTTCACACCATTCCAACCAAGATATGCTGCCGGCAATGTAGAAACTTTTATTGTCCTATTCTCAATTCTACCATGGCTTTTTTCAACACTTACGAACTCTGTCTGTCTTTTTTGATTGGGCATACAGGGGGAAAGAGTGTTTCTTGAATACAATTTTTATGTCATCTATCAATCGTTTTTTCGCACCGGGCATAACCAGACTCCAAAAGAAAATTCAGCAAATTATACTGAGCGTCATAATTAATTGCGCATTATATCTTCGAGTGTTATCATCTTTCCATGAAAGCACTTGTAATTCGCGACGCCCTTTATACGTTGCGGCCGCAGCATTTTTTGTATTTCAACCCGCTGCCGCAGGGGCAGGCGTCGTTACGGCCCACGCGCGGCGCGGCCCTGACAGGTTCGCCCTTGCCCGGCGCGTCCGCATCACCGCCGCCGGAATAGGAAAGCCCGTCCGTTTCCTTGTGGCGAAATTCCCTGGCCAGAGCTTCCGCCTCGGCCGCTTCCCGCTCCGGCGGGCGCACCCGGACGCGCGAAAGAACGCGGAAAACGCCTTCGCGAATCTGAAAAAGCATGTCCTGAAACATGGCGAAGCCCTCGCGCTTGTATTCCAGCTTCGGGTCTTTCTGCCCATACCCGCGCAGGCCTATGCCGTCACGCAGGGCGTCCATGTTGCGCAAATGCTCTTTCCAGCAGCGGTCCAGCTCTTCCAGGAGAAAATAGCGCAGAAGATCCCGACAGCTTTCACCGGCATCGCGCTTCAGAGCGTCCAGCATGGCGCGCACGCCGGCTTCGCATTCATCCCGCGCGGGCAGGGGCGTATCCTTGGGCAATACGCGGCCAAGGGCAAAAATTTCGCACAATCTGGAGAGCGCGGCCGCGCGTTCTTCCTCGGCCTGATCCTGTGAAACATTGTTCAGCGGGGCATACACATTGTCCAGCACATCGCTCAGAAATTCCTCCAGTATGGGGTCGAGATCGTCTTCGACCATCAGTTCGCGCCGCAGGGAATAAATCACTTCGCGCTGCTGGTTCATCACGTTGTCATAATCGAGCAGTGTTTTGCGTATTTCAAAATTGTGAGCTTCCACGCGCTTTTGCGCGCCTTCCACCGCCCGGGACACCATGGCGTTTTCTATGGCCTCGCCATCGCGCAGGCCCAGTTTTTCCATGATGCCCTTTATCCTGTCCGATCCGAACAGGCGCATGAGATCGTCTTCCAGGGAAAGATAAAAACGCGACGATCCGGGATCTCCCTGACGGCCGGAACGGCCGCGCAACTGGTTGTCAATGCGCCTGCTTTCGTGGCGCTCCGTTCCCAGAATGTGCAGGCCGCCCAGGGCCGGCACGCCCTCGCCCAGCACAATGTCCGTGCCGCGCCCGGCCATGTTGGTGGCAATGGTCACCTTGCCCTTCTGCCCGGCCTGGGCCACGATTTCCGCTTCACGCTCATGCTGTTTGGCGTTGAGCACGTTGTGCTCTATGCCCAGAAGCTTCAGCCGCGACGAAAGCATTTCGGACGTTTCGATGGAAATGGTGCCCACCAGCACGGGCTGGCCCCGCTTGTGAATTTCCTCCAGGGCCTGGGTGATGGCGTCAAATTTTTCCTCGCGGCTGCGAAAAATCATGTCCGGGTTGTCGATGCGGATCATGGGCTTGTTGGGGGGAATGGAAATGACTTCCAGATTGTATATCTGCTGAAACTCCACCGCTTCGGTGTCCGCCGTGCCGGTCATGCCGGCCAGCTTGTCGTACATGCGGAAATAGTTCTGAAAGGTGATGGAGGCCATGGTCTGGTTTTCCGCGGCCACAGTGACCCGCTCCTTGGCTTCCAGCGCCTGATGCAGGCCGTCGGAATAACGGCGGCCTGGCATGGGGCGGCCCGTGAACTCGTCCACAATGACCACCTGATCGTTGTGCACAAGGTAGTCCACGTCGCGCTTGAAGGCCAGGTGGGCCTTGAGGGCCTGCAACACATGGTGCTGCAAGGTGATGTTGGCGGTATCAAAAAGATTTTCCACCTTGAACAACTGCTCGCAGCGGACGACGCCCTCGTCGGTCAGCATGGCCGTGCGGGCTTTTTCGTCAATGGTGTAGTGCTCCGGGGAAAGCTTGCGCACGACATCGTCCACCATGCGGTACATGCCGACAGTCTCGTCGGAAGCGCCGGAAATGATCAGCGGGGTGCGGGCCTCGTCCACAAGGATGGAGTCCACTTCGTCCACAATGGCGAAATTATGACCGCGCTGCACCAGTTGCCCGGCATAAAACTTCATGTTGTCGCGCAGATAGTCAAAGCCGAATTCGTTGTTTGTGCCGTAGGTAATGTCCGCGGCATAGGCCGTCTTGCGCTGGTCGTCATCCAGGCCGTGCACGATCACCCCTGTCGTCAGACCGAGAAAATCGTAAATCTGCCCCATCCAGGCCGCGTCGCGCCTGGCCAGATAATCATTGACGGTGACCACGTGCACGCCCTTGCCGGACAGCGCGTTGAGGGCCACGGCCAGGGTGGCGGCAAGGGTTTTGCCTTCGCCGGTTTTCATTTCGGCGATTTGGCCCTTGTTCAGCACCATGCCGCCGATCAACTGCACGTCAAAGTGGCGCATGCCCAGAGTACGGCGCGAGGCTTCCCGCACCAGCGCGAAAACCTCGGGCAGCAGACTGTCCGGACTGACGCCCTTTTCCTGCACGTCTTCACGGTATTTTGTCATTCTGGCGGGAAAATCGGCGTCCGTCAGGGCGCTCACTTCCGGCTCCAGGGCGTTGATGCGCGCGACAAGCGGGCCGAGACGGCGCATGGTGCGCTCATTCTTGCTGCCGAAAATCTTTCTGAAAAGAAAAGCAAACATGGCGATTCACATCCTGATAAAAAGCAGGTGGGACACCCTCTGTCAAACTTCCAGAGGACGCCCCAGCAAGCGGTATTCATTGAGCTTGTTCCGCAGCGTCCGCACGGAAATACCCAGAAGATCGGCGGCCTGCGTACGGTTGCCCAAGGTGGTTTCAAGCCCCTTGAGGATCATGAGCCGCTCCATTTCATGCAGCGGAATCACCGGGCCGGAAAAATTTGTCGCCTGTTGACCGGCCGCCGGATCTGTTGTTCGGGCGGTCGCCTGTTCAGAAACCGGGCCGGAAGTCCCGGGCGTACTCTCCTCAAAAAGCGGCCAGGCTTCATTTTCCAGCAAAAAATGACAGGGTTCCACGGGGCGCCCGTTGGCGAGCAGCACGGCGCGCTCCATGAGGTTTTGCAGCTCCCGCACATTGCCGGGGAAGTCGTACTTCCTGAGCCAGGCTGTGGCTACATCCGAAAGGGTTGTGGCAGGCAGCCGGTATTCGCGTATGTACATGCCCATAAAAAACGCGGCCAGTTCCAGCACATCGTCTCCCCGCTCGCGCAGGGACGGCAGACGCAGGGGGATGACGTTCAGGCGAAAATACAAATCCTGGCGGAATTTGCCTTCACCGACCCATGTCTCCAGATCGCGGTTCGTCGTGGCCAGCACCCGCACATCCACGCGCACGGTTTCCGTGCCGCCCACCCTGTCAATCTCCCCTTCCTGGAGCACGCGCAGCAGTTTGGCCTGCAAGGCCATGTCCATTTCCGAAATTTCATCCAGCAGGATAGTGCCGCCGTCCGCCAGTTCAAACCGCCCGGGTTTTTTGGCGATTGCGCCGGTGAATGCCCCTTTTTCGTGCCCGAAGAGTTCGCTTTCCAGCAGATGTTCGGGCAGGGCCGCGCAGTTCACGGCCACAAACGCCCCCTTCGCGCGTCGGCTCATGGCGTGCAGATAGCGGGCGAACATTTCCTTGCCCGTGCCCGATTCTCCTGTAATCAGCACAGTGGCCTTTGAGGCGGCCACCTGTCGCGCCAGCCTCAGTACCCGCAGAATGGCGGGGTGGCATCCCACGATGTGCGGGTCGCTCTTTTCGGCATACTGCGGCTTGTGCCCCCCCAGAGTGGAGTTCGACGGCGGCGCGGACGGGCCGTGAAACTCCCGCGCCACTGCCGTCACGCGTTCCACATCCAGGGGTTCTGTCCAGTAATCGCGCGCTCCCAGGTTCATCAACCGTTCGGCCTCTTCCGGGCTGCCCTTGTCTGTCATCACTATCACCGGCGGAAAATCGGGATTGTCCTCTTTTGCCGCCAGAAGTTCCTCAACGCGGAAGCCGGGCAGAACGGGACGCGAAAATATAACGCCGGGGGCGGATTTGCGAATAAAGGCGGAAGCGCCGTTAAAATTTTCCGCGATGCCGATTTCATAACCGGCATCGCGCAACGGCGCAAATATGGCTGTCACTGCCGGAGCAGGCGCAAGAAAAAGCAGACGTCGTAACGACATAGTGCTTTTGTACCGCTTCATGGGCTATATTGCAACCATAAGAAAAGGCATTCCACAAAACGGCCGTCAATCCGTTCGTCCGGACGCCCCGCCTGTTTTTTTGCCTTTCCAGACGATATTCCACATTTATGTGTATTTTGCGCCTGTCAAAACGGAATATATAACAATATTGTATTTTTTACCGTCCCGCCCTGACATCTGCTACAATAATATACTTATATAACAGAATTTATATAAAATGGAACGGATGTTGCTCTGCGCGGTTATTGATCATCCGCGCTTTCCGCTTATGGAGGCGCGCGAACTATCGGGCAACACAACCTTATGGAGTGAGCAATGAGCAAGAAACTTTGGGCAGCGGTTCTTTTGGGTTTTCTGATGATCGGCGGGCGCGCAATCGCCGCTGAAGACACCATTAAAGTGGGCATTCTGCATTCTCTTTCCGGAACCATGGCCATCAGCGAAACCACGCTGAAAGACGCGATGCTGATGTTTATTGAAGAACAGAACAAAAAAGGCGGCCTTCTCGGTAAAAAGATTGAGGCCGTTGTGGTGGATCCGGCCTCCGACTGGCCGCTTTTTGCCGAAAAAGCGCGCGACCTGCTCACCACGCAAAAAGTTTCCGCCGTTTTCGGCTGCTGGACGTCTGTTTCGCGCAAATCCGTGCTGCCGGTGTTTGAAGGTGAAAACGGCCTGCTGTTCTACCCTGTGCAGTATGAAGGAGAAGAATCCTCGCGCAATGTCATCTACACGGGCGCTTCCCCCAATCAGCAGGCAATCCCGGCTGTGGACTACCTGATGAACGACCTCAAGGCGCAGCGTTTTGTGCTCGCCGGAACGGACTATGTTTTTCCCCGCACGGCAAATAAAATTCTGGAAGCCTATCTGCTTGCAAAGGGCGTGGCAAAGGCGGACATCATGGTCAATTATACGCCCTTTGGTCATTCGGACTGGCAATCCATCATTGCCGACATCAAAAAATTCGGCGCAACAGGCAAAAAAACCGCCATCATCTCCACAATCAACGGCGACGCCAATGTTCCTTTCTATAAAGAGCTTGCCAATCAGGGCATCAAGGCTTCGTCCATTCCGGTCATGGCGTTTTCCGTAGGCGAGGAGGAACTTTCCGGCATTGACACAAAGCCGCTCGTCGGGCATCTGGCCGCGTGGAACTATTTTGAAAGCGTGGACACGCAGGCGAACAAGGATTTTATCAAAAAGTGGCAGGCATTCACAAAAAACCCCAAACGTGTTACCAATGACCCGATGGAAGCCCATTATATAGGTTTCAACCTTTGGGTGCAGGCTGTGGAAAAAGCCAAATCAACAAAAGTGGACGATGTGCTCAAAGCCATTGTGGGTCTTTCCGTGCCGAATCTGACAGGCGGCAAGGCAACGCTCCTGCCCAACCACCACATCACCAAACCGGTGCTTATTGGAGAAATCCAGGATGACGGGCAGTTCCAGATTGTCTGGCAAACGCCCAAGGAAGTTCCCGGTGACGCCTGGTCAGACTATCTGCCTGAATCAAAAGACCTGGAAGCCGACTGGACGCCACCCATAAATTGTGGAAACTACAACAAAGTTACCAAAAAATGTGGCGGCGCCGCGACAAAATAGCAACAGCCAACTCGCGCCCGTCCCAAACCTGCCTGCGGGACGGGCGCCGCGGACACGTATGATGAACCTGCGCCGACTATGTCTTGTTTTTCTGCTTGTTTTTTTGCCTGGTGATGCTTTAGCCGTAGGCGAGCCTGCGAGCCGTATTGTTCTCTCCCCGGAAATTGTTGAATCCTTGCGCAGCGCCAGGGTAATGGACAGGGCAGCCGCCATTGAGAGCCTTGGCAATGCCCCCTCGGATCAGGCCTTTACCTTGTTGAAGGCGCTTCAGGAAGGCGCGCTTTATGTCAGCAGGGATAACAACGAGCTGCTTGTCCTGGATGAAAACGCGAAAAGCGGCGAATTCGTCATAAGCGGCGAAACAATTCCCGTTACGGACAAGGACGGATTGCGCAAGGTCGGGACCAGCAACAGCCAGCGTGAGCGCATATCCTCACTTTTGTCCGCCCGCATGCTGCGGCACCCTGACGCGAACTTGCGCCGGCGCGCTGTTGCCGGGCTGCTCAGTGACGCCGGCAGAATCGGGGCGCAGGACAAGCCCCTGCTCCTCGCCCTGCTGCAAAAGGAAACAGACGAAGACATCAGGCAGAATCTGGCGCTCGCGCTCGCGCTGCTGGCCGCAAGCGACGCTGCCGCCGCCCCGGATGAACTGATCGGGGCAGCAGCCTTGCTGCGTGACAACGCCCTGCCCGGTGCGACGCAGGCCCTGGAAAAACTGAAATCGTCAGAACACGCGGGAGTGGCCGCCGCCGCCGGCGAAGCCCTGGAACACAAAAAAATCGTCGCGGAATGGGCGGCCATGCTGGAAACGCTGTTTTTCGGCCTCAGCCTCGGCTCCGTACTGATTCTGACATCCATCGGGCTTGCCGTCACCTTTGGCGTCATGGGCGTCATCAACATGGCCCACGGTGAATTGATCATGCTCGGCTCCTACACGGTCTGGGGTTTGCAGCAGGTATTTCCGGGGCAGCCGGGCCTTGCCCTCGTGCTGTCCATTCCGGCGGCGTTCATCGTTTCCGGCGGCATGGGCATGGTGCTTGAACGCCTTGTCATCCGCCACCTTTACGGCAGACCGCTGGAAACGCTGCTGGCCACTTTCGGCATCAGCCTTATTTTGCAGCAGATGGTGCGCACGCTCATCTCGCCCATGAACCGCGCCGTGGAAAGTCCGGACTTTATGAGCGGCATGTGGCGTCTGACAAGTTCCATCAGCCTTACCTGCAACCGCGTTTATATTCTCTGTTTCTGCCTTGCCGTTTTCGCCCTCATTTACGCCGTCATGCACAAAACCCGCCTTGGTCTTGAAGTGCGGGCCGTTACGCAAAACAGGGCTATCGCGCGCGCCATGGGCGTCAATTCCGCGCGGGTGGACGCCATGACCTTCGCGCTGGGATCCGGCGTGGCCGGCATGGCCGGCGTGGCCCTGAGCCAGCTTACCAATGTCGGGCCGAATCTTGGGCAGAGCTATATTGTGGATTCCTTTATGGTGGTGGTTTTCGGCGGCGTGGGGAACTTGTGGGGCACTCTCAGCGGCGGGTTGATCCTTGGACTGGCGAACAAATTTCTGGAGCCGTTCAGCGGGACCATGCTGGCAAAAATCATTCTTCTGGCCGGCCTTATCCTGTTTATGCAGGCGCGCCCCAGAGGGCTTTTTCCTGAACGCGGCCGCGCGGCGGAGAACTGAAAAAGATGCTGCGGGAGCGCGTGTTCAATACCTCAACAAGGCTGTTCACAAGCTGCACGGCCGCGTTTGCCGCGGTTATCGCCTTTTGCGCCCTGATGCCCGAGGCGTCTGCCGTGCATCTGAACAACCATGTCGTCAGCCTGCTGGGGAAATATCTCTGCTTTGCCCTGCTGGCGCTGTCCATTGACCTTGTCTGGGGCTATCTTGGCATTTTGAGCCTCGGGCATGGGGCCTTTTTCGGCATGGGCGGCTACGTCATGGGCATGTATCTCATGCGGGAAATCGGCAATCGCGGCATGTACGCCAATGCCGAGCTGCCGGATTTCATGGTTTTTTTGAACTGGAAAGAACTGCCCTGGTACTGGACGGGATCAGACAGTTTTCCTTTTGTCTGTCTACTGATCGTTGCCGTTCCGGGACTCGCGGCCTTTGTTTTCGGCCTGCCCGCCTTTCGCTCACGCGTATCGGGCGTGTATTTGTCCATCATCACCCAGGCCATGACCTTTGCCCTGATGCTGGCGTTTTTCCGCAATGAAATGGGCTTTGGCGGCAACAACGGCCTGACGGATTTCAAAAGTCTGCTCGGCGCGGACATACATTCGCAGGGCATGGTGGTGACGCTGTTTGCCCTTTCCGCGCTCGCGCTGATCATGGCCTACCTTGTGTGCCGCGTGATCACGACATCCCGGCTGGGGCGGGTGTTTATCGCCGTGCGGGATGCGGAAAGCCGCGCCCGCTTTATCGGGTACAGAGTGGAATACGTCAAACTGGCGGCCTTTGTGCTGTCGGCGTGCATAGCCGGAATCGGCGGCGCTTTGTATGTTCCCCAGGTGGGCATCATCAACCCCGGCGTGTTTTCCCCGCTCTTTTCCGTTGAAATGGTGGTTTGCGTGGCCCTTGGAGGCAGGGGCAGACTGTACGGGGCTGTTATCGGCGCTCTGGCCGTCAATTTTATAAAAACCTGGTTCACCACAGCCTTCCCCGATATCTGGCTGTTTTTTCTGGGGGCTCTGTTTGTGCTGGTCACGCTTTTTCTGCCCGAGGGCCTTGCCGGACTACCAACCGCTCTGCGCCGCAGATTGCAAGGAAAAACGCCGTGAGCCCCGATTTTAATCCGTGGGAAAAAGACCTGCTGGATTCTCTCGAAGACAACAGCGATCTGAAGGACAATGTTCTCAATCTCCTTGAGGATTATTACAGTCAGCCGCGAGGGATGCGCCCCTCACGCCGGGTTTCCGCGCCCCCGAAAAATCTGCGCGCGGACAATCGCATCCTGCTGTATCTGGAAAACATTTCCGTCAGCTTTGACGGTTTCAAGGCGCTCAACAGGCTGACCATGTATGTTGACGAGGGCGAGTTGCGCTGCATCATCGGGCCTAACGGTGCCGGCAAAACCACCATGATGGACGTTATCACGGGCAAAACAAGGCCGGACCGCGGGCAAGCCTGGTTTACCCGCGAGCACAACCTGCTCAGACTGGATGAAGTCGCCATCACGCAGGTCGGCATTGGCCGCAAATTTCAAAAACCTTCCGTGTTTGAAGCCCTGTCCGTCCTGCACAACCTGGATCTGGCCGCCAAAGGGGCAAAGAGCGTCTTTGCCGCATTGCGCGCCCGCTCTTGCGCCGGAGAAGCGGCTTTTCTGGAACAGACCCTGGAGCGCATCAATCTGCAGGACAACAGGGACACGGCGGCGGGCAAGCTCTCCCACGGGCAGAAGCAATGGCTGGAAATAGGCATGCTGCTGATGCAAAAACCGCGTCTTCTGCTTCTGGATGAACCTGTGGCCGGCATGAGCCCCAGTGAAGTTGACCGTACCGTCGATCTGCTGCAGGACCTGGAAGGCGAGCAGAGCATCATCCTGGTTGAGCATGACATGGAATTTGTGCGGGCGGTGGCGCGCAAGGTGACCGTGCTGCACCAGGGCTGCGTGCTGGCTGAAGGAACAATGGAGGAAATTCAGCAAAATCCCGCTGTTGTGACAGCCTACCTTGGGGAAGCGCAATGCTGAAAGTGGAAAATCTCAACCAGTGCTACGGAGAAAGCCATATTTTATGGGATGTGTCCGTCCACGTGCCCAGGGGGGCCTGCACCTGCCTGATGGGGCGCAACGGCGTCGGCAAGACGACGCTGCTGCAGTGCATTATGGGCCTGTTGCCCCCGCAGTCGGGCGACATTTATTTTAACGGCCGCAACATAAGCGCCTCTCCTCCGGAAAATCGCGCCAGGGCAGGCATAGGCTATGTGCCGCAGGGTCGGCAGATTTTTCCCCTGCTCACTGTGGAAGAAAACATGCGCGTGTGCCTTGCGGCCAGAAAAGACGGGCAAAAAGAAATCCCGGATTTTATTTATTCCTTTTTTCCTGTCCTGAAGGAAATGCTGCACCGCCGCGGCGGCGATTTGTCCGGGGGGCAGCAACAGCAACTGGCCATAGCCAGAGCGCTTGTTCTTGACCCGGTCATGCTCATGCTGGACGAACCGACAGAAGGCATCCAGCCGAACATCGTGCAGGAAATCGCGACCGCAATCCGGCGTCTCATGGAAGAAATGGGCATGACCGTGCTGCTGGTGGAGCAAAAAGTGCCTTTTGCCAGAAGCATTGCCGACAATTACGCGATTATGGAGCGAGGGCGCATTGCGGCAAACGGTTCCATGAAAGGGCTTGACGCGACGACAATCAAGGCTTTTCTGAGTGTTTAGGGATCTTCGCGGCTGGCCTGCCGCCCTTGACTGTGACTTTGGCGTACTAAGACAGCGCACTGTGTTGACCCGTTTGCGTTTTAACGGCCCCTTGCGCGTGCAGCGCCTGTTTTACCCGGAAAAAGAACGTCACGGCATACAGCCGTGCCATTGTTATCTGTTGCATCCTCCGGGCGGCCTGGTGAGCGGCGATGCCCTTGACATGCGCTTTTCCGTTGGGCCTGCCGCCCACTGTCTTCTGACCACGCCCTCGGCGGGCAAAATCTACCGCATGGACAGCCAGGGCGCGCCGCAGCGCCAGACGCTTGCCGCCGAAGTTGACAACGGCGTGCTGGAATGGCTTCCTCAGGAAACCATTCTTTTTGACGGCGCCGGCGCGCGGTTGTCCGCCTGTTTTTATCTCAGGGGAGCGTCCAGGCTTGTCGCCTGGGACATCGTTTGTTTCGGGCGCCCCGCCGCCGGGGAATCGTTCGACAAGGGGCGTTTTTCGCAATCACTGCGCATAGAGCGGGATGGTGAGCCCCTGTTGCTTGAACGGACGGACTGCGAGGCCAGCGACCCGCTGTGGGAAAGCCCCGCCGGATTTTACGGCTGCACCGTGTCCGCGTCCTTTATTGCCTGCGGCCATGAGGATGACGACAAGGCGCTGCGCGATGCCTGCGCCGCATTGCAGACCGCGGCGCGTCCGGAACGCGCGCGCGTTGGGGCAACCTTCAGAAACAGGGTGCTGATCGCGCGCTGGCTCGGGCGCGACAGCGGGCAGGCCAGACGCTTCTGCCTTGAGGCCTGGCGGACGACGCGGCCCTTGCTGCTCAAAAGGCGCGTGTGTCCGCCGCGTATCTGGAGCACGTAATGCTTTCTCAACTCCTGCCTTCCAGAAGACGAATCCTTTCTTTCTGCGTAAGGATATTTCCTTCACGATATGCGCCGAGATTACCCGTTAACGGCCTGGACTTCAAGCGGGGAAAGCCGCCATAATCCACCACGCCCACGGCCGCATTTCTCCAAAAACGTGGAAAAGGTGTTTTTCAGGATGCTCTTGTGCGCCATTGGTGATTTTTTATGCCATTATTCCATTTCTATATCGTATTTGATTTAGAAATTGAATAAGGGAGCAGGTTCTTCGGCATACTGTTTTCACCTCGTTGGTGATAGAATGTTGTTCACAAACACAACGAGGTTTTTTCATTTTTTGCGTGGTGGATCGCGGGCCCGGAGACGGCACGTAGGGCGTCATGATTACCAAATCCGCCCCATAGGGGCAAACATGGTGCCAGCATAGGGC
>JAISZT010000017.1 GCA_031284485.1 Desulfovibrio sp.
CGGTTTCCGGGCCATCCGCCGTTCCAGCGCATCAAAGGCCAGGGCTCCGAGCAGTACGCCCGCCAGATACCCAAGCAGCGATGCCGAGGTATGACCGGCAGGCACACCCCGCGCCTGGAAAAAGACCGCCCCGATATTGTGGGTGACGTAAAACAGCGCCAGCATGAGCACCGCCGCAAGATGCCGCTGGCGGGCGGAAGAGGAAGGCGCGGCATACCGTGCGTGGCCGGTTTCAGTTGGTGCCATGTAACGCTCTGGCAGGATTATACAATCGTAAAGGGTGAGCATTTTTAGCATGTAACACGAGAGGAGACAAGGCGATACGCGGGGATTTTATCGAAGAAAAAATGTTTCAGGAAACGACCGTAAAAGTCCGGCGCAACAGTTCCGCAACAAGCTCCTCCGTGGAGCTAAATGTTGAAATTGCCGTTCATGTCATAACTCCGAATCGGGCAAGTCCGGCGTATAGTAAGACGGCATGTTCTTCCGTTCCGCCCTTTGCGCCGGGGCTGCGCTCGGTGTTTCGGGTTTCGCGGTTTCAGTTTGCGGGGGAGCCGCTGTTTTCTGTGCCGCTGCCTCCGGCTTGACTTTCCGCGCCTTGGGGGATGACGGGCAGGTGTGCGCCCGGAGCGTAGGCGAGGAAACGGCTACCTTGCCCTCGGACAGGATCGCCGCAAGCTCCTTGACGGTGTAACCCTTGGAGTACGCTCGCTGAATCTGGCCGTTAAGCATGGCCAGGGCTTCTTCTTTTGTCTTGTCGAGATTTTTGTCCGGCAGGGCATCCAGGATTTTTTTCATGGCCTGAATCGCGTCCACCGGAATGCGTTGGGGCTTGCCCATATGTTCCTCCTATCTCATCCGCATACGCGGAGCCGGGGCAGTCTCCCGCTCTACGCGCCGCTTCTCAATCTCATCAACACGGTTTGCAAGCTCGCGTACACTTCGCTGACATCTGTGAACAAGCGCTTCAAGGCCCGCAATTCCGTCTGGAGAAGCATCTGGTTGTCCTCCTGAGTTTTCAGCCTCCGGTCGTAAGCCGCCAGCCGGGCGTTCACGTTCTGTTCCAATCGGGTCAAAGACTGGCTGAGCATCCGTTCCGTTTCGGTCATGATTCAATGCCTCCTGTTTTTCCGGCAGGACAAGCCGGAATTGTTGTTCAATGTCCGCCCATTTCAGGGAATAGCGTTTACGGTTATAGTTTCCGCGTTTTTCCAATACCCGTTCAAGCTCTTGCTCAAGACGGGCAATGATTTTCCGCGTCTTTTCCCGTCCTTCCTCTTCGTTTTCCTCCGGCTCGGCGGTCCTCGGCGTCCAGTTCTCACGGTAGATGCTTCCCTTGAAGCGCAGTTTCTTCCCGCTTTCCGGATCTTTGACGCTGATGTAGTCCTTGCCCGCGCGATTGATGGAAAGGCCCGCCTCTTTCAGCGCGGCGAGAATGCCCGCCCTGTCGCTGACCAGCCCTTGGACGATTTTTTCTTTGAGGTAGGCGTGAATGGCTTCCCTGGCTTTGTCGTACCCGCTTTCCTTCACTTCCTTGCCCCACCGCTCAAGGCGGGCCTTGAACAGGTCGGCCTTTTTCGGCGGATTTTCCCGCTCCCTGGCCGGATCATCAGGCCGTGCCCATTGCTCCCGCCAGTTGAACAGGTCGCGGAACACGTCAAAGTCCTTTTGCCAGCCCGGAGGACAGGCGTTGAACGCCTTGCCGCTGGAAAGCTCCAGCCGGGGAATGACGAAATGCAGCTCGTGATGCCCGGCATGGTTATGGCGCACCCAAAGGATGTTGCGCTGATCCGGTTCAAGCCCGGCAAAGGCGACGCGCTCAAAGGCGTCCATGACTTCTTCTTCCTTTTCCGGCGACACCTTGTCGTCGGGATGCCATGCCAAAACGCCGGACGTGAATTTCCACCGCCGATCAATGCTGTCGATAAGGGCGCGGGTGATGCCCGGATCGCCGCGCAGAACTTCCGGCGGCTTTTCCTCCCTGCCGGGATAGTCCATGCGGACAAGATAGCGGGTCGGCTTGTCGCCTTCGCCCAAGCCGTGCGGAAAGACTTTCATGATCATGCTTCATCTTCCGTTTTTTCCGCTGCCGTGAACGTGCCTATTTCCCGTTCCAGACTCGCCAGGGCCACCAGAATTTCCACCGCCTCCACCGCGCGTTTGTACGTGTTCGCCCATTTCGCAAGCTGGTTGATGTTCGCGCCGATGCGGGCAAACTGCCGAAGCCGTTCTTTTTCCATCGGGGATTTCCGCAAATGGAAGCTCAGGCAGTTTTGCCGGATGTAATCGGAAACGCTCAGACCCCGGATGCCCGCGTTCAGGCGCAGCAATTCCTTTTCCTCGGGGTGCAGACGAATGAAAACGCCGCTGGCGCGGGCCACAGCCATCTTCATGGCTCTACCGCCTTTTGCCTTTTGCCAGCCCAGAGCCTTTGGCCGGGCGGGCGGGGGTCATGGGGGCGACGCCCCTTGCCAGCCCCAACGCATATCGCGCGGCAGCGCGTATATACGTTGGGTAGGCTGGCCCTCCGGGATGACGGCGGACGAATAAACAGCCCTGGGGAAAGGGCAATGAGAGCGCCGGGCAAGTAAAAACGCGGCTGCCGGAAAGCATCAGGCGCGGTGAAGGAAAGAGCATGACGCTGGCCGGGAAAGCATTCAACCCGCCTGCGGAAAGTGGGAACGATGCGCCGGAAAAACGCGGGATGGGAAACGAGGAAAGCGAATATGAGTGGAGCGGAAAAATGCGGCGGAGCTTTGCCGCCTTTATATACCTGCGGCCTTGGAAAGAAATTTCCTTCGGAGCCGCCGTCGTATGGAGCGGAAGCCGGAGCCGCGCAAGAAAGTCAAGGGTGGAGTGAAGCGAAGCGGAACGGAAAGCGAAGCGTCCCTTGACTGTATGAGCAGCGGAGGCAGAAGCGAAAGGAGACGAAGGCGCGAAAGAAAATTTCCTTTGGTGAGCCGGAGTGCTTTTTGTCTTTCTGATGTTTTTGAGTGATTCAAGGCCCGCGAAGCGGCTGAAAAAAAACATCCTTGTTTCCCTCCGCTCTTTCCCGCAAAAGGGAAAAAGCTGACGGATGGAATGGGAAAACAAAACGCCTTTGCCTGTGATCATTCTCCGGCTTCCCCGTTGGTGATTTTTTCCAGAACCGCGAGAATGTCGGAGCCTTTCCAGGCGGAAGTGCGGGGGCCGATTTTGACTGGTTTCGGAAAGCGCCCGCTCTTGCATCCAGCCCACCATGCGCTTCGGCTGACGGGAATGAGGGCGAGAACCTGCGGCAAACGTAAAAGCGAGTTCTCTGTGAGATTGACGTGCATAAAGGTTCTCCTTTGAGTATTTTCACAAAGCGTAGCATGGGTTTTTCGTCAGCCCTGTTTTCAGGGGCAAACCGTACAACAAGGTAAATCCCAATATGTCCCATAGGATGCTGGATGAAGCGCGAAAAATCGCTTGACATGTTTTTGAAAATCATGGGCTTTATATGTATCTTATTGAAATTACGCATTGGGCATCTACTCCCGCGCCTTCTCGCGCAAGGTGTCTAAAAAGTCGGCGTATTCCTGCATCATGCGGCGGCGCTCGGGCAAATAATCCGCATAATTGTATGCCGCTCTCACGCTGTCGCGCTCGCTATGCGCGAGTTGGCGTTCGATCCAGTCCCGGTTATAGCCAAGTTCATTGAGCAGGGTTGAAGCCATTGACCGAAAACCGTGAAAAGTCATGTTTTCAGGGGAATATCCCAACTGGCGAAGTCCGGCGACCAAAGTGCCGATGTTGATATGGCCGTCACGTCTTTTTCCTCTCATTTGCGTGGGGAACAGGTAACGGTCCCGACCCGTCACAACATGAAGGTTTTTAAGAATGTTCACTGCCTGACTAGGTAATGGAACGATATGAGTCTGCCGCATTTTCATCTTGCCGGGAGGGATGCGCCATTCCGCCGCCACGAAATCAATTTCAGACCATTCCGCGCGTGTCATTTCGCCCGCTCGCACAAAAAGCATCGGAGCCAGACGCAGGCCGCAGGATATGGGGAAATTGCCGTTTTTTTCATCCAGGGCGAGCAGAAGCCGCCCTATCTCTCTGGGTTCGGTGATTGACGCCAGATGCGTGGCAACGTGTGGGGCAATAGCTCCTTGCAGGTCGGCCGCAACATCTCGCTCCGCTCTGCCGGTGGCGATGGCGTAACGGAATATCCGTCCGCAGCAACTCCGTAATTTATGAGCTTCTTTCACCGTCCCCCTTGCCTCGATTCTTCTCAATGCGGCGAGAAGTACCGGAGCGGTGATTGTGTGAATGGGGAATTTGCCGACATAGGGAAAAATATGCGTTCTCAAACTGTTGAGCAGGCTTATTTGATACCGTTCAACCCAAGCTGGTGAATATTTCGCGTGCCATTCCAGCGCGACAGCCTCAAAAGAATTTTTTGCGGCATTCGCGGCGTTAAGTTTGGCTTCCTGCTTGGCCATGCTCGGATCTATGTTGTTCACGAGCATGTTTTTCGCGGCATCCCGTTTCTCACGCGCTTCTTTCAAACCGATTACCGGATATGGGCCGATAACCAGGAGTTTTTGTTTGCCCATATATCGATAGGCCAATCGCCATGATTTGTTGCCGGTCGGCGTGATGTAAAGAAACAGGCCGCCGCCGTCCGAGTGTTTTTGTACTTTTCCGTTGCCCTGTTTACGTTTTACGAAGGTGTCCGTGAGTTTCAAAGTGTTCTCCTGTAGGTCAAAATGTCTTTGTATCCGCTTTGGTCAACTTTTATACCAGCATTATATAATATAATTAAATAATTTCAAATAATTATATGTTAATATTATGAAAAAATCCAATTTGGACTTTACATCCGCCGTGTAAAAAGCCACAAAGCGGGTATGGCCTGAAAATCAGCCAATACCAAGAAAATACCTACATGATGTTTACCAACATGTCTACCAACACCGGGAAAGGATTTCAGAAGACGATGTTAGACGGCAATAGCCGTTAATTTGTCATAATATACTGACATACAATATAAAAAAGTCTTTTTTGGATTGTGTTGGATTTAAACCATACAGTTCTTCGGTCTTCATGGCTTCGCCCGCCACGGCCTGCCCCTTGATCATGGCGGCGTTACTTTCTTTCAGGCCGATAATGGCTCTAACTATCGTGGCGCTTTCGCTTTTGATTGTGCCGATGATGTTTTGCGCCGCCAGCAGGATTTCCGAGCGTATGGCGGCAGCCTCAGCCGAAGTGTTGGCGTTTACCGTCTGAATGGTTTCCATTTTTGCCATCATGACAATGGATCTGACCGAGCCGCAGTCGCAGCCTGCCGCCCAGGCATGGGACGGAAAGAGTAAAAACAGAAAAACCGGCAGGAATTTTTTCATG
>JAISZT010000021.1 GCA_031284485.1 Desulfovibrio sp.
AGCGAAACAACCGATTCTCTCTTTGAATCTATACGTACGGCTTTCGAACGGATTACACCTGAAAACGCTCAAGGCTGGTTTGAAAGCTGTGGGTATTTTCAACTTTAAAATGCTCTAGAGGGTATTACCCATAAAGAAGGTTTCAGTTTCAGAGAACCATTGTCCCGCAACGATTCTAAGGGATAATGGCGCTCTCAACTCAACACACCAGGATTTTAAACAATCTCTAGAGAAAATTCAACCTTAAAATGCTGTAAAAACACAAGCGGTCAGGCGACACGAGTCGAAAAAGGTGACCGCTTTGTTGAACACATTCTCAGTTTGCGCCAGACTTGCCGATTGCGGGGCAAAAGGGTATACCCAGTCCT
This sequence comes from Desulfovibrio sp., assembly GCA_031284485.1. Classification (GTDB taxonomy): domain Bacteria; phylum Desulfobacterota; class Desulfovibrionia; order Desulfovibrionales; family Desulfovibrionaceae; genus Desulfovibrio. The sequence goes on from JAISZT010000021.1 coordinate 369, forward strand.
CGTCGATGCCATGCAGGCCTTCTTGCGTGGAATTGAGCCCGACTTGGCATGGATTCATGATATAAAACTTGCTGCCACCCCGTGAGCGCTTACTGGGGCCCACCCCTCTCAAACCATAAAGGAAGTTTTGATGAACAAAGCAACACTCTTCTTCCGCATAGCGTTCCTTGTGCTTACGCTCGCATCCTGTAGTGAAAACGACACCGGCAAAAAAAAAGAAATGACCCGGAACGCGACGAATCTGGTAGTCGTCGGCTTTTCGCAGGTCGGCGCGGAGTCCGACTGGCGAAGAGCGAATACCATGTCCATGAAAGAGACTTTCACAGAAGAGAAAGGCTACGGGCTGCTTTTCAGGGATGCGCAACAGAAACAGAGTAACCAGATCGTCGCGATACGGGAGTTCATCCAGAAAAAAGTCGATTATATTGTGCTGGCTCCGGTGACCGAACAGGGATGGGACGAGGTTCTGAGGGATGCCAAAGCCGCGGGCATACCCGTCATCGTAGTTGACCGGATGATTCAGACCTCGGACGATGAACTGTACACCTGCTGGGTGGGCTCCGACTTCCGCAAGGAGGGCGACACGGCTGTGTTATGGATGGAAAAAACTTTCAGGGACAAAGAGACGCTGACAATTGCCCATATGCAGGGAAGCCTGGGATCCTCGGCGCAGATAGGCCGTACTGAAGGGCTCCATGCGGGGGCAAGCAGAAATGCCGGGTGGAAAATTGTCTTGAGTGATACGGGTGACTTCACCCAAGTGCGGGGTAAGGAGGTTATGGAGCGTTTTCTTAGTGAATTCCGTGAAATAGATGTGCTTTACTGCGAAAATGACAATATGGCCTTCGGCGCCATGCAGGCCATGGAGAATGCGCATATACAGTACGGTTCGAACGGGGGGGTAACGATCATTTCTTTCGACGCGACGCACGCGGGATTGGAGGCGACACGTGCGGGAAAAATAAGCTTCAATGTGGAATGCAACCCGCTGCACGGGCCCCGTGTGGAAAAAATTATCCGGCAGATGCTGAACGGAGAGACGCCCAACAAGATTTCCTATGTGGACGAGATCGCTTTCGACGCGGCGACGATTACGCAGGAGGCAATAGACAGGCGCGGGTACTGATCCCGAACCCCGGCTTTTCGGCTCGCTCCACCACTTGAAAAACGGCGTCCGTATCACTAATGAGGAATGTTTTTTCATGAAGGACAGATTTTTCCAGTGGATTATCCTGGCCGCCGTGCTCGTGTCCGCATCGTTTTTTTCCTTTAGCCTGAATGCTGGAAAAACAGAAAAAGATGCTTCCCTCTATGTCGATTTGATGTCTTCTCCGGCGTATGTGAAAAGCGGTTTCGAATCGGCATACGCTTCCCTGACCGATCCGGGGCTGACGGAATGGGGCACCGAACTGCCGCCGGATCATGGGAAAAGCCTGCTCGTACCCGGTTTGAGCGGGGAGCCTCCCCTTGATCCTTCCGAATTTTTGCGTTTCGGCGAACGTACCGTGAGAGAATATACAATTCTTATCCCGTTCGTGATGCGGGCGGAGATGATTTTACTGCTGTACGACAAAAACAATCCTGTCACGCCGGGATTGTATCTGGCCGGCATCGGTGAAAACTGGGAAATGTATATTAACGGAAGTGCCATTGCCAAGAATCTGTATTTGCGGCCAGACGGCGGAATTGCCTCCTTCCGCAGCAAACGCGGAGTCACCATTCCCTTTGACAGAAGAATTCTTGTCGAAGGGAAAAATTTTCTCGTCATCCGCATTGTGGGCGCTCCCAGCAGCGGTTATACCGGATTATTCCACACCTCCCCCTATTATATCGGCGACTTTACACGCGTATCCAGCCATGGCGAGAGCCTTCAGGAAGTGGCCCTGTGCGCCGTATACTTTTTTATCGGTCTGTATCACATCCTGTTGTACGCGCTGCGAAGAACGGATGTGTATAACCTCCTGTGCGGCGCTTTTTCATGCACCGCCGCAATGTACTTTTTCGCGCGGTGCCCGGCCATCTATCGCGTGTTTGAAAACACGGCGCACGCGCAGCGCATTGAGTTCGCCTCGCTCTACCTGCTTGTATTCATGTTGGCGGCATTTCTGGAGGCGCTCAACGTCGGCAGGCTCAAGCCGGTCACCATCGCTTACGGCATCTCCAGCATCACGCTCATTGTCCTGCAATGCGTTTTCACCATCTGGTTTGCGAGCGATCTGCTGACGGTATGGCGCTTCTATGCTTCAGCCTTTTTCCTGTATATAGTGGTCGTTGATATTATATACGCGTACATAAAACAGGTACGGGAACGGCAGGCGCGCCTGCGCGAGAGCGGGGGCGCGGCCCGCTTCGGGTATTTGTTTTTCAGAGGCATTTGGGAAACGGAACTCGGCAATGTATTTATTTTTATGATGATAAATGTATGTGCGATCATTTTTGACATGCTTGATGCGGCTTTTTTCCATAGGGGAATTTTTCTTACACGGCTCAGTTGCTTTGCATTCATGTGTAGCATGGTCTTCACGCTTGCCCGCAAGTACGCCAATCTCTTTGCGCGGACAGCGCGGATGAACGACGAACTTGAAGAGACGGTGAGGCTGCGCACCAGTCAACTCGAGTCCCAGGTATTGATTGCGGAAGCCGCCTCACGGGCGAAGGGCGGCTTTCTCGCGAACATGAGCCACGAAATCAGGACGCCCCTGAACGCGGTCATTGGCATGGCGAAGATAGGCGCGCAGGCCGGTGAACTCGCCCAAAAGGACTACGCGTTCAAGCGCATCGGGGAGGCATCGGATCATCTACTCGGCATTATTAACGATATTCTGGATATTTCCAAGATTGAAGCCGGCAAATTTGAACTGTCGGAAAGTCGTTTCCGGGTGAGGGATATTGTTTCAAGCGTAAAGAACGTTATGCGTTTTAAATCCGATGAAAAGGCTCAGGAATTCAGCGCCCATGTTGCGGCTGATGTGCCGGAGGTCGTGCTTGGCGACAAAATACGTCTTATGCAGGTACTCACGAATCTCGTGGGCAATGCGATCAAATTCACGCCGGAAAAAGGCCGCGTCACCTTGTCAGCGACCTTTGACGGAGAAGTGGACGGGCTGTTCGCGGTACGGTTTCAGGTGCAGGACTCGGGCATCGGCATAACACCGGAACAGAAAGCAAAGTTATTCAAGCCATTCCAGCAGGCTGACAGCAACACAACGCGCAAATATGGAGGCACTGGCCTCGGGCTTGCGCTCTCCAAAGAAATTGTCGAACTGATGGGCGGTGAAATCTGGGTGGAGTCAACATTTGGACAGGGGGCGGTTTTCGGTTTTACCGTCAAGGTCCGGCGCACGGATTCTTCGCCTGTGGAGGAGGACGAGACAGCCGCTGAGGAAGGGTTGAAGGCTGGCGAGTTTGAGGGCCGTGTTATTCTTCTGGCGGATGACGTGGAAATAAACCGCGAGATTGTGATGGCTTCGCTCGAACTGTCGGGCGTTATCATCGAATGCGCCGAGAACGGCCGGAAAGCGGCGGAGATGTTTGAAGAGTCGCCAGTCCGTTACGATCTTGTCCTGATGGACCTGCAAATGCCGGAGCTGGACGGGTATGAGGCCACAAAGCGCATCCGGAGCGGGCAAAGCCGGGAGGCCGCGCAGGTGCCGATAATCGCGATGACCGCCAACGTATTTCAGGATGATATAGAGCGTTCCCTGGCCTGCGGGATGAACGAACATCTGGGCAAGCCCATCAGGTTGGACGCCATGCTGGGCGTCTTGCGGAAATATCTCAAGAAAAACAGTCAAAAATCGTTCAGAAACTGACGGATGCGCACAGGCGGGCTCCGCCCGCCGTTAAAAACGCATCTCAAGCGTGATCTGCTCCAGAGCACTTTCACTTGGTATTCACCGACGAATCTTCCGCAAAGACGGATAGATGCAAGCTCTATGGCCGCACCGAACGCGGAGAGAGATGTCACGGTACGGCTCATGCATCATGGACGACGACAACGATGATTTCCTCCAGTCTTGCCTCCACAGTGGCAAGCCGTTCCCCGAAGCGCAGGCCGAGGCTGTCGATTTTCTCCTCAATCTTGGCCAGACGTTCGTAAATCTCGCGGTTCATATCGTCCGTCATCGCGCCACCCCTTTCCATTTTTCAATGGTGCGCAACCCTCCGATGCCGAGCATGCCGAAAACCAGTTCCCTCGGTCAATTCATGTGCTACCTACATCGGTCATATCATTTGCTCGCGACATGTGTCAGATTTTTTGTTGCCAAAAAAAGAAAGCCGGTCTATGATGACACGAATTTAATATTCGTAATACCGATATCCGAATAACCACTTTTGTTTGGAAGGGTTTGTTTCTGAAAGTGGGGGAGGATGGAGGGAGCGGGGGAGTTTATACTTAAATGGTAGCATGAAATTAAAATTCATGTTACGAATGGAAAGGAGCGTATGGCCATGCAAAAGTACATTACGGCGTCTGTTCTTATATTTTTTCAATTAAGTTTGGCGGTAATGCCCGTCTGCGCCCAGGGAAACGCGCCCGCCGGGGAACCGCCGGCCGAAAATAAGGGACTGACCGGCGGACTTACCCAGGGTTCCTTGACCGCCTACACCCTGCCGCCGGTTACCGTCTACGGCGTGGCCGACCAGCCGCCCGCAACGCCGGTGACCACCCGTTTCGGCACCCAGTTCAACGTGGTGACCGAAGAGCAGATAGCCCGGCAGAACTCCATTGACTTTTACGATGCCCTGCGCAACGTTCCCGGCGTGATATTTCAGAAAAAGAACATCATCGGCGGCCAGACCAGCCACAGCCTCTATATCCGCGGCCGCGGGGCCAGCCATCCCAGCCCCGATCTGCAAATTCTTTTTGACGACGTGCCCCGTAGCGGCGCGCTCTTCGGGCAGGCCCTGGCCGACGGCATACCCGTATTCGCCCTAGGCGGCATGGAAATATACAAATACCCCCAGCCTTCCCGCTTTGGCTCCGGCTACGGCATGGTCAACTTCATCCCCAAGTACATGACCGAGGAGGGCTATGAACTCAGGCTCGGCTTTGAAGGCGGCTCCTACGGCACCTTTGTCGAAAATGTCGGCATGGGTGCGAAAAAAGAGCAGTTCGACGTCTACGCGGCCCAAAGCCGCGCCTGGACGGCCGGCAACGTGGACAATTCCGCCGCCTGGCAGGAGAGCTGGTACATCAACCTGGGAGCGCAGCTCTTTGACAACTGGAGCCTGCGGGTCATGAGCAACTATGTGAGCGCCCAGACCGAAGGTCCGAACAGCCCTCTCACCGGGGGACTCCCCGCCAACGGCGGTCGCTTTGACGACCGGTATGACACGTATTCCTCTCTGACCACGCTGACCCTGCGCAATGATTACGAACAGGCCTCAGGCTTTCTGAAGGGCTATTACAACGACACCAACTTCTTCCTCCGGGGCGAAGGAAATGCTGCCGGCAGCATCTTTCAGCACCGGGACCGGGATTCCAGACAGCACATCATTCTTTACGGCCTGCGTGGACGGGAAACCTTTTCCGTCTGGCAGGGCAGCGAAATAGTGGCCGGCTTTGATCTGGATATGACCCGGCTGGAAAATCGTCAGGTTGACAGACAGGGCGGACGCACCACCACAACCTGGGAATTTCCCGATCAGACCCTGTTTTCCCCCTATCTGGCCATAAGCCAGATGTTCGGCTCGGACGACGGCTTTCACGTCATTCCCTCGGCCGGCCTGCGCGTTTACAGCCATAATCTCTTTTCCGATCAGGCCGCTCCTCAGGCCGGTCTGGTGCTGGGCTACGGCAACACGGATATAAATGTCAACTACGCGCGGGGCGTCAACTATCCAAGCCCGGTCGTCCTGCAAGGTTTTCTTGGAAATAACTCCCTGCCTTCAAGCCTTGACACCAAGGACATCCGGCCCGAAGTGGTGGATCACTACGAAATCGGGCTGACCCATACCCAACCCGGCCTGTTCACCCTCGGCGGCACCTATTTTCATGACAACGGCAGAAACCGCACCAGGGCCTATATGTTTGGTCCCGCGCCGAATCCATCCTTTTTCAACACTTCCAGCACTTCCAGATATACGATATGGGGCGTGGAATTGAGCGGCAGCCTTACCCCGACGGAGGGGCTGGAGTTTTTTGCCGGGGCCACCTGGCTGCGCGTCCGGGCAACCGGAGACAACGGCCTGACCAGAGACAAAATGCCCTATACCCCGAATTTCACCTTTCAGGCCGGTTTCAAGTGGGACTTCCTGGAACGCTTTCGTCTGAGCGGCGATTATCAGCATATTCAGGGCATGTACCAGGGCACGCCCGTTCGGACTGCGGCCACCGTCAACCCACAATCCAATTTTGAAAGATTGGGCAACAAGGACAAACTTCCGGATGCCGACATTGTCAATCTGCGTCTGGACTACATGTTCAACTGCGATCCCTGGCATCTGGAAGAAGGGAAGATTTTCATCGCCGTCAACAACGTGTTTAACAACCAGTACGCCTACGCGCTGGACTACAACGCCGCTACCGGCGCCAAGGACTACTACTACATGCCCGGAACGACCTTTATGGCCGGGTTTGAGGTGAAATTCTGATTTTGCCGGGGGATATGCATGTTGATGGAATCAGAACAGGATCGCCGCCGTTGCGAGTTTTTTGACCAGGCGGCCGAAGGTTGGGAAAAACGCAATTATCCCCCGGATGTCATGGCGGCCACAGAAACACTGATATCCGCCCTGCCTTTGTGCGAGGGGATGACCATTCTGGACGCGGGCTGCGGCTGCGGGATATTGGCGCCCATTCTGCGCAGGCTCGCCGGAGCAAAAGCGCGCCTCATCGCGCTGGACGCTTCGGCGGCCATGCTTGCGGGCGTCGCGGCCAAAGACCCTCAGGCCGTCGCGCTGCTCGCGCGGGCGGAAAACATCCCCCTGCTTGACGAGTATGTGGACATGGTTGTCTGTTTTTCCGCCTTTCCCCACTTCAGCGACCATCCCGCCGTCGCGCGGGAATTTTACCGGGTGCTCAGGCCGGGCGGCACGGCCCATGTGCTGCATCTGGCGTCGAGGGAGATGATCAACCGCCACCACGACGGGCATCGCGCCGTGCGCGGGGATTATTTGCCGGAAAAAGCCGCCATGCGGGATATGTTTATGGCGGCCGGTTTTTCCTCCGTCACCCATGATGAAAAACCGGAACAATACAGCTTTGCCGCTGAAAAAAGCGAGGCGTCCAATGGATAAACGGGCCCTGTTCTTCATTCTGCTGCTGTGCCTGTTCAATGTTTCAAGCGTGGCGCGCGGCAACGCGCGCCCGCTGAAAATTGTGGCCGGCACTTCGCTGATTGAAGATGTTGTCCTTGACCTCACGGATGGGCAGGCGAAGATACAGACGCTCATTCCGGGATCTTCCTGTCCGGGGCACAATGACGTGAAGACAAGTGACTTTGTCTTCATGGCCGACGCCGATCTGGTGTTGTTGCATCCTTTCCAGAGAAATATGCCGCAAGTGGCCGCCATGGTGGGAGCCGTCTACAAAGCAAGCGCGCAGATCATTATTATAGACGGCAAGGGAAGCTGGCTTATTCCTGAAAACCAGAAACGCGCCGCGCGCGACATTGCCGCCATCCTGATCGCCGCGGCCCCGGAGAGAACCCGTGGCATCAATGCCCGCCTGGAAAGGCGCCTGGGCAATATTGAACAGGCGGAAACAGCAAGTCTGTCCAAACTGGCTTCGCTGAAAAACATTCCCGTGGTGGCCTGCGCCATGCAGGTCGAATTTCTGCGCTGGGCCGGCCTTGACGTTGTGGAAACATACAACCGCGCCGAGGAAATGACGCTCAGGGACGTGGCGAATCTGATTGATCTGACGCGGGGGCGCGGCGTCGCGGGAGTTATCGACAATTATCAAAGCGGCGCGCAGGCCGGCCTGCCCCTCGCTCTGGAACTGAAGACAATGCATCTGGTTCTCTCCAACTTCCCCGGCTCAAGCGACGATGTGCCGGATTACGTAAGCCTGCTGCGCCATAATGTGCGCCAGTTGACGCAGCTTGCGCGGTGAGCCGTGGCCGGCCGGATTCTTGCCGAAATCCGCGATGCGACGGTCTGTTTCAACCGGCGGCGCGTTCTTGACGCCGTTACCCTGACTGTTTCCACAGGGGATTTCTGGGCCTTGTTAGGCCCCAACGGAGCAGGGAAGTCCACCTTCCTTGGTCTTTTTAACGGATTGACGTCATACGCCGCCGGTCGTGTGGAATACAGGGGCACAGTGGTCACGCCGAAAACCGCTTCTCGCGTCCGCCGGAAAATCGCCCACGTTTTTCAGTCCACAGATGTTGACCCCAAGATGCCGATGACGGCCTTTGAAGCGGTGCTGGCCGGAACATACGGCAAATTGGGATTGTTCAGGGTGCCGGGCGCCAGAGAAAAAAAACTGGCCATGGAAGCGCTGGCCGCAGTTGGCCTGTCGACCCTTGCCCAACGCCCTATCGGGCATTTGTCCGGCGGGGAGCGCCAGCGCATGGCGCTGGCAAGGGCTCTTGCCCAGGAACCGGAACTGCTGCTGCTTGACGAACCTACAGCCTCGCTGGACTGGCAGGCGCAGAGGGAAATACTCAATACGATTGAAACGCTGCGGCGGCAATACGATCTGACTGTTTTTATGGTCACGCATGATTTGAACGCGGCCCTGAGTCTGGCCGAAAAGGCGGCCATGCTGAAACAGGGCACGCTGCTTTGGAGCGGCCCGGCGGAGGCGGCCATGAATCCGGAGCTTCTCAGCGCGCTGTATGATGTCCCTGTCAGCATTGCCGCCTGCGAAAAGCGCAAGGTAGCCCTTTTTTGAAGGTCAGGTCAGGACAAAAATGGAATCATTTTTTCAGTATGAATTTTTGCGGCGCGCGCTGCTGATGGCCGTGGTGGGGGGAAGCGTCTGCGGCTGCATGGGGGTGTTCGTCGTCCTGTGGCGCATGAGTCTGGTCGGCATGTGCATTTCCCACGCGGCTTTCGCGGGAGCGCTCATCGGTCTCTGGCTGGGTTTTCCCCCTCTGGCCGGCGGTCTGGCCGCCAGCCTGGGCGCGGCCTCTCTGGTGGGGCCGCTGGCCGAACGCCCCGGTTTCAGCCTGGACACGGCAATCGGCGTCATATTTTCCCTTGTCATGAGCCTTGCCATGATGGCCCTGGGAATGCTGCCCGGCGCGAGAACCGAGGGATTAAGCCTGATATGGGGCAATCTTCTGATCGTGACCGTTGTCGACTTGTGGCTCATGGGCGCGGTCGCGCTGCTGCTTGCCGTGTTCATCTTTTTTCTTTTCAAGGAGATACAGGCCATCATCGGCCAGCGTCAGGCCGCTCTTGCCTCCGGCATCCCTGTCCGGGCCATTTATTACGCCAGCCTTGTCATGATGGGGCTGACAGTCGCCTTTTCCCTCAAGGCGATAGGCGGTCTCCTCATTTTTTCCCTCATCGTCACGCCGGCGGCCACAGCCTTACAGGTAACGTACAGGTTAAGCCGCATGTTTGTTTTGTCGGCGGTCTTCGGCGCGGCGGCGGCAGTGCTCGGGCTTTGGCTCTCATTCTACTTCGCCTTGCCGACAGGGGCCGCCATCGTTCTGGTGGCGACAATCATGCTGGCCCTGTCCATGATTTTTTCTCCGAAAAAGAAACTTGCGCTTTCCGACTGATATCCGGAAAGGGCGGGGAAACGGCCGGCATGAATTCCATACTCCGCGACATCACGCAGCAAACCGCTCCGACAGCACAGCGGGCGCTCCGCCTTGGGTTTCTTTGCTCTGTATGTCTGCACGGCGGCATTGTGGGTGCGCTTTTGTTTTTCCCGGACAGCGGCGCGGAGAACAACGGACAAATATTTCAGGTTTCTCTGGTGGAATTTGCCCGTCCGGGCGTTCAGGGGGCATCCGTGCCGGAACCGCCCGAAGCAGTCTTTCGGGCGACGTCGTCGCCTCCGGCCTTCGCGCCTGAACCGGAAGTCGCCCCCCCGCCGCCGGAGCCAAAAATAATCAGCCCAAGGCGAAAGCCTCCGGAAAGGACGCGGCCCGCGCCGAAACCCGCAGCATCTTCGCAACGGCCTGCAGACGCCACGGGAGAGCAGTCTTCGTCTCCGGGGGACTCCTCCGGCCCGCCGCAACGTCAATTGGGCGGTTTTTCCGCCCATGACCAGAATCGCGTGGATCAGCGCCCGTCCATTGTGCGCAGGGTTGCCCCTGAATATCCCGCCAGGGCCAGACGGATGCGTATCGAAGGCGTGGTTGTTGTGGAGCTGGTTGTTGATGCCGCCGGTCTGCCCAGAGCGTGCGCCGTCCGCTCCGCCGAGCCGCCGGGGCATTTTGAGCAAGCCGCTCTTGATGCCGCGCAAAAAACGCGTTTCCTGCCGGGGAAAATCAAAGGCGTCTCTATCAATACGCTGGTTCTGCTGCCTTTTGCCTTCAAGTTGCGCTGAAAACCCAAAACAAAAGCCGTTCTTCCAAGCCTATGCAAAACTTAGCAAATCAGTTAAAAGCCCCCGGCCATCCATACTATGAAGACCGGGGGCTTTTCATGTTTCAGATGTTTTTTTTGTCGGCTCAGTACATGCCGTCCATGCCGCCCATGCCGCCGCCGGGCATGGCGGGAGCGTCCTTCTTGGGTTCGGGTTTTTCAGCTACCGCGGCTTCAGTGGTCAGCAGCAGGGAAGCGATCGAAGCCGCGTTCTGCAGGGCCGCGCGAGTAACTTTTTTCGGATCAATAACGCCGGCCTTGATCAGGTCTTCGTATTCGCCGGTAGCGGCGTTGAAGCCGTAGCCGTCCTTGCCCTGGCGCACTTTTTCCACCACGATGGAGCCTTCAAATCCGGCGTTGTGGGCGATCTGGCGCAGGGGTTCCTCAATGGCGCGGCGCAGTATGTTCACGCCGGCCTGTTCGTCGTCGTCAACGGTCTTGATGCTGTCAAGAGATTTGGCAACGCGGATAAATGCGGTGCCGCCGCCGGGCACAATGCCTTCTTCCACCGCCGCGCGGGTGGCGTTGAGGGCGTCTTCCACACGGTCTTTCTTTTCTTTCATTTCCACTTCGGTGGCCGCGCCTACATGCACAACCGCCACGCCGCCAACGAGCTTGGCCAGACGTTCCTGAAGTTTTTCGCGGTCATAGTCGGAAGTGGTGTCTTCAATCTGGGCGCGGATCTGGTTTACGCGGCCCTTGATGTCTTCACTCTTGCCGGCGCCGTCCACAATGGTGGTGTTTTCCTTGTCAACAACCACGCGCTTGGCCGTGCCGAGGTCGTTCAAGGTCATATTTTCAAGTTTGGAGCCTGTGTCGTCCGAGGCCACAGTGCCGCCGGTCAGCGTGGCGATGTCCTGAAGCATGGCCTTGCGGCGGTCGCCAAAGCCGGGGGCCTTGACAGCCACAACCTGCAACGCGCCGCGCAGTCTGTTGACCACCAGCGTGGCCAGAGCTTCGCCTTCCACGTCTTCGGCAATGATCATCAGCGGGCGGTTCACCTTGGCCACCTGCTCAAGAATGGGCAGCATGTCTTTCATGCTGGAGACTTTTTTCTCTGTGGCAAGAATATAGGGGTTGTCCATTTCACAGAGCATTTTTTCGGCGTTGGTCACGAAATACGGGGAGAGATAACCGCGGTCAAAACGCATGCCTTCCACAACATCCATTGTGGTTTCAAGGCCTTTGGCTTCTTCCACTGTGATGACGCCTTCCTTGCCCACCTTGGCCATGGCTTCGGCGATGATGTTGCCTATGGTGACATCGGCGTTGGCGGAGATGGTGCCTATCTGGGCAATTTCTTTCTGGTCGCGCGTGGGTTTGGCAAGGTTGGCAAGTTCTGTGACCAGCACTTCAACAGCCTTGTCAATGCCGCGCTTGACGGCCATCGGGTTGCGCCCGGCGGCGACGAGCTTGACGCCTTCACGGTATATGGTCTGGGCCAGAATGGTGGCGGTGGTTGTGCCGTCGCCGGCCGCGTCGGAAGTTTTTGAGGCCACTTCCTTCACAAGCTGCGCGCCCATGTTTTCAAATTTGTCGCTGAACTCGATTTCTTTGGCCACGGTCACGCCGTCCTTGGTAATGACGGGAGAACCGAAGGATTTTTCCAGCACAACGTTGCGCCCCTTGGGACCAAGGGTAATTTTGACGGCATTGGCAAGTTTGTCTACACCGTTGGCAAGTTTTTCACGGGCTTTGGCGTCAAAAAGAATTTCTTTGGCGGACATTGTATGATTTCCTCCTGAGTAGTGATTTTAGTGATTGGTTATATCAGCCGATTATGGCAAGGATATCTTCTTCACGCATGACAAGATGCTCAATGCCGTCCAGCTTGACTTCGGTGCCGGCGTACTTGTTGAAGAGCACTTCATCACCGGCCTTGACGGCCAGGGCGATGCGGGAACCGTTGTCCGCAATCTTGCCGGGGCCGGCAGCGATGACCTGCCCCTTGGAGGGCTTCTCTTTGGCTGTGTCGGGGATATACAGGCCTCCGGATGTTTTTTCTTCGGATTCAAGACGTTTGACCAGCACACGGTCGTTAAGGGGCGTCAGCTTCATAATTTTCCTCCCTAAAATTTTTATTGCCTCGCAGGCACATGCGGCCATCCGCGACAGGCGAATGAACCGGGACTATTGCGCGTATCGGACCGCTGAACTCGTTGTTTCACGGCGCGGTCCCGCACCGGCATACAAATAAGACATGCTTTCGGCTTGAAAAGGGGGGGGAGCAAAAAAAATTGCTTTTTTTTTGCTGAAAAAATATAAAACACTATATTTCAAATAGTTGCGCGTGTGAAAGAAAAGAGTGCCGGCAGTGAAATCAGAGCTGGCAAAGTTTTTCCGACGGAATAATGGTATAATTTTCGGCGTTGAGCACTTCTATGGCCTGATCCACCTTGTCGAAACGGAAAATCATCACCGCGCTTGACGGCTCACGCTGTACAAAGGCGTACATATATTCCACATTGATGCCGTTTTGTGAAACAAGCTGGAGCACGTCGTCAAGGCCGCCGGGCGTGTCCGGCACTTCCACGGCGACAACGCTGGTGCGGCCAAGTGTAAAGCCCTTTTCCTTGAGCACAATCTGCGCTTTGGCGTGTTCGCAGACTATCATGCGCAAAATGCCGAAGTCCGACGTGTCCGCGAGGGAGAGCGCGCGTATGTTGATGCCCGCCTCGGCCAGGGTATGGGTCACTTCCGCAAGACGCCCGGCGCGATTTTCCAAAAAAACGGATAGTTGTTCTGCTTTCATGGGTCAGTCCTCTTTCAGCCTTTGGGGGAGTCATTTCCGGAAGAAGCCGTTTTGCCGCTTTTGGGGGTGATGTCGATTTCATCCGGTTCCGACGACGCGCGGCGGAAGTTACGGATAGCCCGACCAAGCCCGCCGCCGATTTCCGGCAATTTGTTGGCGCCGAAGATAAGCAGGCCAATCACAAGGATGAGCAGTAATTCCTGCATGCCGATGCCGAACATGGGGTTAGCCTCCGTTTGGATGTTGGGGCACGGATCATTTCAGCCAGGGCAACAAGAGCTGGATGTCTGATGACGCGAACCAGATAATTTATAAGCCAGCCCGGCGGCAAGGTCAAGGTCTGCCATAATCCACCACGCAAAACAGCAAGCCGCCAGAATAGCCGGATTTTAGGGAATATTCCCTCATCGAAATTTTTACAAAAACAACAAATTTTACACCATGTTGCATCCTTGTGTGGTGGATTATGGATCAGAAGCCCGCTTGACGCAGTCATCGGGCAAAAGATAATATTTGGAAATAGCCCCTATACGCTGGAGAGACGCCATGACAGCATGTTGCTCCATCCCCGAAACGCCGTCAGAGTCTTTAACTGGCAATGCCCGTTTTTTTGGTGAAACGATTATCCGTCCCGCAGTTTCTGCCGATTGCCACAGAATTACGAATTTGGCAACCGTGGCATACGGACGCTATCTGGAACGCATGGATAAAAAACCTGCTCCTATGATAGAAGACTATGCGGGGCGTATTGCCGAAGGCCTTATATTTGTTCTTGAAATTCAATCATCTTGTCCAGACGGCGAAAAAAGGGATTTGGAATCCCAAGCTCTTTTTTCCACTTCTCCAGCAATAGCTGGCTTCATCATGCTTTCGCCGGGAAAAGACGCCATGCTACTCAATAACTTGGCTGTCCATCCAGCAGTGCAAGGACAAGGTTATGGGAAGAAGCTGATGGCCTTTGCAGAAGGAATGGCTTGCAAGGCGGGTTTCTGCCGGATTTCTCTCTATACCAATGAGGTCATGACTGAAAATTTACGATTTTACCATCGCCTTGGGTACACTGAAACCCATCGTGCCACGGAAGAAGGTTTTAACCGCGTTTTCTTTTCTAAAAATCTTTAATACTGATATCTGCGTTAAAAAGTAAACTTTTTAACGCAAGATCGTCGGCCGAAAAGCGCGGTTTTCTGCCGACTTACGCCGCTACGCGGCGCATCGGCCTTGCGGCCGATGTTTACCGATTTCTGTGGAAATCGGTAATACAGAGCGATGTTGGAAAATTTTACTGATAATCGCACAGGAAAATAAATTTTTCAATGCAAGATTGTCCATAATCCACCACGGTCAGGCCGAACATCTTTTGCTCTCGGTAGATTCCGACATACTGCTCTCACCAGATTGGTGATGAAAATTTTTCCTTATGTTCATGTATCTATTGGTTTTTACAAATAAAATAGTGTGTTTCTCTTTTTAACGTGGTGGATTATGGATAATCCCCCTTTCCTCCATACCTGCCTGATCGGGTGGTTTTTAACAATACACTTTGGAATGTCTTTTTGTTAACATATAAAAAACACAAGGACAAACCATGAACGTCATCCGGGCAAAAACAGCGGGATTCTGCATGGGCGTCAGCCTTGCCCTGAAAAAACTGGACACCGCCCTGCTTGAGGCCGCGCCGCGCGCCAACCGCGTCTGCACACTGGGGCCGATCATCCACAACCCCCAGGTTCTTGAAGAATATGAAGCAAAAGGCGTTGTCTGCGCGGACGACGCCACGCAGCTTCTGCCCGGCGACCATGTGCTCATCCGCGCCCACGGCCTCTCCAGTCAGGAGGAAGACGCCGTGCGCGCGGCAGCCGGCAACGTTGTTGACGCGACCTGCCCGCGGGTTAAAAAAGCGCAACTGGCTATCGGCAAGGCTACAAAAGACGGCGCGGTTCTGTTGTTGTTCGGCGAAGCCAATCACCCGGAAGTACGCGGGCTTGTTTCCTACGCCCGCGGTCCGGCGCATGTTTTCGGCAATCTTGAAGAATTCGAAAGGCTGCGCCTGACCAAGGATCCGGTTTTCGTGCTCGCTTCCCAGACAACGCAGGATCGCCGGCATTTTATGGAAATAAAAAAAATGCTGTGCAAGCGTTTTGAGCGGCTGACAGTGCTTTCCACCATCTGCGATGCGACGCGCCACCGCCAGAAAGAAGCGCGTGACATTGCCTCTTCGGTGGACGTTATGGTAATTGTAGGAGGCAGACAGAGCGGTAACACCCGTAGATTGGCGGACATAGCGGCTTTGAGCGGCATTGAGATTTTTCATGTGGAAACCCCGGACGAACTTGATCCAAAAAGATTTACGGAAAAAACAAGGGCAGGCCTAACGGCCGGCGCGTCTACACCGAAAAGACTTATTGACGCCACGGAACTGTGGCTGTCGACCCTGTGATTTTTATACGGAATGCGCCGCGCATCAGGAGGCGATATGGCTCAAACGACAAATATTCTGCTGGAAGCAGGCACCAACGAACTGGAGGTTGTGGAATTTTATCTTGATGAAGCCGACAAACCGGCAGTATACGCCAATGCCGAACCAACGCCGCCGGCAAACGGCGCCGGCGTTTACCGCGGATATTACGGGGTCAATGTTGCCAAGGTACTGGAAATCATACGCATGCCCAAGGTAACCGAACTGCCGGAAGTACAGCATCCGAGTGTTCTCGGCGCGTTCAATCTGCGTTCGCGCATCATCCCCCTTGTTGATCTGGCGCTGTGGCTGGGCAAGATTCACGTTGACGCGGCCGACCAGCAAAAAACCATTGTCACGGAATTCAACAACATCACTACGGCTTTCATGGTGTCCGGCGTCAACCGCATCCACAGAATAAGCTGGGAACGCGTGGAGCCGCCCAATGGGTACGTGGCCTCGGTGTCGCACAACACGGTTATCGGCGTTGTGCAACTGGAAAACCGCATTGTTTTTCTGCTGGATCTGGAAAAAATTGTGGCCGACCTGAACCCCAAACTGGGCCTGCGCCTCGACGACCTTGGCAAAGACTGGACCAACTCCGGCTACAAGGCTCTCATTGCCGACGATTCGGCCCTTGTGCGCGAAATGCAGCGGGATTTGCTGGAAAAAGCCGGGTTTGCCGTGGAAGTTGTTTCCAACGGCCGTCTGGCCTGGGACCGCCTTGTGGAATTCAGACGCCGCTGCGAGGAAGAACGGCGCCCCATCACCGATTTTGTCCATGTTGTTGTTTCAGATATTGAAATGCCGGTTATGGACGGCCTCAACCTGACAAGCCGGATCAAGGAAGATTCGCTGCTCAAACACCTGCCCGTGCTGCTTTTTTCATCTCTTATCACGGACAAGTTGCGCCACAAGGGCGACAGCGTGGGCGCGGACGGCCAGATATCCAAGCCGGAAGTTACCCATCTCGCCAGAAGAGCGCTTACCCTGATCCAGGAACGTGAAGCGCGCCCTGTGAACCCGGTCTGATGCTAAATGAGAGGAACAAGTGCCTGAAAAAATTCTGATTGTCGGCGGCGTTGCCCTGGGCCCGAAAGCCGCCTCCCGCTGCAAACGTTTGTCGCCCGATGCCGATGTGACCATAGTGGATGAAAACAACTATATTTCTTATGGCGGTTGCGGCATTCCCTATTATGTTTCCGGCGAGGTGAACGCTCTGGATGATCTGCGCGCAACCCCCTATCAAACCGTGCGCGATCCCGAATTTTTCCGCGTCATGAAGGGCATTGTCGTGCGCAATAACACACGTGCCCTCTCCATTGACCGCGCGGCGAAAACTCTTCTGGTCAAAGACCTTGTCGGCGGCAGGGAAGAAAACCTGCCCTACGACAAACTGGCGCTCGCCACGGGCGCAAGAGCGCGTATCCCGCCGGTGGAAGGATGCGGGCTTGACAACATACTTGCCCTGACCAGTCTGGAAGCGGCCGACGCCGTACGCAAGGCCTGTCAGGAGGGCAAAGTATCCGGCGCCGTCATCGTGGGCGGGGGCTTTATCGGGCTTGAAGCCGCTGTCGCCCTGGCCGACATGTGGGGAGTAAGGGTGAGCATTGTGGAAATGGCGCCGCAGATTCTGCCCGGCGCGCTTTCCCCTTCCCTTGCCCGCATGGCTGTTCACGACTGTGAAAAACATGGCGTGGATGTGTTCACCTCTGAAAAGGTGGTCAGATTCACCGGCGAAGGCAGCGCGGTATCCGGAGTCGTGACGGACAAAAGGCGGCTTGAGGCCCAACTTGTCATTCTCGCGGCGGGCTTTATTCCCAACACCGCGCTTGCCGAGGCGGCGGGGCTTGACCTCACCGCTTTCGGCGCCATTGTCACAGACGAGCGTTTGCGCACTTCCGACCCGGCAATTTACGCGGGCGGCGATTGCGCCGCGGTCAAAAACATCATCACGGGCGACATGGGCTATTTGCCGCTGGGCAGCATGGCCAACCGCCAGGGACGCGTCATCGGCACAAACCTTGCCGGGGGCAGCGACACTTTTCCCGGATATGTGGGGTCATGGGCGCTGAAACTTTTTGACCTTTCTTTCTGCGGAGTCGGCCTCACAGTCGGCGTGGCGCGTAAAGCGGGCTTTGACGCCCTGAGCGTCGGCGCGGCCCAGCTTGACCGCGCTCATTTCTACCCCCAGAAAGACATGATGCACCTTGAACTTGTCGTGGACAAAACAACCGGACGGGTGCTCGGGCTTCAGGGAGCGGGGGCAGCCGGCGACGCCCTTAAAGCGCGCATTGACGCCGTGGCCGGGGTGCTGCAATACGCAAAGCCCACAACGGCGGATATCTCCAATCTGGAAGTCTGCTACGCGCCGCCGTTCGCTTCAGCCATGGACATTGTCAACACGGTCGCCAATGTCGCCGATAATGTGCTGGCCAAACGCGTTATCCCCGTGACCGGCGAAAAATTCATTGAAATGTGGAACAACCGCAGCGACAACAACGTCTTTTTTATAGACGTCCGCCCCGCCAGAGCCGCGCTGGATGCGCAATCGCGCCAACCGGACTGGCACGCCATACCGCTGGAAGAACTCGCGGCAAGGATTGGCGAGATCCCGAAAGACAGACCAGTGGCGCTTATCTGCAACACCGGCCTTCGCTCTTACGACAGCGTATTGCTGCTTGCCCGCCATGGCGTCACGGATGTCGTCAACGCCATGGGCGGCATGCAGGCAGTGACCGGCATGGGATTTTCACTGTAAAAAAAACGGGGGCGAACATTCGCCCCCGCCGATATGAGCGGAGATTTTTTCTGTACCTGCGGATCAGTTGCGTTTCCCCTTCATGTCATGGAAACATGGTGGTATTCATTTACAATGTCTGAAAGCGTTTCTGAATTTTTCTTTCCTCATCTTCACTGCATTTGTTCCGGCGCGTTTGCATCGCGCCGCATCAAGGTCAAGGCCAGCAGGGCCGGGGACAATTTTGCGCCCCTTTCCGGCTTGCGCGCCTGATTGCGCGCAAATTCCGCCATGTCCAATGCCAGTTCCGCATCCCGCAAGGCAAAACGGCAGGCATTTCTGTTTTCCACAACGGTAGCGCGTTCAACAAGTTCGCGTACGGCCCGTCCCATCTCATCACGAATGCCGGGACCGCTGTCTTTATGGGAGACAGCGCCCAGGCTTCTGTCATACGTATTGATTAGCGACATGACCATTCCTCCCTGAATGGATCACTGCTTCCCTGCAACAGGGGATGGTCTGATCCGCCTCCTTTGTATATGTTACTGTTCTCCCTTTCCCCACTCATCTTTTTCTGTTATCGGACAAAGGAACAGAAAGCTTTAGGGCAGCGGCGCGCCGCGGCCCCGAAATTTCAGCATACGCGCGACCATTTCACGCAGATCCCGGCGGGAAAGCCCGAGCAGGGCGGGAAAAGCCGCGCAGCACCCGCAAACAAACGCGCTGTACAGCACGCCCGAAACGCAGAAACGCAAAAATGAGTCCCCGTCTCCGATGCCGGCGTACACAGTGCCTTCACGGCAAAACAGGGCCAACGCCGCAAGAACCGCGAAGCTCCATATCTGGTGGAAAAGATTGCGCCAGTAGTTCAGCGGGATTAAGCGCGAGGCCAGCCAGAAATACAGATTCACCGTCACAAATTGCACGCACACGGTTTTCAGGGCAAGGCCCACGGCGCCGAGGTTAAGCCCCCAAAATTCCGCGGGCGCAAGCAAAAACCATGTTGTGGCCAGCCCGTACACGCATTCCAGAGCGATGACGTTGCGTGTGACGTCCGTGCGTCCCGCCGCGTGAAAGACGGATCCCGCCAGTTGCCCGTAGGTCTGGTGCAGCGGATACAGGGCCATGATCTGCACGGGCAAAATGGCTGCCGCAAACTGCGCTCCGCCAAAAATGGACACCAGCGCCTGTCCTTCCGCCAGGGTAAAACAGGAAAAATACGCGGCAATAACGTAGAGCGGCGGCGCAAGCCGCGTCAGCAGGCGTCCCATTTCCGCGCGGTCGTTATGGCTCCAGGCGATGGAAAGCTCCCGCATGACCAGCGGCGTCATGGCTGAAACAAACAAAAAACACGCTATGCTGACTTTTTGGGACAGGGCGAAAAAACCCTGCTCCGCGCTGCCGTCAAACCACTGCAAAAGCCAGCGTTCCACGGTGATCACCAAAAAAGACAGGAGCGCCTGCACAAAAAGAGGGTGGCTGTAATTGAAAAATTCACGGCGGTAGGCGCGCTTTTGCGCCCTGTCCGTTTGCAGACGCAGGGGAACGTTGTTTTGCCGCCAGTGTTTGCGCGACACATGCCGGTATGCCAGAATTGTTATGCCAAGCATGAGGTATTGTTGAAAAAACAAGGAATATATGTTCAGGTTGCCGCTCACGAAAAGCAGCGCCAGCAGTACAACGGAAAAGATGGAGATAACCGTTCTCGCCGTTTCCGAAGCAACCGTCGCCCCCAGCGCGTCGTTCATGGAACGCAGCACACGCCCCCACCAAGTCAGAAAGGCCCAAAGCGCCGCTGGCGGCGCAAGCCAGAGCGGCACCTCCGGCATCAGCGCGCCGCCCACGGACGGTATGAGCATGCACAACGACGCCAGCAGCGTGATGCAGGCCACCAACATGCCGACGCCGGTATAAAAACCGGCCAGTTCGGTTTCGTTTTGACGGCGGGAGAGCGCGTTATAAAAACAAAGGGACGTGCCCATGTCCAGGAAGCCGGAAAGCTGTTGAAAAAAATTTGTGGCAAAACTGTAGTTGCCGTACATGACCGGGCCGAGAACACGCGGCAGAATGGCCTCCATAGCCAGATATACCGGCACGGACGCCATGTTGGCGAACAATTTGAAAACATACCGGCGGGCCAGTGGCGGGGTGGGGCTTGGCATGGGCACAGGGTATTATTTCTTCAGCCGCTCGTCCAGTTTCATCGCTTGTTTTCCCTTTTTCGGCGATTGAGAAAGGCAAAGAAGATCAGGGCGAAGACAAACGCGCCGCCCGTTTTCAGCGAGTCGTGCCCGTCGCTCCGCACAGCGGCGCTTTCCGGGATGATGATGTGCCGCAACGTTTCCGAGACGTCGAAGGCCGCAAGGTTCACAAAAAACACCACAACGGCCAGCGCCGCCGCTACCGCCGGAGGAGCGGGCTTTTTTTTGAACACGGCCGCATTCAAAAGCTGCGCCATTCCCAAAACCAGCAGTCCGTAGATCAGCCAATCAATGGGCATCTGAAAGCTTCTCCTTTTTTGGTCCGCTCCACGCCGCGCCCAGCGCCCCGCAAACGAACGAGGGCAGCAGCCAGCAAGCCGTAGGGCTGCAAGGGCAGCGCAATGGCGGTTGTGAGGCAGGCAAAGGCCACCACAACGCACAGAACAGTCGCGCCGAACGGGCCCAGAATATGGATGGATATGGTTGTTATCAGCAGCTCCTTGTCCATATCCGGTGAATACGGAGTGGGGGCCGTGGCCCCGAGATAGCACAACCCGCCGTAAACAATAAGCAACAGCAGCCCGGCGAAAAAAACCGGTGTCAAATATTTCCCCAGGATGTCCACCACGGAAAATTCCCTGACGGAGCACAGCCAGACAAAGGCGAAATATAAAACGTCAAAAAGGATGTGCAGCCACGGGGCGTCCACGCCCACAAGGGGCTGAACGGCGATTGACCAGGTTGTGGCGCAGGTGCGGGGCACGGCCAGCAAGGGGCCGATGCACAATACCGACGCGCCCATCATCAGTTTGGCCGGGACAGCGCCCAGACGCACAAAGACCCCTTCCGCCCTGTCAATGCCGGCGCTGTGCAGCATGGCGAAGATTGCCGCCAGAGCAAGTCCCACATCGGCCAGGTAATAATATGTGAATCCGAGCAGCCATTGGGAGCCGGAGGCCAGCCCCACATACGGGGGAAAAATGATGTTGCCCGCCCCGAAAAACATGGAAAAGAGCGCGACACCCACGATCAGCGCGTCAAAAACAGGGCGTTTCATCGCAAAAACGCTTCCTGGGCGAGCCAGCGGCGCAAAAAAGCCTGCCCGGCGTTTCGCGCCGCATTGCCCAGCCGTCCGGCGTCTTCACGGATGCCGACGGGAGAGACGCCCGCGAAGTCCAGCTCGCAACAATGCCCTATAAGCCAGGTTTCCATACGTTGCGCGTCCACTTCAGGATGAAATTGCAGGGCCAGGCAGCCTTTGCCCGCGCTGAAGGCCTGGTGCGGCGTTATTTCGCTTGAGGCCAGCAATTCCGCGCCTCGCGGCAGATCAAAAGTGTCGCCGTGCCAGTGCAGCACCGGGGCATTGTCCAGTTCCGCCAGCGCCCCGCGCCGTCCGTCTGCGGTCAGGGTCACGGATCCCCAGCCGATTTCCTTGCGTCGCCCGGCGTATACCCGCGCGCCAAGCGCCGCCGCCATAAGCTGCGCGCCGAGGCAGATGCCCAGCAACGGGCGGCCGCAGGCCATACGCGCCTGCGTCAGCGCGCGTTCCTCACGCAAAAAAGGATAAACATCCTCCTGCCCGACGCCTATCGGCCCGCCCAGAATAATCGCCAGATCCGCCTTGAGCCATTCTTCCCGGTCAAGGGTATCCACACCGGCCTGAACATAGCGCAACGCATACCCGGCCTCTTGCAGCACAGGAGCGAAAATACCCAGATCCTCAAAGGCCAGATGGCGTATGACAAGACATTGCATGGCGTTTTGTTTAGCCGTCGCCACGCGCCGTGTCAATACGGGGGAGTTTGCGGGTTTTACCCGAGGGAATGCCGGTAATCGTGGACGCTGATTTTCCGACCTGCCTGACGGCGACTATTTTGACGCGCGAAAAAAAAATTTGGCCGTCCGCTCCCACAGTGACGTATGGAACGCCATCCATCGCGGCTGTATGCCGGCTCTGTACGGCAGTGACGGTATGGATTGGCAGATGTTCTACGCCGCCTATGCCAAAACCTATATTGAGCGGGACGTGCGCGCCTTGGCCCAGGTGGGAGACGAGGTGAAATTTCTCAAATTCATGACCGCGGTTGCCGCCCGTACCGATCAACTGCTCAATCTGGCCTCCATCGCCGGGGATGTGGGCGTGAGTCAGCCCACGGTTGAACGCTGGGTGTCCATCCTGCGGGCGTCAGGAGTTGCCGCCCTGCTTTCGCCATACCACACCAGCGCGACGAAACGGGCGGTGAAAACCCCGAAACTGTATTTTCTTGATACCGGGCTTGCGGCCTGCCTGACCCGCTGGAGTACGCCGGATGTTTTGCGGGGGGCTGCCGCCGGCGCTTTTTTTGAAACGTTCGTAGTGGCGGAAATTCTCAAAAGTTACGCCAACGCCGGTATTCTGGAACCGCCTGTCTATTTTTACCGCGACAGGGAACAGAACGAAATTGATTTGCTGATTCAGCGGGATATGACGCTGTATCCCATTGAGATCAAAAAATACGCCGATCCCAGGGCCGGGGATATTGCCGCCTTTGCCGCTCTGGATAAAATTTCCGGCGTGAAGCGGGCGCACGGCGGCATTATTTGCCTGTATGACAAAGTGTTGCCGTTGAAAGACGGCGATGTGACGATTCCGCTGGAGTATGTTTGAGGATGAAGGTCGCCCTTTCCCGGAGCCGGGACAGGCGCGGAAGCATTCGCGGCTTGTGCGGACGGCAGCTTTGTCAGGCCGCTGTATAGACCGCTTCGGACGGGGCTTCGGACACATCAATCATTATATATTCCGCTTCTTTGTTGCGCAGGGAAATAGTCACTCCCGAAAGGCGCAAGGCTATGGGGTCTTTAAGGGGCGCGCGCCCTACAACAGAAACGGAGGTGCCGGGAATAATGCCCATGTCGCGGATGCGGCGGCCTGTTTCACCCAATGCGGTCACACTCGCTATCCTGCCCTGCTGACCGACACGCATTTGCCGTAAACTGATTTTAGAATCCATTTTTCCCTCACGGAAATATCGTAATAGACGGATATCGTCTGCCTGAAAGAATTATGCAAATGTTGGCAGGCCGTGTCAAGAGAAAAGAAAATCGATTTCAAAAAAAAATGTATGGCAGGCGATAAAAAAATGCGGTATCTGATAATTTTACAAATATACTACGATATTACAGCTGTTCCACAGCCAGCAACACCCTGAAGCCCAAATCGCCGAGGCGGCATCCCGGCGCTCCGCAGGCGCTGCTGTCCGGCGCGTCAAAAGTCCGCCGGGCAAGGCGGCAGTTTCCCGCGTCGTCGCTCCAACTGCCGCCCCTGCGGACGCGCAGCGTCCCGGTTTCCGGCCCCGCAGGGTCCACAGCCGGGCTGTTCGCGTAATAATCGCTCGCGAACCAGTCCTGTATCCATTCGTTGACGTTGCCGAGCATGTCGTAAAGCCCCCAGGCGTTGGGTTCCTTTTGTCCCACCGGGTGCGAGGCGTTGCCGGAATTTTTCACATACCAGGCGACGCGGTCAAGAACGGCGGGTTCCCCTTCCCCGGCCCGGGCCGCGTATTCCCACTCCGCCTCTGTGGGCAGGCGATAGCGGCTGTACCCTTCCTTTTTGTTCAGGCGATCAATGAATTCCTGGGCCTGATTGCGGAACACCTGTTCCACAGGCAAATTGCCGCCCTTGAACCAACTGGGATTCTCGTCCATGATTTTCGTCCACTGTTCCTGCGTCACCTCGAATTTGCCCAGATAAAAGGATTTGCTGATGGTCACGCGATGCACGGGCTTTTCATCATTCAGGACATCCGACCCCATTTGAAATGAGCCGGCCGGGATGAGGACGAATTCCATGCCGATGCTGTTGATGTGCGTTCCGTCGGCGGCAAAAGCGGAAAAAACGGGCGGACAGGCGGTTGACAGGACAAGGGCGAAAAACAACATAAGGGGATGGCGTCGCGGCATGCTATTCCTCCGTTGCCGAGAGTTGGGTGGAAAGGTAGCGTTCGCCCGAATCCGGCAGTATGACCACAATGTTCTTGCCGGCGCTTTCCGCTCGCGCGGCGATGGTTCTGGCCGCCCACAGCGCCGCCCCGGCGGAAATGCCGACAAGAATGCCTTCAATGCGCGCTGTTTCCCGCGCGGTGTCGAGGGCGTCGTCGTTGGTCACCGGCACAATGTCGTCAAGGATTGAGCGGTTGAGAATTTTGGGCACAAAGCCGGCGCCAATGCCCTGTATGCGGTGTGGGCCGGGCCTGCCGCCGGAAATCACCGGTGAAGCCTCAGGCTCTACCGCCACGATGCGCACCCTTGGTCTGCGCGCCTTCAGTACTTCGCCCACCCCGGTTATGGTGCCGCCCGTGCCTACCCCGGCCACGAAACAGTCCACCTTGCCTCCCGTGTCGGCCCAGATTTCCTCCGCCGTGGTGCGGCGATGGGCCTCGGGATTGGCGGGGTTTTCAAACTGCAGGGGCATGAAACTGTCCGGTATCTGGCCCAGCAGTTCTTTGGCCTTGCGCACGGAGCCGAGCATCCCGTCCTTGCCGGAGGTGAGCACCACGTCCGCTCCCAGCATGGCCGCCAGCTTGCGCCGTTCAATGGACATGGTTTCCGGCATGGTCAGCACCAGCTTGTATCCTCTGGCCGCGCAGGCAAAGGCCAGGCCGATGCCGGTATTGCCGGAGGTAGGCTCAATGACCGTGCCGCCGGGGGCCAGCTTTCCATCGCGCTCCGCAGCCTCCAGCATGGCCGCGCCTATGCGGCATTTGACGCTGTTCATGGGGTTGAACGATTCCACTTTTGCCAGCAGTACGCCCGGAAGCCCGGCCCCCATTCTGGTCAGCCGCACCAGGGGCGTATTGCCGCGCGCCTCAATTATGCCGGAGTAAATTCTGCCCCGGCAGTCGGCCGGGCGCGCTTCAGAAAAAATGCTCATATGGAGTACATGCTTTCCTGGTTGATGTCATATTGCAGAATGGCGAAAATTCGTTCCTGAATTTCCACGATGCCCGGGTCCGTTCGCGCCCTGGGGCGGGGAATCGCCACCGGGATGCGGTTGCGGATGGTTCCGCCGGGGCCGGGTGAAAACACGATCACCTCGTCGGAAAGGTAAACCGCCTCCTGCACGTCATGGCTGACCATGACAATGATGATGGGCGCGTTTCCGGCCTTCGCGTCTTCCCAGAGGCGCAGGAGGTCGTCCTGCAGTTTTTCCCTCTGCAGGGCGTCCACGGCGGCGAACGGCTCGTCCATGAGAATGATCTTCGGCTCCACGGAAAGCGCTCTGGCCAGGGCAAGGCGCTGGCGCATGCCGCCGGAAAGCTGGGAAGGATACTTGTTTTCCGCCCCGGCAAGCCCGACTTTGTTCAGGTAAAAAACGGCCTTGTCCATCATTTCCGAGCGCGCGGCCCGCCCGGAGCGATTGTTGCCGCCCGCCCGGAGCTTCAGGGCGAAGACGACGTTCTGAATGGCCGTCATCCAGGGAAAAACGGCGTAATCCTGAAAAATCATGGCGATGTCATGCTTGGGATGGTCGGTGAACACCCCGTTGGCCAGGGGCGAGATGAAGCGATAGCGGCGCTTGTAGTCTTCCATTTCTTTTCTGGTTGAGGGCAGAGGCTCCAGCACAAGGTTGCCGTCTATGCGGATTTCGCCGTCCGTCGGGGCTTGCAGCCCGGCCAGAATTTCCAGAAAGGTCGACTTGCCGCAGCCCGAGGGGCCGAGCATGCTGACGATGGCGCCGTCCGGGATGGTCAGGGAAACGTTCAATACGGCGGTAAGCCCTTCGGCCATCCCATTTTCGTTAACCACTGAAAAGAATTTGCTGATGCCGCGGGTTTCGATCATGCCGCCTATCTCCCCACTTTCCAGACAGACAGTTTGATTTCAAGGTATTTCAGCACCTCGATCAGAAACCAGCCGATAAATCCCAGCAGGCCCATGCAGACCATCATGTCCGGAATCAGAAAATAGTCCTTGGCCTGCCCCAGCAGGAAGCCGATGCCCATTCTGCCGCCGTAGGCCTCGCCTATGACCAGCATCACCAGCCCCATGGCCACGCCGGTTTTCAGGCTCATGATGATGGCGCCAAAGGCATGCCAGAAGTACACATGGCGCAGCAGGGTGAACTCGCTCGCGCCGAATACCCTCGCGGAAGCGAGATAGCGCGGATCCGTATCCTTGACGCCCTGATAGGTATTGAAGAGCACCGGATAAAAAATGCCGATGACCATGAGAAAAATGTGCATGCTGGAGCCGATGCCGAAGATGATGATGGTCATCGGCACCCAGGCCGGCGGCGGAATGGGTGAAAGGAGTTGCCAGAGGGGCAGGAAGATGGACCGTATTTTGAGATTCCAGCCCATGAGCAGGCCGATGGGAACCGCCAGAGCCACTGCAATGCTGAAGGCCGCGAAAAAACGCCCCAGGCTGTAGAGAATATGAAGCGCAAGGTCCTTGTGCAGCAGCATGTCCCAAAAGGCTGCCGCCACCGTGCTCAGGCGCGGCAGCAGGCTTTCGGGAACAAGGCCGGTTCGGGGCAGCAATTCCCAGAGCAGGAGCAGGGGAATGAAAAGGCAGAGAAAGCCCGGGGTAAAAAAATTCCCCAGGGCGTTTTTGGCGAATCCGCCGAGTTCCAGCAGAACCCGGCGGATTCCTCTTGTCTCGTACTGATCCGTCATCACCAGGTGAATCCTTTGAATTCCGGCGCAAAAAGCGCATTGCCGGGATTTTTATCAATGGTTCCCTGATTGACCAGAGCCTGCGCGTATCCCTCAAGCCCCTTGGTGTCGAGCTTGATCTGGAAGCCCAGCTTGGGGTTGCTGTTGATGATGGCCTGTTTGGACACGTTGGGCACATACTTCTGGGCGATGGCGACAATATCGTCGGCCACGGGATTGCGGCGGATCAGCTTGTCCGCCTCGTCAATGGCCTTGACAAAGTCTTTGGCTTTTTCCGTGTTGTTTTTGACAAAATCCCTGTTCGCGTTGATGGTGCGGCAAGGCGGGTTTACTCCGGCCAGATTGGGTTCCTTCTTGCCGTCGCCGTCGGCGTCGGATTTTCCGTCGAAAATTGTTTTATATTTCGGTTTTCCGGCGGCATCCTTCAGTAGCAGGGCTTCGGCCACAAAGGGTTCTTCCAGAATGGCCCCCGCCACGGCCTTGCTTTCCAGAGCGGCCAGGGCGGCGCCGGGAGCAAGGGCGGTCAGGGTGAATTCCGTGTTGTATTTTTGCTTCAGGGTGTCGCGTATGGCGATAACCGCGCAGCACGTATTGGAAAGGCCGGCAAGCTGCACCCCTTTAAGATCGGCGGGTTTTTTGAAAGGCGCGCTTACCGGCACTACCAGTACGGAGGTGCAGGGGATTTTCACCTGGGCGATGATGACGATGTTCTGTCCCTTGGCGATTGGGGTGATGACGCCCGTGGGGCAGTTGAACACGATGTCCGCTTCGCCTCCCACCACCGCGGCCACGCCGGAGCTGGTCTGTTTGATTTCCACCGTCAGCCCGTATTTTTTGAACAGGCCTTTTTCATAGGCCACATACAGGTTCAGGTGATGGGTGGAATTGGCGTCGGCCACGATGATCTTTCCGCCTTCCCGACCGGCGGCGGAGGCGGGCAGGGGCAAGGCCAGCGCCGTCACGGCCGCGATGAGGCATATAAGCAATCGTTTCAGCATGGTAACCTCTCTTATTTGCAGGTTTAATACAATTAAATCTACTGTTTTTATAATATTATAAAATATGTTAAATATTGTCAACTTAATTATATATACGGAGACAAATAAATAAATGAAAAAATATAGCTGGTTAAAATGACAATATATCAGAGCGAGATACGTTGAATTTTTTTTTTTGCTGTTTCAACGTGTGGCAGCGTATGACGCGGAATTTAATGGCAGCGTATCTTGGTGAAATGCTGAAAGACGCAGCAGGGAAAATATCCGGCTGGGAACAGCGCAGTCGCCAATTTTTCCAACATACGCGCGCGGAAGCATTTTGATGTATAATAGCATCAGTGTGTCAGGTTCGCTATTGATTTTGATTTATAATAAATTATTTAATATCAGCATATTGTATTTTTCATGTCCATAATTTTATGCATTTGACGCGCATCACACCGCATGATGCGTTCACGCATCATGCTTGAAGGCGCAATCTGGCAAAACTTTTTGCTTTTTTTATATATTGATGCGTTTACACATCATATTTTTGCAATACGGCAGGGCAGTCTGCCTTGGTTTTTAGCAATATGCCGAAAAATAACAATTTCCCGTTTTTAAAAAAAATTTCGGATACAGGCACAAATGTTGCTTATGTATCAGCAAAGTAAAATTTCCATTTTTTACACAGCCCCTAAACCCCAAAAGAGGAGTTTTCCATGAAGCGCATCTTGTTGTTTGCATGCGTTATCGCCCTCTGCGCCTTGCTGGTTCCCGGCAACGCGCAGGCCGCACAGACCACCTACAAAAAACAGACCTTTCTGATTGCCACCACCAACCCCCTGGGCAGCCTTCACGCCACCGCCCTGGAAAAATTTCGGGAAATTGTGGAAAAAGAATCCGCCGGCGCTATTACGGTCAAAACCTTTTACGGTGGCTCCATGGGCGATGAACAGGCCAACGTGAAGCAGTTGCGCACCGGAGAGCTGCACGTTGCCTGTCTGTACAGCGGTAACTTCTCCCCCTTTGCTCCGACAGCCAGCATCTTTTCTCTGCCTTACATCTTCCCCAACATTCAGGACGCCTACAAGATTTTCGGCAACAAAGCCTACATGGCCAAACTTACCGACATTATCGTCAAACAATCCAATACTCGGCCGCTGGGCTGGGCCGTGGGCGGATATCGTTACCTGACCAATTCCAAGCGTCCTATTCTTAAAATTGATGATTTGAAGGGTCTTAAATTCCGGGTTTCCCCCGCGGACACCCAGTTGGAATCCTTCCGCGCCTGGGGCGTGGATCCGCATCCCATGGCTTGGTCGGAAACATTCAACGCTCTGCAACAGGGAGTGGTGGATGGCCAGGAAAATCCGCATTCCGTGAATCGTGACCAGAAATTCTGGGAAGTACAGAAATTCATTACAGAAATTCATTACATTCTCTGGACCGGCCCTATTCTTGCCAGTGAATCCTGGTACAGAAAGCTGGATCAGGATACCCGCGCCCTGGTGGACAAGGCTGGTCTGGAGGCTCAAGGATATGAGTGGAAATGGTCGGAGGAACAGGAAGAAGTCGCCAAACAGGATTGCATCAAACACGGCATGGTGGTGAACCAAGTGACGGATGAAACGGTATGGCAGGAAAAAGCCCGCTCCATTTGGCCGAAGTTCTACGACAAGATCGGCGGCAAAGCGCTTGTGGACGAGGCAGTAGCCATAGTAGACGGAAAGTAGGGATCACTCCGATCACTGAAGGAACGAAACAGGCGCGGGCAAACCCGCGCCTGTTCTCAATAAGGAGGAATCCATGACTTTGTTGCGCAGAATGTATGCTAATCTGGAGGAATACGTCAGTGCCTTTTTGGTCGGCCTGATGATTCTCTGCCTAATGCTTCAAGTGGGCGTACGTATTGTCATAGGAGCGGGTCTGGCCTGGACAGAGGAATTAAGCCGCTTCTGTTTCATCTGGGCAGTGTACGTTGGCGCTTCATTGGCGGCCAAGCGCGCCGCGCATGTGCGTATTTCAGCCCAATTTCTGCTGGCACCGGTCAAGGTGCGCCTGTTCTTTCGCATAGTTGCTGACAGTATATGGATTGGTTTCAATATTTTTTTCGTGTTCCTGACTATTGACATGACGCGAGAAGCTTTTGCCTTTCCAGAGGTTTCACCTACCTTGGGCTGGGTAAAGGCCTGGATTGAGATGATCATTCCCATTTCTTTCGCCATGATGACGTTGCGCACCGTTGAAGTGTACATTACACACTGGAGAGCGGGAACCCTCGCCTCTATGGTGGATTTTGTGGAGGAGGCCCAGAAATGAGCTCGCTTACTATAGTCTTGCTTAGCGTGACCATTTTGTTTCTTCTGGGCATGCCGATCTTCATGTCTTTGGCCATAGCGGCAGCCGTTGTCCTGATTGTCAGTGATCTCCTGCCCTTGGCTGTTATTCACAATACGCTTTACGACGGGCTGAACATTTTCCCCCTGCTGGCAATACCCAGCTTTGTGGTTGCAGGCACCCTTATGGAGCGCGGCAACATTACCAACCAGATTATTGACGTGGTAAAGAGCGTAGTGGGCAACACTTACGGTGGTATAGGCATCACCACGGTTCTGGCCTGCGCTTTTTTTGCCGCCATTACCGGCTCGGGATCCGCCACCGTGGCCGCTGTCGGCTCTGTGTTGATTCCGGCCATGCTCCGCAACGGCTACAGCGGGGTCTATGCCGGGTCTGTGACTTCCACCGGCGGCAGCCTTGGCATACTGATCCCGCCCAGCAATCCCATGATCATCTATGCCATCATCTGCAACCTGTCGGTAACCGGCATGTTCACGGCCGGATTCATTCCCGGTTTCATCACCGCCGGGGCCTTGTGCGTTACAGCCTATCTTCTGGCCCGTAAGCAAGGATACGGAGCCGACCCCAACATCCCTCCTGTTACCTTGCGCAACATCCTGAGCAACGTGCGCCGGGCTTTTTTCTCGTTGTGTACGGTGATTGTCGTTCTGGGATCCATTTATACCGGTCTTGCCACACCGGTGGAAGCATCCATCATCGCCGTGGCCTGGGCTTTGTTTGTCGGCTCTGTCATCAACCGCGCTCTCACCCTTAAAGATATCTACGATGCCCTGCTTGACGGGGCCATGATCTGCGGTTCCATTTTGCTTATTGTCGGCACTTCCACCCTTTTCGGAAAGATATTGGTTTATGAGGAAGCACCCACGCGTCTTGCCGCTTTTGTCCTGGAAATCTCAAGCAACAAATATGTCGTGCTGCTCATGCTCATAGCAATGTTATATCTTTTGGGCATGTTCATGGAGACTCTGGCCACCATCATACTCGTGGCTCCTGTGCTCATACCCGTGCTGCACAATTTGCAAATAGACCCCATTCACTTCGGCATTATCCTGATCATGGCCACACAGGTCGGCTTGTTAACCCCGCCACTGGGGGTGAACCTTTTTGTCGCCTCCCGCCTGACCAATGTATCGGTGGAAAAACTGGCCGTGGGCGTACTTCCCTATATAGGGGTTATGACTCTGGTCATTCTTCTCATAACCTTTATTCCAGAAATTGCCACTTGGCTGCCCTACGCCCTAGGATACGGCAAATAGTTTACAACCATGTAAATCTGAAGGAAAAAACCATGGCTATGATGACCGGAGAGCAATACGTTGAAAGCATCAGGAAAATGGACATCAAGATTTGTATGTTCGGTGAAAAGGTTTCCAGCGCGGCTGACCATCCGATTCTGCGTCCTTCCCTGAATTCCGTCAAAGCGACCTATGACCTGGCCCAAAAGCCGGAATACGCGGATCTGATGACCGTAAAATCTCACATCTCGGGGGAAAGAATCAACCGGTTCACCCATATCCACCACAGCACGGAAGATTTGGTGAAAAAGGTAAAAATGCAGCGCCTGTGCGGACAAAAAACAGCTTCCTGTTTTCAGCGTTGCGTGGGGTGGGACTCCTTTAACGCCATTTTCAGCACAACTTTTGAATGTGATCAGGCGCACGGCACCCGATATCACAAAAATTTTCTGGATTTTTTAAAAGAAGCCCAGGAAAAAGACTGGACCGCGGACGGCGCAATGACCGACCCCAAGGGAGACCGCTCCCTTTCCCCCAGCAAGCAGGCTGACCCGGATCTCTACCTGCATGTCGTGGAACGCCGCAAGGACGGCATTGTGGTGCGCGGGGCCAAGGCGCACCAGACCGGCATCTGCAACTCCCATCAGGTCGTTGTCATGCCCACCATTGCCATGGGGTCTGATGACAGGGATTACGCCGTATCGTTCGCCGTTCCGCTGGACGCTGAAAACCTGTTCATGATTATCGGGCGTCAGTCCTGCGACACCAGAAAATTGGAGGGCGGCACTCTGGACGTGGGCAACTGCGAATACGGCGGCGTGGAGGCTCTGGTCATTTTTGACAATGTGTTCGTGCCCGATAACCGTATCTTCCTGAACGGGGAAACGGATTTTGCCGGCATACTGGTGGAGCGCTTTGCCGGATACCATCGCCAAAGCTACGGCGGCTGCAAGGCCGGCGTGGGCGATGTGCTTATCGGCGCCGCGGCTCTGGCCGCCGACTACAACGGGGCGCAGAAGGCCAGCCATGTGAAGGACAAGATCATTGAAATGATCCATCTCAATGAAACCCTGTATTCCTGCGGCATCGCCTGCTCGTCCGAAGGGGCCGTCACAGCGTCCGGCAATTATCTCATCGACTTGCTGCTGGCCAATGTCTGCAAGCAGAACGTGACCCGCTTCCCCTACGAGATCACCCGTCTGGCCGAGGACATCGCCGGCGGCCTCATGGTCACCGCCCCTTCGGAAAAAGATTTGCGCGATCCCAAGCTCGGCCCCTATATTGATAAATACCTGCGGGGTGTGGCCTCGGTTCCGACGGAAACCAGGCTGAAAATCCTGCGCCTCATCGAAAACCTCACTCTGGGCGCCGCGGCCGTCGGCTATCGCACAGAATCCATGCACGGCGCGGGTTCACCCCAGGCGCAGCGCATTATGATAGCCCGCCAGGGGAACATTGAACGGAAAAAACAGCTTGCCAGGGATATTGCCCATATCAAATGACAGCGCGGGCTTATGCGCGCCGACTCCAGAATGCGGAGGGACGCCCCTTTTTTATAGTATGTTACGCAGAGCAGATACTCAAAGTTGATCTGCTCTAAACGCGACGGGCGTCCCTTCGCATGCCGATCCGACTGCCATGCCGAAAAGAGTACGCATCAAATATTGCGGTGGATGCAATCCCCGCTATGACCGGACCGCTGTGGCGGCAAAACTGCGCGCGGCTTTTCCCGAGATCCGCCTTGTCGAAGCGTTTGACGACGCGCCGGTTCACTTCGTGGCTGTCATTTGCGGCTGCGCGTCAGCCTGCGCCTCGCACCAGGATATGCGCGGCCTTGACGGGAAAATGGTCATCACTTCGGAGGATCAATACCAAAACCTCGAATATGCCATACGGGCAATCATGTAATTGCGATACCGTTCTTTTTTCCACGCGATTTCAAGCCGTGGGCCTTGGCCTTACGTACCACGGTGGATTGGTTTATATCAAGAATTTTTGCTACGTTGCGAGTTGTCCTGTGCTTTGCGAACGCGTTTCTGAGGATCGCGGCCTCCACATGATCCAGCATCTCCTTGAGGGTTTTTCCCTCAAACGGCGGCCTGGCGGACGGCGGGGATTCCTGTTTGCCGAGAGGGGCCGGCACGTCTTTCGTGGTAATGGTGCGTTCCGCCACTGTCACTACAAGGCGCTCCATCATATTTTCCAGTTCACGCACGTTGCCCGGCCAGGAATGGTCCAGAAGCATGGGGATGACGGCAGGGTGCAGTTCACGGCGGCGATTATGGCGTTTACAGTATTTTTCGAGGAAGGAATGCACCATGACGAGGATGTCTTCCTTGCGTTCGCGCAAGGGCGGCACATGGATGGGCACAACATTGAGGCGATAGTAGAGATCCTCCCTGAACAGTTTTTGTCCCACGCGCTCGGACAAATTCTGGTTTGTAACGGCCAGGATGCGCACATCCACGTCGCGCGGAGTGTTTGAGCCAAGCCTCTTCATCTGTTTTTCCTGGATGACCCGCAGCAGTTTGACTTGCAGGCTCATGGGAAGATCCCCGATTTCATCCAGCAGCAAGGTTCCGCCGTCGGCCGCCTCGAAAAGCCCCGCTTTTCCTTCCTTACTGGCCCCGGTAAAGGCGCCCCGCACATACCCGAACAATTCCGATTCCAGAAGTTGTTCAGGTATGGCGGCACAGTTGATTTTGATAAAGGGTTTGTCGCTCCGGCCGGAGTGCCTGTGAATGAAGGAGGCGATGATTTCCTTGCCCGCGCCGGACTCGCCCAGAATAAGCACTGTGGAATCCACGGAACTGACGCGCAAGGCCAGATCCAGGATATTGCGCATGGCTGCGGACTGGGCGATAATCTCCATGGAATCGAAAGAGTCTTGCCGGAGCTTCAGCAGCTCTTCCTTGTACTGATTTTTCAGATGATCGGCCTGACTGAGTTCGTCCCGCAGACGGTTCAGCTCCGTGAGATCCCGCACGGCCGTCACCACGCGAACAATCTTTCCCGTGGAGTCGTACAGGGGGTTGGCGCTGGCCAGCACCGTCGCCCCGTTGCTGATGGTCTGGATCACGCTGCTCGGTTTTCCGCTTTCCAGCACATTGATGGTGACGGATTGGTCAAACACCTTGCGTTCCACCAGATCGCGCATGTTGAATCCGACAACTTCGACGCGCTTCAGTCCTGTAATGCGCTCGTAGCTTTCATTGATCCGCAGCGTGACGCCCTGGCCGTCCGTAACGTAAATGCCGTCAAAGGCGGATTCGATAATGCCTTCCAGTTCCTCCGTGAGCAGACGGACCGATCTGAGTTCACCGGATATCTGCTCCAACTGCGAAATTTCGTGCAGGCTGGCAAGGGCGCCGACCAGTTGCTTTTCAATATACAGGGGCGCCCGGCTGACCAGAAAGGCTCTGTTTTTCAGAGAAAACCGGCGCCACGTTTCCTTCTGCCCCGTTTGCAGGATATTGGGAAGCTGGCTGCCCTCAATGCATTCTTCAATGGGTTTTCCCAGAACATGGGGGCGTTTCCGTGATAAAAGTTCAAGCAGGGCATCATTGCAAAGCCGCACGATCCCCTGCCTGTCGATGCCGATGACCGGATTGGGCATGGCGGAGAGAATACTCTCAATGGCGGGAGAAGACTGTAAAACGGGAACAGATACTGCGGACATGCGACCAACTCTCCATTTCCCGGATTTCCTGACGTGCGCTGTGTACAGCATATCAAAATTCCTGGCAATTTCAAGGGGTAATTGTTCCAGTATGACAATACGAAAATGCTAGTACCGTGTAACATTTAAAATTATAAAAATATCATAATGGGTGTATCCTTGATGTCACCAGCAACACGGGAGGCATCATGGCAACAAAATATACGGTTATTCTCAGCCCATCCGAGCGAGCATGGTTGGAGGAAATTACTCATAA
>JAISZT010000026.1 GCA_031284485.1 Desulfovibrio sp.
AAGGGCCCCATGAACAGCCAGAAATCTTCCCGCCTGTCGGGAATTTCAAGGAATATTCCTTTGCTGCTGGACAGCAGGTTCGGAACTTCGATGCGCTTGATAGCGGCCGGAGAGGCGTAATCAAACATGACCAGCCTCCGGAGATATGGTGAAGGGAAGAAGAAAGGGTTCTAGGAATGGCCGATTTTCATGCCGTGCAGAACCCAAAGGAAAAAGTCGGCAAACGGAGCAGTGAGAAAGACGGCGCAGAATACGGCGCAGGCGGATTGCAATTTGGGACGCGCGAACCACCACACGCAAGCAGCAAGGAATATGCAATAGGCCGGAACGGCGTACAGAGGAATTTTCATAAACAGCCCTATGGTCGAATGCTGCAATGTATACCAAACGCTGTACGGGTGCAGCCCTTCCCACAGAATTTGTGGAAAGAAACGATAGTTGCGCATCATAAGCGCCCCGGCCGTCTTGGTTAAACACGTCTGAAACAACAGGGCGATTACCGGCAGAAGCAGGAGCGAGAGGATTGTTTTGCGGGGCATTGCTCCGCGCAGACGATGCCCCGCTTCGCTGCAAAAAAGCAGAACAAGACAGCGATAGAAACAGCCCAGGCAAACAAAAAAGAGGATCAGGCAGAGAAGCGGCGAGACGCCGTAGCTTCCGCCCGCAAGAGAGCCTATGAAGAACATGCAGGACAAGGCTAAAAGAGCTGCTTCGCGCATACATATTTATACTGTTCTCCCGAAAAATTTTCAACAGCATGGGGCTGCGACAACACGAGAAAATCGCCGCCGTGGTCGTACTGACTGCGGAAGTTCCTGAATTTTTCGTTGTCCAACTCCGTGTAACCATCTTCTTTTGTACCGCTGTAATGCAGATTCTCACAGTTCCAGTAACGCAATCCAATTGCGTCGCCCGCCTGCTCCGGGTCAAAATTGAACACGTCATGAACAAAGACAGCCATCTTTGTCACATGCACGATATGCCCACCTTTGCCGTCCGGTTCCGTCCATCCGGCCGCCAGAGCGCGGAGCGTGAACGCCCCCATCGCCGCCATCAGACCGTCCGCTTCGCTGGGGCGCGGCACGGGGATATGCGTGTGATAGGCGTCCTGCCATTTCGTCCAGGGCAGAACCGTGAAATCAAAATCCACGCGCTCGTCGCGCATGTAGCCGTCGCGGCACAAAATGCGGCCCAAACTGGCAAGGGCGGCATCGTTTTTGATATTTGGGCCGACTTCGGCAGATGGCTCAGGACTGTTTTGCGTGAACAAAGCGTACTTCTCCCGCGTCCGGGCGTAGCTCATGACCCAGTCCCAGTCCACCCAGAAGGGATCCGCCGCGTCGGAGGCCGTGGAAGCCCTGCCGCCGAACCAGTGCTGGAACATGGAGCGCAGATGCAGCCAACCCTGGGCGTCGGCCGCGTTGTCCACCTTGCCCGCCATTGCGTCGGCGATGTTCGGCAGGCAGAACAGCAACTTCGTCAGATCATCCACGCCGGAGAGCAGCCAAAACTCCCTCAGGGCCAGGAAGGCCGCCTCCCACGCGGAAGCGTTGTTCACGGGCAAGGAAGGGGCCGCAGCCGGTCGCGCCGCAACCTCCGCGCTGCCCGCCTTGACCAGCACGTCCGGATTGAGGCGGCATTTGGACAACTCCAGCGAGGTGGTATAGCCGCCGCTGCCGCCCACCTTGTGCTCGGCCTTCTTCACGATGTAGCGCCCGGAAAAATCCCCGAAGCCGGTCAGGTCGAGAGTGATGCCCGCCACAATGCCGGGATGCCCCATAACTTCCAACGTCGCCGTGTTTTCTTTGGAATTTTCCTGGTTCAACCTTGCTTTGGAAAGACGTA
Source organism: Desulfovibrio sp. (assembly GCA_031284485.1). Taxonomy (GTDB): domain Bacteria; phylum Desulfobacterota; class Desulfovibrionia; order Desulfovibrionales; family Desulfovibrionaceae; genus Desulfovibrio. The sequence goes on from JAISZT010000026.1 coordinate 1,846, forward strand.
TGGCTTGCAGGCTGTCTTCAGCGCGCTTGTCCATAACCAACAATTTGTGGTCGCGCTCTTCTTCCGGGGTTTTGACAACCGCTGTGTGCGTTTTCCCTTTGGAGGGGTCAGTGTACGAGGCCTGCGCTTCGGAATAGGCCGTTTTGCTGCTGGCCTGCTTGAACGAATATTTTTGGGCTGCGGTAGCCGTTAGCGGGGCTTCCCCGCTTACGGATAGCGACAGCAACTTCTCTGAACCAAATTCAGCGTCACCAGGTGCTGTCTTAATCCGTAAGCCGCTGCGCGGCAACGGCTTAAGCGTCGTTTGGCCGCCGCGGCGGTTGATTGCGATTTTGGGAGAGACGTTTTCGGCCCGCTCTCTGTCCACCATAACAAGACGGGAATCATGCGCCTTGCAGAACATGCCGCGCTCTTCGGCCATGCGGTCGACAAAGGGCAAATCGCTTTCATTGCGCTGATCCTGCCGCGAAAAAAGGTGTGGGTCTCCTTCATAATGCAGCGCAAGGCCATGCTCGGCGGCGACTTGCCCGGCAACGGTTTGCAGGCTGGTGTTTTCCCAGGCGCGTGTTTTGGGCGTATCCCGCAAACCCGTCGTCAGCGCGGACGTGACCGCCTTGATGGTGATCTTGTCCGGAGGCCCGGAGAACTCGATTTCGTCTATCCTGAACCTGCCGCAGGGCAGGCTTACGGAATCCCCCTGCTTGAACCAGTCGCTGCAAACAATCGTCGCCGTGACCTCCGTGCCCTTCTTCGGTTTCCACTCGTTGTTCCATTTGCCGTCGCGGTCGTGCAGGGTGATCCGCACTTCATCCGCCTTGCCGGTGGCGTTGTCGGTGAAGCTGAAGTCCAGAAGATACGGCTCCATGCGGTTGGTGGCGTCATGGCCGCCGATGGCGACATGCACCTTGACGCGCCGGGCGAGTTCCACCGCCTGAGTCATGCCGTCACCCACGGCGGCAGGTCTTTCATGGGCCGTGCCGTAAGGTCGACGTCCGGAATCCTCAGCATGACGCCCGCCGGGAAAATCAGCACGTCCGCATGTTCCGGATTCGCGGCCATGATGTCGGCCATGAAACGCTCCTCCTCCCAAAGCCGGTACGCTATGGAATCCCAGGCGTCGCCCTGTATGGAACGATACTCTCTAACTGCCATAGGCCACCCGCATCTGGTCATGAACGACGGAGGAGACAAGGCTCTCGAAGTCCGAGCGGCGGCGCTTCAGGGCATTGATGACACCGCGCGCGAATTCCTCGTCAGGAGCGCCGTTGATGGAAAAGCTGAAACTGGCCTGTACGCCTGATGCCGGAACGCCGCCCGTCGATGCAGCTTTAGGCGCGCCTGCGGACGCGGCGGATTCAGGAGCCGCCTGTGACGGCATGGCCTGCCCCCCTTGCGGAGCCTCGCCGGATTTGCCGGCCTTCGGCACAAGACCGGCCTTGTCCGTTACAGGCTCAACAGCGGCTGATTTCGCCGCGTCCGCTTTTTTGTCCTCGCCGAAAAAAAACTTTCCAAGCCCGCGGAAGGCATCGCCCAGAATCGGTATGCCTGAAAAAAATTCCTTGATGCTCTCCGTCATTTCATCAATGGCCCCGGAAAAGGCCTCGGCCAGCAGGCCGGGAACGGAGGCCAATCCTTCCCACAGGCTGGTGAAGCCCTCGCGGAACCACTCGAACTTTTCCCACAAATAGCCGAAGGCCAGGGTCGCCACGCCTATAATCAGGCCCCACGGGCCGAAGGCGAATTTCATGGCCGCGCCGACGCCCTTCAGGGCAAGGGACAACACCTGCGACACGCTGGTCGCCGCAGCCACCGACGGGACGAATATCCCCAGAAGTTTTGAGACGCCCATGATCCCGCCGCTCAGGTATGTCGCGGCATAGCCCCCGGCAAGCATGGCGACTTTCACGGTGACAAGCCCGGTCGCCACACCGACAACCAGCTTTGTCAGAACTTCGTGTTTTTGCGCGAATGCCGAAAGCCCGTTCACCAGCGGACTGACGATATTCAATAACGAATTGAGCGGCGGCAGCAAAATGCTGCCGAGGTTGATGCCGAGGCGGGCCACGGAGTTTTTCAGAAGCTCTATGGCGTTCGCGGTCGTTTTGGCGCGCGCCGCGTACTCCTTGCGCATTGACTCCGCCTTCCCGGCCGTGTCCTCGCTCAAATTTATGGCCTGCTTGTATGTGTCCAGCCCGCTGACCAGTTTCGCTATTTCATCGGAGAAGCCTTCACCCAGAATCGCCTGCAGGGCGGCCATCGGATCTTTGGATTGTTTCAACGACTCCAGAAATCCAAGCATCGCCCCCTGTCCGTTTTTCTTGAATGCTTCCTCCAGCTGCGCTCCGTTGAATTTAAGCTGCTTGAACGCTTTTTGCGCGTCAGTTCCAAGTTTGGAAGCATTGCCCAGCTTCATCATGAGCGCGTTTACGGCGCGCGCGCCAACTTCGGCAGGCACCTTCATGGCAACCAGAGCAGCGCCGAGAGCGCCCACCTGATCGCCGGTAAAGCCGTATATGGTTGCCGTGCCTCCGACGCGGTTGGCGAAATTGATCAGGTCGCCCGCCCTGGCGTCCATATTGTTGGCCAGATGATTAAAGGTATCGCCAAGCGCGATGACGCCGTCCTGATTGAGCTTGAAGTTCGTGCGCAGCCCGGTCATGGCCCCGCCCGCTTCAGCCGCTGAAATGTCGAAGGCCACGGCCATCATGGCGGCGTCTTCGGTGAAGCGGAGCAGCTCGCTCTCCGCGATGCCCGCCTGTCCGGCGGCGGCGGCTATTTCGGCCAGCCCCTTGGCGCTCATGGGAATGCGGGTGGACAGTTTGAGTATGTCGTCGGAAAATTGCCTGAACCCGGGCGCGTCGAAATTGGTGACTTTTTTGACGTCAGCCATCGCGGACTCATAATCAATAGCCAATTTGACCGGGGCGGCCACAGCCATGACAGGCCCGATGGCGTCCATCATTCTGCCGCGCAGTTCCTTGCGTTTGTCCGCATTCTCCTTGATGCGGCTGTTCAGTGACAGGACGGCGTTCGCTTTGGAAAGGCGGCTCTGCGCTTCGGCCTGCCTCCTGCTCCAGTCAGAAACCGCGCCGCCGTATCCGGCTGCTGCGGTTTTCGCCTTGCGGTAGGCATCGGCGACTTTGGCCAGTTCCATGCGCAGAGCGGGATTCGCCCCGCCCGAAGCTTTCAGCTTTGCCGACAGTTCGTCCCGTTTCGAGCGCAGGTCCAGCGCCTTGGTCATGACGGAAGCCTGCTTTGAGGCCGCGCCCATTTCCTTGCGCGCCGCTTGAATCTTTTGCTCTACCGTGCTAAAAGCACTGGCGACGGAAGGGGAAAGGGTCGCCCCTATGAGAAAGCCTACGCCCAGCGATTTGCTCATGTGCCCATACACCTGTCCGCGGAGAATGGTATGCGGGATGTCACTGTTTTCGATGCCATAGTGGGAATCCTCATCGCCCTGCCGTTCTTTATGTGGTTTGCCGTTGTGCCGCTGGCATGGCTTTTCCGTGAAATCATGTGGGGCCTTGCCGGTATCGCCGGAGCATGCGCCGCTTTGGTCAACCGCTTGCGGCGTTCATTTCCCGCTCCATCTTCTGCGCGTCCATTGCCCACGACACAGCCTCATCCCATGTCAGTCCCAAAGCGTCCCGCAAACTGAAACCGCCGAAGCGCGCAAGTATGAGCGCGCAACGGCGTATCTGCCCGTCAGACGGAAACGCCCCGAAATCGAAGCAGCTGCTCCTGCAGCCGGTTGTAATCCTGCGAATCCATGCCGCGTATGTCCTCAACGCATATCCCGCAAATATGGGCCATAAGCGCGACTTCCTCTTTCAGCCCGGTAGTCTGGTCAACGGGATAGTCCAGCA
>JAISZT010000052.1 GCA_031284485.1 Desulfovibrio sp.
TGTTGCTGGTGACATCAAGGATACACCCATTATAATATTTTTATAATTTTAAATGTTACACGGTACTAGGCATTACAAATTCGCCCCCGCGTAAGGTTATCGGAACCGCCGCCTTCCCAAACCCCGACAAAATCAAGAGTCACATTTTCTCCAAGCTCAAGTTTCGCGTTGAAGTGGAAGAAATCACGCATCCTGACGAGCGCGTGCTTGCCTTCAACATTCCCCCGCGCCCGGCCGGGACGGCTTTCACCTACGAGGGCGCATACCTCATGCGGGTTGGCGAAAGCCTTGTGCCCATGTCCGAAGACATGCTGCGGCGCATCTTCGCGGAAGGCAATCCCGACTTTTTGCTGCGGTACGCGCCCTGGAGCCAGCGCGGAAGATGTGGTCAGGCTTCTCGATACCCAAAGCTATTTTGATTTGATGCAACTTCCTTACCCGGCAACACGGAATGCCGCTCTGGCCCGTCTGGGGCAGGAACAGTTGATTGTGGAATCCGAAGGCCTTTGGAACACCACCAATCTGGGCGCTCTGCTTTTTGCCAAAGACCTGCGGCAATTCGGTGCGTTGAGCCGTAAGGCCCCCAGAGTGATCGTCTACAAGGGAGGCAGCAAGCTTGAAACCGTGCGTGAGCAGATCGGCATCAAGGGCTACGCGGTGGGCTTTGAGGGGCTGGTCGGGGACATCAACAGTCAGTTGCCGGCCAACGAACGAGGTCATAGGGCAGGCCTTGCGCACCGAAACCAGAATGTACCCGGAAATAGCCATCCGCGAACTGGTGGCTAACGCCCTTGTACATCAGGACTTGGAAGATTTCGGCTCGTTCGTGATGATCGAGATTTATTGCGACCGGATAGAAATAACAAACCCCGGTATTCCTTTGATCCCCACCGACAGATTCATTGACGAATACAAATCGTGTAACGAGCGCCTGACTGATCTCATGCGCCGTTTCCGCATCTGCGAAGAAAAAAGCAGCGGCATCGACAAGGTGGTGGCCTTTGCCGAAGCGTGGCAACTTCCCGCGCCGGATTTTCGCACTGGAGAACAACACACCAGCGTGGTTCTTTTCGCTCACAAGGACTTCGATGACATGGATCGCAAGGAAAGAGTGCGGGCCCGTTACCAGCACGCCTGCCTGCTTTATGTGAGCAATCAAAAAATGACCACCCAGAGCCTGCGTGAAAGGTTCAATCTGCCGGAGCGTAAAGCCGATTTGATTTCGCGTATTATTTCCGATGCTGTGAACGACGGCAAAATTAAAATTGACGACCCTGAAAATCGCTCAAGGCGCTACGCCAAATATGTACCCTATTGGGGGTAGGTTTTATTTGATTACTATCGTGAGTAACTCTTTGAGTTGAAAAAATAACGTGTAAAAACAACATGTTTTAATTTGTTTACAAACCGCAAATCCACTTTTGAGGTCATGCCGTGGCCCTGCACCCAGACTTTCCCGATTCTCCCTATGCCGTTCTTGACCCGTCAAGCCGGAACCGCTGAAAGAAAACCTCTCCGGGTTCTGGAGCCGCCGCATCGACGAGCGGCACCGCCTTGTCTATTCCCTCTTGGACAACGGCAAAATCCAGATAGCCCGCTGCAAAGGCCATTACGACGACGAATAACGCCGTGTCTCTCCCCCCTTTGTCCGAAGATGCCCGAAAACATCCTGATAAATCGGAGAGTGTCCATCAATAGATAGTTTTGGCGCAAAAATTTTTATAAAAGCAATCTGTTATCTGGAAACTTATCAAACCGTGAATTTACCAGAAAAAAATTGTAATTCCAGTATGTTATCGAAACAGTGCCTATCCATAAGTAAACACTCTCCAATTTTTAACCCTGGGGCGTTGCATGCTTCAGCCCCAAAAAACCCTGCCCCCCTGGTAGGCGCACGTTGCTACGGCATACGCCAGAATCGTGTTGAACACCATGCTGAAGGCCACCCATCCCCAACTGCCCGCCTCCTGACGGATGACAACAAGCGCCACAAAGCAGGGCGAATAGAGCAGCACGAAAAGCATAAGCGCAAGCGCAGTGGCTTTTGACCAGGCTTTGTCCGCCTTGAGGCGTTCAGCCAGCGGCTCCGATTCTTCGGCGTCCATCTCACCCAGAGAATACGCCGTGGCCATGGTGGCTACAACCGCTTCCTTGGCGGCAATGCCGGCCAGCAGGGCAATATCGGTGCGCCAGTCGAAACCGGCGGGAAGCGTCACAGGCTCAATCGCCTTGCCCAGCCGCCCCGCTATGGCCCAGGACAATTCCGCTTCGGACAAGTCATTGCGCACCTGCTTCAAATCGTCTTCAAGCGCCGCGCGTTCCGCCGAATCTTCGGGCAGCGCGTCAAGACCTCTCTGGATTTGCTCTATTTTTTGCTCATAGGGCGCAGCCTCTTCCTCGGGCAGAGACGGGAAGGTCATGGCGGCCCAAATCAAAATGGAAATGGCGAGCAGAACTGTTCCCGCTTTCTTCAGATACATCCAGGCGCGCTCCCAGCAATGCAGCAACACGCTGAAAAGCGTGGGCATGCGGTAGGGCGGCAGTTCCATGACAAAGGGCGTGGGTTCCCCCCTGACAAGAGTGGAGCGCAGCAAACGCGCCACAAAAAGAGCCGCAAGCCAACCGGTCACCGTGACCAGAAACATGACAAAGGCGGCGCTTTCCGGAAAAAACGCGCCGGTAAGCATCATCATCAGCGGTAACTTCGCGCCGCAGGTCATGTAGGGCAAGGTCAGCAGCGTCGCCAGTTTTTCCTTGGGGCTGCGCAGGGTGCGCGTGGCCATAACGCCGGGGATGGCGCAGCCGCCGGCAATGCCGCCGGAAATGACATAGGGCATGACCGATGCCCCGTGCAACCCGAAAATATGAAAAATGCGGTCCATCATGTAGGCCACGCGCGCCAGATATCCGCTGTCCTCCATAAATGAAATAAGCGAAAACATAATAATAATGAGCGGCACAAAGCTGACGACGCCGCCCACGCCCGCGATGATGCCGTCCGTCAGCAACGATTTTGCCAGACCGTCAGGGATGTTCTCGCCACAAAAATCGCTCAGCCAGGAAAACCCGTCCTCTACCCACCCCTTGGGATAATCGCCAAGGGTAAAAGTGATCTGAAACACCAAAAAAAGCGCGACAAGCATAAGTAACGGGCCGAAAAAGGCGTTCGTGAGCACCCTGTCCAGCTTGTCCGTGACAGCCAGACGATCCTTGCCCGGATCACGACGAAGAACGCCGTCCCGCAAAAGACTGCGGATATAGCCGTAGCGATGGCCAATGACAACGGCCTCAATATCCGTGTTCAGCGTATCCCGCAAATGCGCGGCGGTTTTTTGGCAAACCGCCTCCAACTCGGCCGTTGCCGCGGAATCGGCGGCGCGCGCCTCTCTTTGCACTTCCGCATCTCCCTCAAGCAGCTTCAGGGCGACCCAACGCGGATGATAGCGCCGGGCCAGCAGCCCGGAGCGCGCAATAATCTGCTCCATTTTCGCCAGGGCTTCATCCATATCCTGCCCGTAAGAAAGACGCAAAGGCTCGCGGCGCGCGCTTTCGGCCAGTTCCACAGCGGCGGAAAGCGCCTTGTCCAACCCCTCGCCGGTGCGTCCGACCATCGTGACAACAGGATATCCCAGCAGGGACTCAAGGCGCTCCGTGTCAATATGAATGCCGGCCTTGCGGGCCTCGTCCATCATATTGCAGCCCAGCACGACCGGAAGGCCCATTTCCAGCATCTGCACCACGAGCAAAAGCCCGCGTTCCAGAGCGGAAGACTCCACAATGCCGATAATGGCCTGCACATTGTCGGCGGACAGTTCATGGCGGGCCACCAGTTCTTCCTGCGAGTAGGCCGTCAACGAATAGGTGCCCGGCAGATCGACAAGCGTCACCGCTTTGCCGCCGCACGTCAGATACCCTTCTTTCTTGTCCACGGTAACGCCGGGGTAATTGCCCACGTGCTGGCGCGCGCCGGTGTACCCGTTAAAAATAGTGGTCTTCCCGCAATTGGGGTTGCCCGTCAGGGCTATTCGCAATGAGCGGGCTTGGTTTTGCGGCGCATCACCGTGCGAACTACTTTTAAACTGCCTGACAGCACTCATGTAAGACCTCCAGACTGCGATCCGATATAATGTATTCAGTATTGTAATAAAAATGAATTTCAAAGTCAATAACAATACCCTCTCTGTTTTGACAGCGGGTAAAATGACCGGTACGAGCGGGTAATTTTTAATGGCATTTTCAAGGAATTCAACCTCGCCACGCAGAAGGCGCCCGGCGAAAGCTCCACCCTGTATCTGGGCAACCACCGTGCGGGCACTGACGGCAACGTGGATTACGGCACGGGCCTGCCGGGCTGTCCGGCGGCGCGGCGGCGGCAATCCGGCGGACGGGGCCTATATCTTGAACAACCCCGGCTCTTCACGGATCAAATTTTGCGCTATAAGGCGGCTGTCCATCTGATATGTGCCGTTGGCCACCTGAGCGCGCAGGCTTTCCACTTTTTCGGCCCGGACGTCCGGCGTGTTCTGCGCCGTGCGCATGGCCTCTGTCAGTAAAATGGCGTCCTGCGACACGCTGACCGTATCACCGCTTGCCAGAACATTGTCGCTTGTGGAAAATTCCGAAACAGCCCGGTTGCGGCCTTTTGCCATCTGCTCAACACCGGAACCGGCATAGCCGTCAGTAAAAATACTTGTTGCCTGGTTGTCAATTTTCATAGCATTTCTCCGAAAAAACAGTATATCTTAGAAAATATGCAATAACTATGCCTTTTGTTATGTCGGTCTCTCCAGCATGCTCCGGTCAACTTTCCGGCGTGTTATACGCCAGAGCATACGCCGCGTAAGCCGCTGTTCCTCATCCGTCAAGGGGCGCGCCCCCCCCCCCTCCACGGCGACAATGCGCAAACGCCCGCCGGGGGGATAGATAAAGCGTACGTCCCTGCCGATGGCGGCGCCCAGTTCTTTGCGGATTTCCTCAGCCACCGGGTTTTCGCTGCCGGTAAACACCAGCGTATCGTACAGTTCACGCGCCACTTTTTCCACAAAAAGGCGACGCTTGGGCGCCGGATCGGGATCTTGAGGCTCAAGGCCGTCCTGCACACGGCAACGCGCCTGAAAACGCGCAAGACGGCGGGCAGCCAGCAGTTGCTGCTCATACCCTTGCAGCGTCATCCGCAATTGCACTGTGGTGGTGTCGGCCATTATCTCCCCGTCTCAAATATGTATACGGCAGTTTTTAATAAAACCATAGAGTTTCGAGCCGACCGATGCAATCCTGGCTGTTCAAGCCCAGCAATTCTAATTTTAGAAAAAGTCTAAAAATCTCTTTCGGTTTAGAGAAAATTTGTATATATGGGGGGCGTGAAGCACTTAGAAAAATATATACACGATCTTCGCCAGACATGTGC
>JAISZT010000097.1 GCA_031284485.1 Desulfovibrio sp.
GACAGGGCGTAAACGCGAAAAAGCGCGCCGTTCCTTGAGGAAAGGCGCGCTACCTGGCAGTGTTGTGTGTGTGTGTGTGTGTGTGTGTGTGTGTGTGTGTGTGTGTGTGTGTGTGTGTGCAAAAATCAGGCCGGAACCGGCGGTTTCAGCCATCTTATCCAATTCCCGCCGGGAACGGAAAATCTTTCGCATCCGTGTTTTCATGCCACACGCTCGAAGCAAAGAGGAACAACTCAGGAAAAGCCGTAAAACCATACACATCACGTCATATGGGAATTTACTTACACGATTGAAAAGCGAACCGCAAGGAAAATTATGGGAAATGCCGCCATAACCCGCCATGCTGCCCTTGGTTCTGGCAGCGGCATTTCGGGATATTCATGATTATAGCTCCGAATCGGGTAAGTCCGGCGTATAGTAATTCCAATTCCAAATTAAAAATACGTTAATTTTTAATTTGAAATTGGAATGCGCGACAGGTTGCCGCGCCCTCCCCTACGCCGTTTTACCGTTGCGCAGCACATACAGCCGCGCGGCCAGCGCCTGCAGCACCCGTGCCGGGGCAACATTGTAGTTCAGCGCCTCCTGCGCCTCCACAAACCAGCGGCAGCAGACAGCCAGATCGCGCGCCGTAAAATCGGCGAACGTCGCGCCCAGCCCGATATGCGCCCGCGCAATGCCGCCGGTCATCGCATTGATGCAGGCTTTCTGACAAACAAGCAGCACGCGACCGGCCGTTGCCGCGTTCACGGCGTTTTTCGCCGCGACGCGCTCCAGAAAATCCTGTCCGTTGCGCAGAAAACCGGCGAGGGATTCTTCCCATTCCGCCATGTCCTCATCGCCGCAATGGCCGTCAACCCAGGGAAGGGTCAGACAGAATGACCGTGAAATCAGCGTCGGCAACAGATGTTCCCGCTGCGGGGCAAGCAGCACAAACACAGTCCGGGGCGTGGGTTCTTCCAAAGCCTTGAGCAGGGCGTTGGCCGCCTTGTCCCTGCTTTGCGTGAGGCCCATAAGCACCACAACCCGGCGGCCTTCTCCATGCGGCGCTTCGCTCAACCGCCGTTTGAGATCACGCGCGTGCTCCACGGTAAAAGCGCGCACCGGGCCGGGATTTTCCTCATCTTCCCTGTTGCTGATCCTGCCGTCAAAAGAGAGCACGTCCAGATATTCGCCGGAGGCGATTTGCAGGCAAACAGGACAGCGCAGGCAGGGGGCGCCATATGCATCCGGATTCATGCAGTTGCAGCGGGCCGCCCAATAACGCGCCATGGCAAGACGTTCCTCCTCCCTCCCGCCTTCCAGCAACAGCACCTGAGGAGGTTCCGCCCCCAGACGGTTCAGAACGGTTATGAACCGTTCAAAGGCCGCGTCCGCGACAAACGGGAACAAAGGCGTCCGCATGAGAGTCAACGAACAATAGTTTGTCGGCGATCCGAACCAACGGAAATAATGGAAATTTTTACCCCGATAAGTTCCTCGATACGGCGCACGTAGATACGCGCCTCTTTCGGCAGTTCGTCAAAAGAAGCGCAGGCGGATATATCTTCCTCAAAACCGGGCAATTCCTCATAGATCGGAACCACTTTGCCGAGCGCCCCCTCTTCCTGGGGCAGCCTGTCAATCCGGCGGCCTTCGTACTCATAGGCCACGCATATCTGCAAGGCAGGCAAATTCTGAAGCACATCCAGCTTTGTGAGGGCAATATCCGTCAGGCCGTTCAGACGCACGCTCTCGCGCAGCACCACGGCGTCCAGCCATCCGCAGCGGCGCGGGCGCCCGGTTGTAGCGCCGAATTCACAACCTTTTGCGCGCAGGTAAGAGCCAGTGTCGTCCAGTAATTCCGTGGGCAAGGGGCCTGAGCCGACGCGGGTGGAGTACGCCTTGGCAATGCCCACGATCCTGTCAAGCAGGGAAGGGGCGATGCCGCTGCCCGTTGCCGCGTTGCCCGCCACCGTGTTGGACGACGTCACAAAAGGATAGGTGCCGTGATCAATATCCAGATGCACGCCCTGCGCGCCCTCAAAAAGCACGCTTTCCCCTTTTCTGACAGCTTCTTCGATACAAAATTCCACATTCGTGAGGTAGGGAACAAGGCGCGGGGCAAGTTGCAGCAGTTCTTCGCAGACCGCCTCAACATCCAGGGGATCAAACTTGTAAAGATCACGCAACAGGACATTTTTTTCCAGCAGGACGCGGCGCACTTTTTCACGCACAAGATCGGGATTGGTCAGATCCCCGGCGCGCAGCCCCACGCGGGCGGCCTTGTCTTCATAGCAGGGGCCGATGCCCCGTCCCGTGGTGCCTATTTTATTGCCCGCGCGCTTGAGTTCGCGGGCGCTGTCAAGGCTTTTATGGTAGGGCATGATCAAATGGGTCTTTTTGCTCAGACCAAGACGGCCGGGCGACACGTCAATGCCCCTGGCCGCAAGGGAGTCCAACTCTTCCAGAAAAACGCCCGGATCCAGAACAACGCCGCTGCCTATCAGGCACAGAACCTTGTCGTGCAGAATACCGGAGGGGATGAGGTGCAGAATGGTCTCTTCGCCTTTGACCTTTATGGTGTGCCCCGCGTTGTTGCCCCCATGAAAACGGACAATAACCTGACTTTGGGCACTCAGCATGTCCACAATCTTTCCCTTGCCCTCATCGCCCCATTGCGCGCCTATGATGACAGTATTCGACATTGTTGCTCCCTCCGGTTCGGCGGACTTTTTCCCGCCGAACCGGATCAGATTTTTTTGAAAGGCAGCACGCGACACGCCACTTTTTCAGGTTTTACGCTGTCCGCAGCCTCAGTCGCGGATTCCAGTTGAAAATCCGGCGCCAGTTTTTCCGGAAATTCCACAGGCGTTCCATCGTGCAAACGACTCTGTAATGCCCAATAATAGTTAAAAAGCTGATTTTTCCAACGTTTCGCCTGAATCAGCGAAAAAATCAGCGCCGATTCCTCCCAACGCTTTGTGGGTTCAAAGCGATCAACGATTGCCGCGTACTTGCTCCACAAAGACATGAGAGAGGCTTCGTCCATATCGTCCAGTTGTCTGGCCAGCCGGACAAGCAATTTTTCCATAATGCTTACTTCCCGGCAAAAAGAATCAGGGCGATCATTTCCAGGTCTTCCGTACCCGTATTGAGGAGGCCGTGCTCCTCCCCGTCAGGACAGACCGTCACGTCCCCGGGGCCCACGTTAACCTTGACGCCGTTGTCGTCATACAGGCCTTCACCCTTGAGGATGTAATACACTTCAAAATCATTGGTATGGCGATGCTTGCCTATGCCCACGCCGGGTTTGAGCACCATGCGGTTGAACAGCCGCCCCTTGCCCTCAAATTCTCCCTCGTTCAGGATTTGCGCGGCCCAGGCTTCGCCAGGCCCGCCGAATCTTTGACTACTGGCTGTAGTCACCGCGTCAGATCTGCGAATCATGCTGTCTCCTTTGGTTTTATTGTTGTTTTACGTTTTTTCTGCAGCCAACATTTCTCCCGCGTCTTCAGACTATTACCCGGATGCCGCCTGTTTGCAATACGCGGCGGCATATCCCTGATATGCACGTCAAGCTGTGGAAAGGCAATTTCAATATGGTTTTTACGGAATTGTTCCTCAATGGCCAAACGAATATCCGATGATGTGGAGGATCCCACATCATAATCCCTTACCCAGACACGCAGGGCGAAATCCAGCGTGCTTGCGCCAAAGTCGGAGAAAACGACAGTCGGAACGGGATATTTAAGCACGTTGGCGTGCTTGTTGGCAACAGCAAGCAGCAGATGCGTCACCTGCTCCACATTGGCTCCATAGGCCACGCCGACTTTAATTTCACGCCGCACCGAACGGCTGTTGCGCGTCCAGTTGATGAGACGGCTTGAAACAAATTCCGAGTTGGGAACGTAAATAAGCGCGTTGTCAAAGGTTTCGACCATTGTCGCGCGCACACTGATTTTACGCACTTTTCCTGTTGTTCCGCCCACTTCCACAACATCTCCGGCCTGAAGCGTACGGCTGAAAATCAGAATAAGCCCGGAAACAAAATTATTAACTATGGTCTGCATGCCAAAACCGATGCCCACGGAAAGGCCGCCGGCCACCATAGCCAGACTGCTCAGTTCCATACCAAGGGAACGCAGCGTGAACAGGGCGAAAACACACCACATGGCATACGTGAAGGTCGTCTGCAACGAGGGGATCAGCGTGGCGTCGATTTGCAGCCCCTGCTGACTGGGCAACTGATACAAAAAGCGCGAGCCCATATCAACGGCGGCGCGCGTGAGATAAAAAGCGCTCACCACCAACAGCAACTGAATAATATTGAACTGCGTGCCCCCGACATTCATGCCCTGAAAGCCGTAATGACGCAGCATGTCCAGGCCGCCGGGCAGAGTGCCCACCCAGAGCATGGCGCTGGCGACAGCCGCCGTCAGCACAAAGGGCGCGGCCAAGGCAATCACAAGGTGGGTCAGGGCCGATCGCACGCCTTCCTTGGGCAGGCTTTCGCTGATCCTGCCGATCAGGGACATGCCGCCAAGACAAATCTCAAAGCCCAGGGAGCAGGAGGCGAACAGCAGATACAGCGTCATGCTGTATATGTGTAAACCCGCCAGAGACAGCGCAAGGCAAACCCAGAGAACGGCGGGCTCGGTTTCCAGCACGCCGTTTTCCAGGTGCAGGGATTTAAAACTCGTCAGAACGCGGCGGCGCGCCAGCGTCAGCGTAACAATCGCCAGCACCGTCCAGACAAGATGGGTAAAGGGCACGCCCAACGGCAGATACAGCAGCGCGTAGGCGCAAAAGGTGAGCGGAAACAGCCGCCAGAACGGCGCGCCTGCCGGACTGTCCTGCGGATGTTGCAGCAGGCGCAAATCCCAGGCCAGAAATATCTGCCCCACAATAATGACAAGATTGCCTATCGCCAGCAGCAGACGAAAAAACTCCCCTGTGGCGGACACGGAACTGCCGATCAGGGCAATGCCCACGCACAGGCAGGGCAGGCTGACCTTGAAGACATGGTGCGACGCCGGGGGAGATTGCGCGTTAAGCCATCGGCGACTGAGCAGAACAGTCAAAAGTCCGCCGAAAAAAAGACATACCAGAAATCGAAGGGCCGCCGTGCTCCATTGGTCAACGGCGGCAGGCAATTCCACGGGCAGACGCAAACGCAGGCCGGGAAGAAAATAGCTCATACGGCCGACAGATTCTTTCCAGAGATCGAGATTCAGCCACGACACGGGTTCTTGCAGATAATAATTCGTCCACAGTAGCGGAAGACGGGCGGCGATATCGTCCCGTGTTTCCTGCAACCGCTTGAGCATGGTCTGAAAAGGCGCAAGCGCCGCATCATACTGGTTCAGCACGGCGGCCAGACGCGATCTCGCCTGCCCGACATCCTTGACATAGGCCTGCATTTCCGCGCTCACGCTTCCCTTGCGCACTTCTTCGGGCAGATTGTCGGCAATCTGACTCACGCGATCCAGCAGCCCCTGCGTCTCGGTCCGCGCCTGGATGACAGGATCAAGCATCGCCCGCACCTGATACGACGTGGCGGTAATCCGCCGGCTGACAGCTTCCAGAGGGTTCGGCCAATCCTTGAACGTGTTCGCCAGCACAAGCAGGCGGCGAAATTCCTCCTCATAGGGGCGCGCCTTCTCATTCAGCCCCGCCGTGTCGTCTGTGGCTTTTTTTCTCAAGGTCGCGGCTGTCGTGTTGATGTCATTGAGCATGTCGCGCTGACCGGCCCAGACATTTTCCCAAGGATCCGACTCTGTCTGGGGGGGCTGCCTGCTGTCCGGCTTACCGTTCTGCTCGCTTTGCACGGGCGCCTGGGCGTCAGATGCCGCCGCGCGGGCGATCGGAAAAAACGCCGACATCGCAATCAGCAGCATGGTCAGCAAAAAAATCAATGTGGCGCAGTGCCGAAACATGGCAAAAAACCTCCTGTGAACATTCAGAGTTTACACAAGGAATGCGCGCTTGAAAAGGACATGTTTTTGTGAGAATTTTACACAATGTAAAAACAATTCGCCGGAGAAGACACCGTGAAAATTTTACCAGGACAGACGGATATTTATGCTATCACAGACACCCGCCTTTCCCTGGGACGCTCTGTCGCCGAGGTGGCCGCGGCGCTGCTTGGGGCCGGGGTGCGCATTCTCCAGTACAGGGAAAAAAAACTCAAGGCGGGACAAATGCTGGAGGAGTGCCGCGTGCTCCGCCGCCTGACGCGCGAAGCCGGGGCCTGCTTCATCGTCAACGACCATGTTGACATCGCTCTTCTCGTCGGGGCTGACGGGGTGCATGTGGGGCAAGAAGATTTGCCCGTGGCGGAAGTGCGGCGGCTTGTCGGGCCTGAAATGCTTATCGGCCTGTCCACCCACTCCCCGGAACAGGCGCAGGCGGCTGCGGTCGCCGGCGCGGACTATATCGGCGTAGGCCCCATTTTCCCCACCCAGACCAAGGAAGACGTGGTCGCGCCTGTAGGTTTCTCCTACCTGGACTGGGCGGCGAAAAACAGCGCACTGCCCTTTGTGGCCATTGGCGGCATCAAGGAGCACAATATCGGCGAGGTCGCGCGCCACGGCGCGCGCTGCTGCGCGCTTGTCTCGGAACTGGTCGGCGCGGGAGATATCGCGGCCAGGGTGGCTTCGGTGCGCCGCGCCATGCAGGGATAGCACAAAATCGTCAGCCGCCGCTTTTATAAAGCACAAATCTGTTGCGGCCTTTCTGTTTTGCTCTGTAAAGGGCTTCATCCGCGCGCTGTATCGCCTTGTCAAGATCATTATCCGGGGCTACATTGGAAATACCGAAACTGGCTGTAACCGATATGCGCACGTCTTCAAGCTCGATATGCGTATCAGCAATGCTGCGCCGATAACGTTCCGCAAGATTTGCGATGTCTATACCTGTGTTGTCGCTATCGATAACGAGCATTATAAATTCTTCACCGCCATAACGCGCAAACAAATCATAAAGACGAATACACTTCTTCACGCTGCTTGCAACGCTTTGCAAAACTTTATCTCCGGCTATATGCCCGTAGGTGTCATTCACAATTTTGAAATGATCCAAATCAAATATGATCACAAAATAATTTTTCTGCATTCTTTTCATTTTTTCTATTTGCCATGAAGCAAGTTCCAAAAAATAACGTCTGTTGTATATTCCTGTTAATACATCTGTCCTGGCCATTTTCTCCAACTCGCTTCCTGCGATCTTCAGATCAACATTCTTTTGTATGATGGAGGCAATCATGAAACTTACAAATAATCCTGTCAGGATCATCAGCCACATTTCATGGTATTCATACCATTCGCGCCCGGGACTGACGCGGAAATACCAGTCCGCATTGAAAATGGCGACATGCTTTTCCAAATAGCGCCCGCGCTCTGTTTTATCGCCGCCGTTCGTTGCGATAATCTGTTTTTTATTGTCGTCCGGGTTTATTCTCCACAATTTATAGATAAAACCGAGATTCGTGAGGGTATCCAATCCGACGCCATTCAAAATCTGCGGATATTTAAGGGTGATGCTCACCAACCCCCAAAACTGCCTGCCGCCGTCCGGCATATCCTGAAATACCGGCAACCTGCCGACAAGCCCCTGCTCCCCTTGAATCAGGGTGAACGGCCCGCCAAACACAAGTTCGCCTTTTTCCTTTGCCAGAATGGCTTCTTTGTTGCCCTCGCTCTCCGTAAAAAAATCCAGACCGATCACTGTTTCATTTCCCCGTAGCGGATACACCTCAGACACCACTCCCCCCGGAGCGACAAGAATATTGAGGATAGCCGGATCGTCAATGATTGTGGCGGCCAGCCGCTCGAAATTCTCTATTTTACCCTTGTTCTGCGCTATAATGGTGGCAAGAATATGCGTTTTATAAAGCATTTTGGAAATTATCTCATTTATTTTAAGACTTTTTTCCAAAATAAACTGTTGCATAGTTAAATTTTCAATATTGATCCTGTTCACCATGATGACGCCGATGATTGCGGCGCAGACTGCGGACGCAATCAAAGAAGAAATAACCGCGCGGATGGATAATTTTTTGCGTTTTCCAATGGAAATTGTAGTGTTGTCAGGCATTTCAATCCTCTCTGTGAAGTTTGTCGCCTGAGGCGGATGCCGCCCGGCCAAGGATTGAAAAATATGTTCAGAATCTTCATGCGCCGCGCTGCAAAAATGTCCGTGAACCCTTTGCAACTCAAGAAGATTTCAGTGATGTGAAGTGTAGCACTCTCTTCTCTCGAACGCTATCATTTATTGATGCGGCGCCGACAGCACGCGGCATGTGCCTTTGCCTCGCCTCATTGTGTCATGTTCAAAACAGGCGGGGCGATCCTCCGGGTCAGTTTGACGGGAGGTGATGCCTGCGCTAGCCGTAGCCGAGTCCACGAGGTGTACGGACAGTGACAGCAGTTCTATCGCTTTGTGTTTCGCGTAACCAATTGCTGTTGTCATTCCAATTCCAAATTAAAAATACGTTAATTTTTAATTTGAAATTGGAATGCGCGACAGGATGTCGCGCCGAAATGCGAAGCATTTCGAGAGGCAAGACGGGACCGCGTTCCCGCCGCAGCCGGCAGATAAAAATTGCAGGACGCAATTTTTATCTGAAA
>JAISZT010000106.1 GCA_031284485.1 Desulfovibrio sp.
GACGGAATATTGGCGCGCAATACAAAAAATATTTTTAATACATTGGTATAAAAGAATAAATTTTTGTGGAACAAAATTTGCTTCACTGGTGCAAGCGTTCCCCCCGAGCGGAATGCGGGAGGCAAAAAATGAAGAGTTTGTTCTCAAGTCAGGTTGGTCTTGTCGGCAAGGTTATGGACATGCAACTGCAGCGGCAGAATATCATCGTCAGTAATCTCGCGAATATTGAAACGCCAAATTACAAGCCGCGCGAGATCGCTTTTGAAAACGAGCTGCAGGCTGCGCTGGGCCTTGATATGCGGGGGCGGGTAAGCACAACGAGCAATGGGCACATGCCCGCGACGTTCAACCCTGAGAATTTCGGCCCCGAATGGTCAAAGCAGTTCAAGCCGCGTCAGATACATGGCGAAGATCGCGTGAATCTGGACAAAGAAATGACCAAGCACGCCAAAACGCAGCTTCACTATTCAGCGCTTACACAGATAATGACCAAAACTTTTGAAGGGCTGTCCACTGTCATTACGGACGGCAAACAGGCCTAAGGAGAAAGTCATGGACTTTATGACCGCATTTGACATCAGCGCGTCCGGCCTTTCGGCGGATCGCACCCGCGTAAACACCATCGCCATGAATCTGGCCAACGCCAAGACAACGCGCACACCACAGGGCGGGCCGTACCGGCGGCGGACAGTGGTGCAGGTGGCGACGGACGTGGATGATCCTTTTTCCGTACAGATGCGTTCGGCGCTGGACCGTGAACTCAAGGGCGTGCGTATCATGGGCGTCACCCAGGATATGCGTCCTCTCAAGCAGGTGTATGAGCCGGGTCATCCGGACGCGAACACTGACGGGTACGTGTTTTATCCTGACATCAACGTGGTGGAGGAGATGGCCAATTTAATGTCGGCCCAGCGTAATTACGAGGCAAACATCACAACGGCGGAAGCCATCAAGGGCATGTACACAAAGGCTCTGGAAATAGGCAGATAATCCGCCGGACAGGAGTATGTTATGAGTATTCAGGGCGTGGGCATGCGGGCGTACAGCGACGCATTGCGGCATTTTGACAAGGTTGACGGTTCTCTCAAGCAGGGCATGCCTGTCGGCAGACAGACGCTCTTTGCGAAAACGCTGGATCAGACCTTGCTGCGCGATCATGTGGACAAGGGCGAAAATTCCGGGGCGCAAGCGGATTTTATAAAATGGCCCACAAATGAGAATACGCCCGTCATGCCGCGCAACAGTTTTGGCGAAACCATGAAAGACGGTCTTAACAGGGTCAATGAGCTTGAGAAGGCCAAAAATCAGGCCATTGACGATTTCGCCTCGGGCCGTAACCAGAATGTTCATGAATTGATGATTTCGATGCAAAAATCCAGCCTTGCCATGAAGTTGACCACGGCGGTGCGCGGCAAGGTGCTGGAAGCTTATAAAGAACTTTCCAGGATGCAATTTTAGATTTCGCTATAAATATTTTGGAGAAGAGTTATGCCTTCTTTTATTGCGCGGTTAACAGGTATGGCGACAGCCTTCTGGGGCAAAATGACGCTGGTGCAGCGTATTCTGTCGGCGGGCTGCGCCGTGGTGCTGCTTTCTGTGGCTATCGGCACGGCAATCTGGCTGAACCGGCCGGAATACCGTGTGCTGTATTCCAATCTTGGCCCTGAAGACGCCAGCCATGTGGTAAAAGCGCTGCAGGCCGACAAGGTGCGTTACCAGTTGGCGGATAACGGAACAACCGTTCTTGTGCCCAGGGAAATTGTGTATGATCAGCGTATCAAAATAGCGGGTGAGGGCGGTTTGATAGGCCAGGGTATCGGCTTTGAAATTTTTGACAAGGTCAAGGTGGGACAGACGGACTTTGTGCAGAAAATCAATTACACGCGCGCGCTTCAGGGCGAACTTACGCGCACCATCAGCGAATTTCCGAGTGTGGAGAGTGCGCGCGTGCATATTGTTATGCCCCATCGCAGTTTGTTTGTGGAAGAACGTCAATCTCCGTCGGCGTCTGTGGTGCTCAAATTAAAAAGACCGAACAGCAAGCCGGATCAGAAAGAAATCAACGCCATCCTGAACATGACGATCATGGCGGTGGAAGGGCTTGACAAAGCGCATGTTTCCATTACCGATAATGGCGGGAAGGTGCTCTACCAGCCTGAAGAGGATGATCTTGCCGGCACGGGCAAAACGCAGATGGAATATCGCCTCCAGGTGCAGCGTAATCTTGAGCATCGCATTGAGGAATTGTTGCAGCCGCTGTTTGGCCAGGGGCGGGTTATCGCCAAGGTCAATGCGGATATGGACTACAGCCAGAAGACAATCCGGCGTGAGTTTTTTGACCCGGAAAAAACCGCCGTGCGCAGTGAGCAACGCAGTGAGGAAAGCCAGCAGGGGAGAGCCAATCTTGAAGCGGGCGCACCGGACGCGAACTTTCGCGGCGACGGCATAACGGGTTCGGTATCGAATCAGAACGGCAGCCGTGAAACGCGCACGACAAATTATGAAATAAACAAGGAAGAACAGCAGATAGTATCCAGCGTGGGGGATTTGCGCCGTTTGACTGTTGCGGTTATCATAGACGGGACGTATGAGAAGATGGACGGCGCATGGACGTTTATGCCCCGCAGCAAGGACGAACTGGAGCGTGTGCGCCAGCTTGTTTCCAACGCCGTCGGGTTTGACAAGGCGCGCGGAGACTCGCTGGAAGTGAGTTCCGCCCCGTTTACGGCGTCAGAGCCGCCCAAAGATCCAAATTTTGCCGACATGCTGGCTGATTACGCCGAGC
Organism: Desulfovibrio sp.; assembly: GCA_031284485.1. GTDB lineage: Bacteria > Desulfobacterota > Desulfovibrionia > Desulfovibrionales > Desulfovibrionaceae > Desulfovibrio. The sequence continues at coordinate 2,786 of JAISZT010000106.1, forward strand.
GTCTCGGCAGACCGCTTTTGAACGCGTTACTGGCTTTTCTTTTCCTGATGCTGGTTGTGCGGCCGGTGGTGCTTGCCCTTATCCGGCCAAAGGTTGAGGCCGGCGAAATGGTGGAAGGCCTTGAAGGCTTGCCGGCCGCCGAGGAGCAGCTTGCTCTCTATGAGGCGCTGGAGGAAGCGGCAAGAGCTGATGAGGAAGGCCCGGAGATCATGGATGATGGCGACGAACTTGTGTTTAAGGATATTGAAGCCCTTAAGGCGCATATATTTACCCTTTCCGACAATCACATGGAACAGGTGGTGATGCTTATGCGCGGATGGATGACTGGCAATGAAACAGCTAAAGCCTGACAATAAACCAGGTTTGCCTTCCGGCAGAGGAGGCGCCCCCGGGCCTTCTCTGTCTGAGATCAAGACCTTGCGGCGTGCTCAAAAAGAAGTAAATCGGCGGGTGGAAGAATTAAAACTGCTTCTTTTTCGAGTTACAGAGCAGCATATGGAACAGGCTGTCCGCATTATCAGGCGTTGGATTTCTCAGGACAAACCATGAATATTTTTTTCAGGAAGGAGTAGGGAAATGGAGTTGACCGGCCAACAGCGCATTGCCGTGTTGCTGCTCGCCATGGGCGACAAATTTACGTCCGACGTATTTAAGCGCCTTGACAGAAAGGAAATTGCCGACATTTCCAAAGCCATAGTGGAACTTGACCCTGTTCCGAGGGAAACGGTGGAAGAAGTATTGCGCGAATTCCACGAATCCCTGGTGGACGGCGTTGACATGATTTCCGGCGGCAGCGACACGTTGAAACGCATGCTTGTCAAAAATCTGGATCCGGAAACAGCAAAGTACATTATGGATTCTCTCAGTCTGGAAACCGGACCCGCGCCTTTCCGGGGGCTGGAGCAGGTGAGTCCCCGGTTGCTCTCCCAGATACTGCGCAACGAACATCCGCAGACTCTGGCCTTGATTTTGGGGCATCTTAATCCGGATCAGGCCGCCAGTTTGCTGACAAGCCTGCCCGCCGGGGTGCGCGCTGAAGTGCTTATGCGGCTTGCCAGACTGGAAGCTGTGCCCGAGGAAATGGTTATGGAGGTGGACAAGGTGCTTACAAGTCAGCTTATCGCCATGGGCGGCAAAGAAGGCAAGAAAGTGGGCGGGGTGCAATCCGTTGCCGAAATCCTCAATTCCGTGGATCGCGCCACGGAAGAGGAAGTGCTTTCTGAAATTGAGGAAGACTCCGCCCAGATGGCGGAAGATATCCGCAACCTCATGTTCGTGTTTGAAGACTGCAAGAATATTGACGATCGCGGCGTCCGCGAATTGCTCAAGGAAATTTCCAATGAAGACCTCACGTTGTCTTTGCGTGGCGCAAGCGATGATTTGAAGGAGAAATTTTTCAAGAACATGTCCGAGCGCGCCGGCAACATGATACGTGAGGGCCTGGAGTTTATGGGGCCTGCGAAGCTTTCGGACATAGAGGCGGCGCAACAGAATATTGTGAAAATTGTGCGTCGTCTGGAAGCCGAAAATAAAGTGGTCATCAGCCGCGGCGCGGGTGATGTGTTTGTTTGATCATATCTTTTAACCGGGAACACGTCATGGTGTCGGAAGAATTGCGCGGAAAATGGGGCACAGTCTTCATGGGTGAGCGCGAAACCAGCGTGGAAAAGCTTGACGCCATGCAGGAACCGTTGCGGCGGGAACAGCGCAAACGGGAGCAGCAGGAAGAATACCTGGAAAACGTTCGCGCCAGAGCCGCCGACCGGGCGCGTGAAATTCTCGGCGCGGCCTATGCCGAACGCCAGCGCGTCCTTGAGGAAGCAAAAGCCGAGGGTGAGGAGATTCGCCGTAAACTCCTTGAAGAAGGCGAACAACTGAAAAAGTCGGCCAAGGCCGCTCATGACGAAATCGCCGCGGAACTTGCCAAGGCAAAGGAAGCTCATGAAGAGGCCGAACAGATCCGGCAGACCGCGCACGGCGAGGGCTTTCAGAGCGGCATGGATCAGGCCGGGGTGGAACTCAAGGAGTTTCGCGCGGAGCTTGCGGACTCCCTTGTCAAAATATTGCGTGCAATAGGCGATCAAAGGGAAAATATCTGCGCCGGATGGCGTGAAGAGATCGTGGAGTTGGTTAAAACGGCCGTGGCCGCAGGAACAGGCTGGTTGCTGGAAAGTGAACACAGTCGTATTTTGCGTTCTCTGACGCTCAATGCCTTGAATCTTTTGGAAGACCGGTCAACTGTCACTGTGCGCGTGAATCCTGAAGACGAGGCGCAGGTCGGCGATCTGTTCGCGGCCGCGCGTGAGCGTGCGCCGGAACTGACGCAATGGATAGTCTCCGGGGATACATCCGTTGAGCGGGGGGGGCTGACTGCGGAATGCGCCAGCGGCAGCGTTGATTGCCGCCGTGAGCATTACCGGGATATGGTGGATACGGTTCTTGACCGTTTGACCCTGCCGGCGCGGGATGGGGAGGATGAAACAGTAAACGAGGTTCGTGACCTTGTTGAACAGGAAGTGGCGAAGATAGCCGCCCTTATGCCTGAACCCGAACCGGAACCCGAACCCGAACCCGAGCCGGAATCTGAATCTGAACCTGCGCCGGAGCCTGAACTTGAGTCTGTGAGTGAACTTGAGCCTGAGCCTGAGCCTGGCCAAAAGCCGGAATCAATGCCGGAGCCGGGGCCCGCATCGGAAACAGTGCCGGCGATTATGCCTGAGCCCGGGCCGGAGCAACTGTCAAAACCGTCTGTTCTGTCCCTGGAAGCCCCCACGTTCGCGGAACTGGAAGAAGAGCTTTTGCCTCTGGAAGACGGCATAAAGATATGAAATTCGACCCGCGTTCCTGCATTCAGCTTTTGCGCGACAGCAATCCTGTGAGACTTTACGGCAAGGTAAATAAAGTTGTGGGCCTTGTGGTAGATGGCGGCGGTTTGCGCGCGCCGCTCGGCGCTGTTTGTCATATGTTGCAGGATGAGGACAGCGAGGGGATCGCCGCTGAAGTTGTGGGCTTTCGCGACGGCAATTTGCTGTTTATGCCCTATGGGGATATGCGCGGCATTCGTCCCGGCAGCCGTATTCGCAACACAAGTTTGCCGCCGGTTTTTCCTGTGGGACCGGAGCTTTTGGGACGCGCCCTGGACGCGTTTGGCTCGCCGCTTGACGCGGGGCCGTCCATAAGCGCCGACGTTTACACTTCGCCTTTGCCTGTCGCCGTCAACGACAAGAATGATTTCATCCGTAGAATGGAAGAGCGGCGTCCTTTTGCGCCGGATTGGGCCGCCAGGGCGAAGGAACAGTGGCATCCCGAACTGGCCCCTATTTACGCCGACCCGCCAACACCGCTGCAACGCCCGCGCATTACAGACATTCTGGATGTGGGGGTGCGTTCTGTCAACAGCCTGCTGACGCTGGGCAAGGGGCAGCGTGTGGGCATCATGGCCGGTTCAGGTGTGGGAAAGTCAACCCTTATGGGTATGATGGCCCGTTATACCAAGGCCGATGTCAACGTTATCGCGCTGATAGGGGAACGGGGGCGTGAAGTTCTGGAATTTATGGAACGCGATTTGGGGCCGGAGGGTATGGCGCGGTCTGTCCTGGTTGTTGCCACCTCGGATCAATCTCCATTGGTGAGGATGCGCGCGGCGTACGCCGCGACGGCTGTGGCGGAATATTTTCGCGACAAGAGCATGGACGTGCTGTTGATGATGGATTCCGTGACCCGTTTTGCCATGGCCGCGCGTGAAGTTGGGCTGGCTGTCGGTGAGCCGCCCACAACAAAGGGGTACACCCCCACGGTATTCGCCCAGCTTCCCAAATTGCTTGAGCGGGCTGGCCGGTCTTCCAAAGGCACCATCACGGGCATTTATACTGTACTGGTGGACGGTGATGATTTTAATGAACCTGTTGCCGACGCCGTGCGCTCCATTCTGGACGGCCATGTTGTTTTGACCCGTGAACTGGCGGACCAGGGGCACTTTCCGGCTATTGACGTGCTGCATTCCATCAGCCGTTTGCGTACGGATATCTGTGCGCGCGAGGATGTGCTGGCCGGGCGCGTCGTCACAAAACACATGAGCACGTTTCGCCGTGTGGAAGACATGGTGAATATCGGGGCATACGCCAAGGGCAGCAATCCTGAAATTGACGCGGCCATTGACTCCATGCCCGCTATAAACGCGTTTTTACGGCAGGACGTGGCTGATCCGCAGCATGTGGAAGGGTGTTTTCAGCAGTTGCGCGTTTTGGCCGGTCAGGAAGCCGCAGCCGCAGTCTGAATCAGTGTTATTTTGACTTTCCAATTTGGAATTTTTCAGGAGGTGGTTTCGGCCCTGCGAAAATTTGCTTGCAAACCGGCTTTGTCACGTGTAAATAGATTAATTTACAGAGAACGAATGGCGGAAGTAGCTCAGTTGGTAGAGCACCTGGTTGTGGCCCAGGTGGCCGTGGGTTCAAGTCCCATCTTTCGCCCCATATGAGCTTCCATTGATGTCCATAAAAGTCCGCTTTTGCTTACGCAGGAGCGGATTTTTATATGGTTTTTTCCATAACACTCCATAGTTTTCCATTGACTTCCACGGCAAACTTGGGGCAACTTCGGGGGCAAGTCAGGTATGCCAAAAAGGAGTTGCCCCCATGCCCCTATCAGATGCCGCAATCCGGTCTGCCAAGCCGAAAGATAAGAATTATAAGCTCTTTGATGGATACGGGCTGTATTTGGAAGTTACCCCAAACGGTGGCAAGTGGTGGCGGCTGAAATATCGCTTTGCGGGAAAGGAAAAACGCATAAGCCTTGGCACATATCCTACGGTATCCCTGAAAGACGCAAGGATAAAAGCCCAAGATGCCAAGCGTTGCCTTGGTAATGGCACTGACCCGTCTTTCCAGAAAAGGCGTGTATTGATAGAGCAGGGGCAACTATTTTCAGACATAGCGAATGAATGGCTGGAAGGACAACGCGAGGCTGTAACGGAAAAGACGTTGGGCAAAAACAAGAATGAATTTGAACGCCATGTTTTCCCGTTCATCGGAAATGCAAGAATGCGGGAAGTTGCGCCGCCTGACGTGCTGGCCGTCTGTCGGAGGATAGAAAAGGGGGGTGCAACATATCTGGCGCACAAAGTGCTTGGACTTTGCAGCAGGGTATTTAGATACGCCGTCGCCAGTGGCATTGTAAACTCTGATCCATGCCGTGATCTCGTTGGCGCATTGCGACCGCACCAGTCAAAAAATCGCGCTGCCCTTACAAGTCCGTCCGATGTGCGGCGTCTCTTATTGGCCATTGATGCCTATACGGGAACTTACCCAGTGGTATGCGCGCTCAAACTTGCCCCCATGCTCTTTGTGCGCCCAGGAGAATTGAGGAAGGCGGAATGGGCGGAATTTGATATTGATGCCGCTGAATGGCGTATACCTGCATCAAAAATGAAGATGCGCGAAGAACACCTTGTACCGCTCGCAAAACAGGCTTTGTCGATTATTGCCGATTTACGCGTATCGACGGGACACGGACGGTATCTGTTTCCCTCGCCGCGCACGCTGGACAGGCCAATGAGCGACAACGCAATTCTTTCCGCGCTCAGGTATATGGGGTTTGCCAAAGAGGAAATAGTGGGTCACGGATTCCGCGCAATGGCGTCAACGCTGCTCAATGAACAGGGCTGGCCTCCGGATGTGATTGAACGCCAGCTTGCCCACGCAGAAAGGAACAAGGTTCGCTCTGCATACAACCGAGCGCTGTACATGAAAGAGCGCAGGGCAATGATGCAATCATGGGCGGATTATCTGGACTCGCTACGCTGCGCGTGACTTGCGATAAATTCACTGACAACCGACTGCACCATACTGAGCAGCCATACGGAGTCGCGTCCGCGTTTCATCGGGGCAGGGTATTTTCCTTCTTTGATGCCGTTATACCATGCGCTTTTTTTCAGCCCGATAATGGATAACACCTCCGGCAAGCGCAAAAGTCTTTCTGTTTGCATGACTCTTCTCCTTACGGAAACTCAGGTAAAAATTCCGAATACGCCTTAAATTCTCCTAAACGAAATGGAAAATACCCACGGATTGTCGTCCCAAGAGCAGCCGGGGCGCTTGCCGTTGATTGAATCCCACAGGCCGATAAAGGCACAACGCTCAACACTACCGCCCTGCAACTTGGAACCGCCAAGAGAAAAATGTTCGGCGCGGTCATAGAATTCTGTTTCGCAAACTCCTTCCGCAAGAGCATCCTCCTCACTGATTTTCTGCAACCGCTCTACTCTGATGCCGGTAATCTCCAGGGTGATGCGGGACGCCCAGCGGGGCATGTGGATGGAGGAACGATACGGAGCTTCCGCAACTACATTATCCGCCTTGTACCAAAGGCCTCCTTTTCTGGCAGGATAAGAGGTCGATACCGACCATTCATATTCGTCTTCAAGATATGCCCATGCCTCCTTCACCCACAGGCGGTCGCCGGGTTCTCCGTAGGGGCAGTTAATGCGTTTCTGGCTTTCTCCGAAACGGAAGCCAAAACCCTTGCTGGCTGTGCCACATCCCCAGGCGACAGTTTCCCCTTGCGGCTGTGGCTTGATAACCAGCCGCGTCTGCGTCTTGCAGCCTTCCAGAGTTGCCCGAACCATAGGGCCGGAAAAGATTATGGGGCGCTGGCGCAGTTCTTGGGGTATTGTGGTCATTTCTTCCTCCCGTCGTATCTGCCTGACATATAGGCTATAGTTAGAGTCTCCCTGGAGACCTTGAGTTCTTCCCGCAGTCGTCGCACCTCAGCAATCAGCGCGGGTACGGCGCGTTGGATAAATTCCAAGTTCGCGTCCGGCCTCTCCCCGCAAAGCTGATTGT
>JAISZT010000012.1 GCA_031284485.1 Desulfovibrio sp.
CACCGCTTTTCACTATCTGCCCGGATCCGCATTTTTTGCATGTCGGCATTTTCCCATCTCCTTCTTTTCAGATGAGGGTATTCTGCCAGAAATATATATTTAAGTCAACACTCTCAAAAATTGCAGGACGCAATTTTTATCTGAAATCCGAATCACTCCTGGATGCGGGATTCGGGGATCGGAGTGGGTGGGCGCATAGAGTCCTCCTGGTTGGAATAACCCTAACATTAACTCCGTATTGATTGCAACTTGGTATGAAATCCGAATCAGGGCTTCCGGCTCAGTATCAACGACATGTAGGGCGGGGCGGCGTCAGCGATATCCGGGTCCACGCCCTCTATTCCACGGACAAGGCGCTCCCCGACGCGCTCCACATGGCTTGCCAGCAGGCAGTCCGCGTCGCGTCCGGCGCGGCGCAGCGCGCCGGCGACAGCCGGGGCATTGCGGTACACTTTCAAAAGCGCCACCGTGTCCGCTCCTTCCAGTTCATGGAACAGTTCTTCCTCATCGTTGAGTCCCGATAAAATACGCAGACTTTCCACGCCTTCACAAAGCACCGTGGCGGTACGCGCGGCAGCCGCCTGAAAAGAGGTGATGCCCGGCACAATCCGCACCGGCGGTATGGGCGCGCTTTCCTGGAGTGTGCGCAGCAGATAGCCGAATGTGCTGTAAATCAGCGGATCGCCTATGGTCAGAAAAGCGGCGTTCTCCCCACCTTCCAGCACCTCCCGCACCTTTTGCGCCGCCGCGTTCCACGCTTCGCGCAGGCTGTCCTTCCGGCGCGTCATGGGAAATTCCAGCCGCAGGATGCGCGCGTCCGGATGCAAATACGGTCTGGCCGCGTTCAGGGCCGCCGAATAATCATTGTTCGGCGAGGCGGCGGCCAGGATGACCTCCACGCGGCCCAGCACGTCCACTGCCCGCAGAGTGAGCAGATCGGGAGCACCGGGGCCAACGCCCACGCCATACAGGGTCCCGGTGGTGTTCACGGGTGCAGTATATGCCCCAGTTCTTCGACGGCGTCCAGCGCGCGCGGACCGGGGCGGGCAAAACGTTCTTCGGCCACCACCGCCACCCGTCCCGCGCGCACGGCGCGTAAATCCTTGTAATGCGGACGTGTGGCCGGCGGGCTGGGGTTGGGATTCATGGGGCCTTTTTGTATGACGTATACGTCGGGATCCGTCAGTATCACTGTTTCCTCATTGACGCGCGCCAGCTTTTTATTTTCACGCACAACATTTTCGCCGCCCGCCGCGACAATGACTTCATTGACCATGCCCCCCGCCCCGGCGGCCAGCAGGTTGGGATAGCGCGCCTCGTAAAAAACCCGCACAGGTTTTTGCCCCCTGTATCTGTCCTGCAGGGCGGCAAGGCGCGCGCGCCATTCACGCAGCAGTTGCCCCGCTCTGGCCTCACGCCCGGTAAGACGCCCCAGCTTTTCCAGCACGGCGAACATCTCCTCAAAAGAATCCATGGAAAATGTCAGCACATTCAGCCCCAGACCGCGCAGGGCTTCCGTCTGCGTTTGCGCTTCCTGCCTTCCGGCGAACTGCAGCACCAGATCCGGTTTCCGGGCCACTATCAGTTCCGCGTTCGGGCGCATGTGCGTGCCCACGGCGGGCAGCGCGGCCAGTTCGGCGAGATGGGCGTCCGCCGCCGGCCGCGCCACCAGAAGACCGCCCGCGTCCAGAGCCAGAAGCAGTTCGCTGAACGCGCCGTAAAGCGGTATGACGCGTTTTGCCGGCGCGGTCAGTTCCACTGTGAAGCCGGTGTCGTCAATAACGATGATCGGCGCGGCGGCAGACGCCGGCGTCCGCGACAACACAAGCCAGAAAAACAACAGCAGGGCGACAGGATTTTTCAACAAAAACTTACTCAGTGCTTCTTCTGCGCGTTTTTCAGGCCCTCAACCCACTGACCGGCCAGGGCCGGATTTTCGCCAAGCCCCCTGGCCACGGTTTCCACCTGGATGCCGTTGGCGATGAACGTCTGCTTCCAACTGTCCGCCTCTTTGCCGAACAAATCGTTCAGGGCGTGATCCCCTGCAACGGTCATCAGCGGCACAATCCACGCCTTGCGCAGCGAGTTTGCCTTCAATTCGCCAAGCACCGTTTCCAGGTTCAGATTGTCCTCGACCGTGCCGACGAACACGTTTTTATCCAGTCCGCGCAAATAGTGCTGCAAGGCCGGGTAGTATACCCCCGCGGGGTGGTGCGTGCCGTGCCCGACAAAAACAACGGCCTCGCCGGCTTTTCTTTTTTCCGGGAGACTTTGGACAAGAATTTCAGCCACTGTTTTCAGACTTTCGGTATCGTGCAGCAGGGGCGGCGACACGGTTATCCGCCGGATTCCCTTGGGCAGTCCCTCAAAGGCGCGGGCGGTTCTGATCAGGTTGTTGTATTCGGTGCCCGGAATGACGTGCAGGGAGAGTACGGAAACATTTTTCACGCCTTCGGTGGCAAGTTTTGCCAGCGCTTCCTGGGGGGAAAGTCTGGATTTCTCTGTTTTCAGCAGCGAGTGCGCTGTCCAGGACCAGCGAATTTCCCTGTCCGGGAAGGCCAGCCTGACATGTTTTTCGATAGCCGCGTATGAGCTTCTCGCTTTTTCAACGCTGGTGCCGAAAGCCGCTATGAGAACCGCGTCCTTTGGGCCGGACGCCGGCACGGCAAGGGCGTCGGTTTGCCCGGCCGCCAGCAGAAAAAGGCACATCAGCGCGAAACTGCCCAATTTTTTCATGTATACCCGTGTGGTGCTCATGGGAAACTCCTGCGGTTTTTGGGCATTACCAAAAAGGGAAATAAAAAACCTCCGCCCCGGCAAGGGCGGAGGAAACGAATTTATCCCCGGGGAACCGTGTGGCAAAGCCCCGTGCCAACGGCTCGTCCAACCTGACGAGATATAAAGCAGGTCTTCCGGCTGTCCAGCTTCTTTTCGGCCTTCCCGGAAATGTCCAGTGGCGCGCGAGGAAAAGAAGGTTGTTTCTGGTTTACGGCGGCGGGTCCGCTCCCGTTTTTCACGGGATTCCCTATCAAGCCTTTGCAGGCACTTTATGGACGAATAACTACACCGCGCCGCGGGCGCTGTCAAGACGGTGTTCGGGAAGGAAAGCGGTAACGGCTTTCGCTGATTCCTCATTTTCCGCCGGGAAACTTCTACAATTTGCCGAGATGTTCCACAATGCGCCAGGGCGGAATTTCCCCGGCAACGTCCTTTGCCGTGGCCTCGCCGCTCAGCACAAGCACAAAATCAATGCCCGCGTTTTCGGCCAGTTTTTTGTCGGTGGAGAGCCTGTCGCCTACCATCACCATTTCTTCGCGCGCATAGCGATCAATCAGCGGAACCAGCACCGCCGGGTCGGGCTTGCCGAAAATTTTTTGCGGCAGACGCCCGGTGGTCTTTTCAAACAGGGCGATAAAACTTCCCACATCCGGCAGGGGGCCGGCAGGGTTCGGGCACACAAGGTCAGGGTGGGTGGCAAAGTAGGCGACGCCGGGCTTTTGCAGCAGATGGGCGGCGGCGGCAAGTTTGGCGTAGGTCAGTTCCGTGTCGTAGGCCAGAAGCACGGCCTGGGCGTTGTCCGGGGCGAGAACGAGTTCCGGCATGGCCTCCAGCAGCGTGGCTCGATAATCCCTGTTGCCCACAAGAAAGGCGCGCCTGACGCCCGTCTTGCGCAGATGGTCAACCATGGGCGCGGTTGGCGAGAGCATGTGCTCCCGCCCGGCCGTGATTCCCAGGTTGTTCAGTTTCTGAACATAGGTGTCCAGTCCTTTGGAAGTGTTGTTGCTCAAAAAATAAAAGTCCAGATCCCGCCAGCGCTCCCTGATAAAAGCGACTGCGCCCTTTATGGGAATGTCGCCCAGGTAGACCGTGCCGTCCAGATCAAGCACGAAGCAGCGTTTTCCGAGATACGGCATACCGGCCACCACATTGCGACATTATGGGCTACATGAGCCATCGCATGGGCACTAGCGACAGTTTCGGGAACAGCACCAGCAAGACGAGGACAACCGCCTCCACAAGAATAAAGGGCAGCATTTTGCTCACCAGCTCGTTCAGCTTGATGTTGCCGATGCCGCACACCACATACAGCACGGTGCCCACGGGCGGCGTAATCACGCCGATGCCGAGGTTCAGGACGAACAGCAGACCGAAGTGATAGGGGTCAATCCCGGCCTGCTGGATGATGGGGTAGAACACAGGGGCGAAGATAAGAATGTTGGGGGTGAGATCCATAACCATGCCCGCGATGAACAAAAAGGCCATGATAACCAGCAGAAGAATGGTCGGGCTGTCGATAAAGGGCGTGAACAGGCTTGCCATATGGGTCGGGATACGGGCCAGAGTGATGAAATAGCCCACTGCCGAAGCCGTGGCCACAATAAGCATGACAACGGCCGTGGTGCGGGCGGCGGCGGCGCTCACGCGCAGTAACTGACGAAAGGAAAGCTCGCGATAGTAGAGCATGCACACGGCAATGGCAAATATCGCGCAGAACGCGCCGCCCTCCGTGGGCGTGAACACGCCGAAGCGTATGCCGCCCAGCAGCAGCACCGGCAGCATAAAGGCCGGGCTTGCGTCCTTGAGAATGGTGATGGCCTCCTGCCGGGTAAAGGAGATCGTCTCGGTATAGCCGTCCTTGCGCACGATAAACCACCACACCACCATAAGGCCGAAACCCAGCAGCAAACCGGGGAAAAGCCCGATCATGAAAAGCCGTGTGATAGAAAGCCCGCCGATGGTCGCGCCCAGAATAATGAAATTTGTGCTTGGCGGAATGATGGGGCCGAGAATGGCGCCCGAGGCGATAATGCCCCCGGCCCGTCCGGGATTGTAGCCCACCCGCTTCATCATGGGCAGCAAAAGGCCGCCTAGGGCCGCGGCTTCGCCCACGGAGCTGCCCATAAGCCCGGCAAAGATGATGCTGGCCACAATGGCCGCGTAGCCAAGGCCGCCCTTGACGCGGCCGATCATGAGCTGGGCCAGTTGCACCACCCGTCTGGAAAGACCGCCCGCGGCCATGATCTCACCGGCGAACACGAAGAAGGGAATGGCCATGAGCGGGTAGTTGTTCGCTCCGTCCAGCATGCTGTTGGGAATGGTCATGACATCCCACGAACCCGAAGTGAACATGAGCAGCATGGAGCAGAGCGCCAGCACCAGGGAAATGGGAATGCCAAGGGCCAGAAAGAAAAAGAGACTGCCGAAAAAGTAAAAAAGCTGGTCCACGGCTAGACCTCCTTTTCGAGTTTTTTGAAAACGCTTGCCGGCGTTCTGATCAGGACAAGCAACTCCTTGCCCCTGATAACCAGCGCCGCTATCGCCATAATCGGCAGGCAGCCGTTGATAAGCCCCAGGTTGACGCCTGTCGCCACAGACCACGTGTCCATGGTTTGCTCAACCAGAACAATCCCCCCGCAAAGCAGGAGAACGAGGGCGCAAAGGCCCAGCAGGGAAGCCGCGATGTCAATGTTCTTGCGCAAAGCGCCGTGCGTCAGGCCGACAAAAAGGTCCACCGCGATGTGTTTTTTGCGGTAAAAGGCTTCGATGGCGCCGAAAAATGTGATGAAAATAAAGAGAAAGCGCGCCCATTCTTCACTGGGCGGATAGCTGGAGCTGAACACATAGCGAAGAAAGGCGTTGTAAAAAACAAGGCCGATCATGCCAAGAAATATCGCCGCGCAAAACACCTGAAACGCAAATTCTCCGGGCGTGTCCGGGGCATGCTCGGGCTGTGGCTCTTTTTGAAAGATCAGTTCTTTTATGTTGCCTTGCAAAGGACTTTGGGCTGTTTCAGGCGTCTTCGACATGGTTCGTTCTCCTGAAAAGAGGGGAGCCCGCGTGACCGCAAGCCCCCCTCCACGCAATAGTTATTTGGTTTTGTATGCTTCGGCGCTGTCCAGAATTGCCTGGGCATTGGGAACGGTGTCATAGAAAAGCTTCCAGCTTCTCTTGCCGGCCTCCACCATGCCGTCGCGGAATTCCTTGGAAGGGACGGAAACCGTGCCGCCGCCCTCGCCGATCTCCTTGATGGCTTTCTTTTCAATTTCGGCTATGGCGTTCCACACATAGTCGGCGGATTCTTTCGCGGCCTGGTCGACCCACGTCTTGTCCTGCGCGGGCAGGCCCTGGTAGAAGGCCTCATTGATGAACAGGCCGTGGATGATCAGAATATGGCCGCTCATGGTGATCTGCGGCGTAATCTCATACATTTTCAAGGCCGCGATATCGGCAAAGGGGCTGTCGCCGCCGTCAATAACGCCCTGGTCAAGGGCTGCCGGCACTTCGGCAAAAGGCATGGGCTGGCCGCTGATGCCACACTCCTTGGCAAAATTGACATAGAGCGGTATGTTGGGAACGCGCATTTTCAAACCCTTCAGGTCGTTCATGCTTTTCAGGGGCTTTTTGGAATAGAAATGGCGGAATCCCAGAGGAAAGGCGTTCAGCATGCGCAGGCCGGATTTTTCAGGAAAACCGGCGTTGATGAGTTCAAAGGTTTTGCCTTCCATGGCGCGGCGCGCGTGGTCCAGATTTTCGAAAAGCATGGGGGTTTCCAGCATGGCCATGGCCGGGTGCATTGCGGAAACCTGGGTACCTGTGGCATTCATCTGAATGGTGCCCTTGCGGGTGTTCGCGATGTAGGCGTCTTCCTTGCCGAGCTGGCTGTTGGGGAACACCTGCACTTCGTATTTCCCGTTGGAAAGTTTTTTGAGGATTTCACCGAATTTGTGCATGCCGATGGTTTCCGGCTCGCCTTCAGGCTTCATGCCCGCCATCTTGATGACAACGGGGGCGGCGTGGGTATTTGCAGCCACGCCAAAAGAAAAGACCGCCAGGGCGAGAAAAAATATGCCGAGTCGTTTCATGTGAATGCTCCTTGAAAATGTTGAAAATAAACAAGTGTGTGCGTTCATGACGCAGTAATTTGTCAATTACACGAAGAACGCAGAAAAAGATAGTGGTTGACAGACGGATGTGAGACGGGCATGTCACATTTGTGCCAAGGAGGAGCTGTGCGGGCATTTCGGGTGGTTGTCATCGGCGGCGGGGCGACGGGCATCGGCATTTTGCGGGATTTGTCCATGCGCGGGGTGACGGCTGTGCTGCTGGAACAGGGTGGTCTTGCCTACGGAACCAGTTCGCGCTTTCACGGTCTGTTGCACAGCGGCGCGCGCTATGCCGTAAGCGATGTGGAAGCGGCCCGCGAATGTATTGAGGAAAATGCCGTTCTTCGCCGCATCGGCAGACATTGTGTGGAAAAATCCGAAGGTTTGTTCGTCCTGACCGCTGAAGACGACGAGGCCTATGTGCGACCGTGGCTTGAGGCCTGCGCCGAAGCCGGCATCACAACGGAGGCCGTCGCGCCGGATGAGGCCCGCCGCCTTGAACCGGCCCTTTCCCCGGAGATCCGCCAGGTATTCCGCGTGCCCGACGGGGGCATAGACGGTTTTCGTCTGGTGTGGCACAACGCCATGTCCGCCCGCCGCCACGGGGGGCAGGTGCGCACCTGTCATAAGGTCACGGGCATTGAGAGCGCGAACGGTAGGGTGACCGCGGTGGAAGTCTGCGACACGCTCAAAAAGGAAACCTATCGCCTTGCCTGCGAGTATGTGGTCAACGCGGCGGGGCCGTGGTCGGGCGAAATCGCCCGCATGGCCGGGCAGACTGTGGACATTACCCCGGATCGGGGAACCTTGCTCGCCTTCAACCACCGTTTCACCTCGCACATCGTCAACCGCCTGCACGAAAGCGCTGACGGCGATATTTTTGTGCCCCACGGTTCCATTACCATCCTCGGCACCACTTCGGCCCGGGCGAAAAATCCCGCCGACACAACGCCCGCTCCGGAAGAAGTTCTGCGTCTGCTGTCCCTGGGCGAACCGCTGTTCCCCGCCGTGCGGGAATACCGTATTCTGCGCGCCTTTGCCGGCAACAGGCCGCTGTATACGCCGCCGGATCACGATGCCGGGCGGAGCGCCAGCAGAAATTTTGTCATTGTGGATCACGAAAAAGACGGACTTGCGGGTTTTGTCAGCATTTTTGGCGGAAAACTCACCACATACCGCCTTATGGCGGAAAAAATGACGGATCTGGTGTGCGGCAGACTTGGCGTGGCAACGCCCTGCCGGACTGCCGAAGTTCCGCTGGCCGAACAGCCTTCCGAAGAGATGCTCGCGCGGGCGGCCCGCCGTCTGCCCGCGCACAGGACGCAGCTTGTGGCGGAGCGTCTGGGCGATCAGTTCGCGGACATTGTCGGCGGCCTGGAAAAAAGCGGCGGATCCGACCTCCTGTGCGAATGCGAACTGGTGACGCGGGCCGAAGTGGAACTGGCCGCCGGGGACGAGGCCACACATTTTTTGCACGACATACGTTTTCGCACCCGCCTCGGCATGGGAACCTGCCAGGGTTCCTACTGTTCCCTGCGGGCCATGGGGGCGTTGACGGAGATAGGCGCGCCTTTCGCCGCGGACGCGCAGGCCGCCCTGCGCTTGTTTCTGCAGGAGCGCTGGCGCGGTTTGCGCCCTGTCATGTGGGGAGCGCAGGTGCAGGAGATTGAATTGGGGCGGGCCATATACGGATCAACGCTGAATCTGAACGGAGGCGACGATGAAACCGACTGACGTGCTCGTGGTCGGCTGTGGCCTGGCCGGGCTTACAGCCGCGCTGACAGCGGCTTCACGCGGCAAAACCGTGCGCGTCGCGGCGCGCGGCGCGGGAACCCTCGCCATCGGCAACGCCTGCGTGGACGTGCTCGGCTATGTGAACGGCGAAATTGTGCGCGGCAATCCGCTGGACGCCCTCGGCCGCCTGCCCGAAGACCATCCCTACCGCATCATGGGCACTGAAGCGGTGGTCAAAGCCCTGCGCTTTTTCTCCAGGCTGTGCGATGAAAACGGCCTGGACATCAGGACGGAGAGCCGTGAAAACCTGTGGATTCCCACCGCGCTCGGCAGCTTCAAACCCACCTGCCTGTGCCACCCGTACATGGACAGAAAGTCGCTGCAGGGACATGACCGCGTCATTATCGCACATATGCCCTGGCTCAAGGACTGTCACGCACAAATGATAAAAACCGCCTTTGCGCGTCAGAAAGGTTTTCGCGACAGGGAACTGCGCATTGTCGAACTGGCGGCTTTCGGCGGGCAAACCCACAGGAATCTGACCCCCCTGGACGTTGCCCGCTTTGTGGACACCCCCGATGGAGAACGCTGGCTTTCGTCGCAACTGGCAAACCATGTGGCACAGTTGGATGCCGGCCTGTGCACGGCGGTGCTGCTGCCTCCGGTGCTCGGCGTAGAACGGCATCGTGAAATCAGGATGCGCATGACCAGGAATACCGGCTGCACTCTGGCGGAAACGGTCATACCGCCTCCGGGAGTGGGCGGGCTGCGCATCCGTCACGCTCTGACGCAGGCCGCCGCCAGAGCCGGCGTGCAGATCATGGAAAACACGCATATCGTCGCGGCGCGGACCCAGGGGCGGCAATGCCTGAGCCTTGTGGCGGAAAACAACGGGCGCGGGCGCGAACTTGCGGCCTCGTCCTTCATTGTCGCCACCGGCGGTTTTTTGGGCGGCGGCGTTGTCGCCTCTCCGGGCAAGGCCAGAGAGACGATTTTCGGTTTTGATCTGGACGCCCCCGAACGGATAGAGGACTGGGGCGCGCCGGATTTGCTGGACGCGCAGCCCTATGCCAGACTCGGCGTCAAGGTGAACGGGCGACTGAACGCCATAACGCCGGATGGCGACGCGCGTTGGGACAACGTGTATTTTGCGGGAAGAACACTGGCCGGATACGATTTTGCAAGCGAGAAAAGCGGCGGCGGCGTGGCGATTTGCTCGGGTCATTACGCCGCCCCGCGTTGCTGAAGGCATGACCGATATCGCCCAACCGGATCGCTGCATTGTGTGCACCACCTGCACGGTAATGTGCCCTGTGGCGAAAAACTGCCTGGACTTTCTTGGCCCGCGCATGATCGGTCCCGCGCATCAGCGCTTCCGGCTTCTGGGCATGGGCGAGGACGAATCCCTGCATTATTGTTCCAACTGTAAAAATTGCGATATTTCCTGCCCTTGCGACGTGCCGGTTTCGACCTTCATCATGCGGGCCAGAGCGGAGGCGAGCAGGGAAAAACCGCCGAAATTCCGGGACTGGATTCTGGCCCACGGGGAGTTGCTGGCGTGTTGGCTGCGCTTCATCCCCGCAGTTTTCAAGAATTTCGGCATGGGCTTCGCGCCTGTGCGGCTTTTGCTGCACGCCCTTGGCATTGCCCGGCAGGCGCCCCTGCCCGCCTTTGCCGCCCAAACTTTTCGCCGTAAATTCAAAAGCCTGTCACAGCCGCAAAATCTGCCCCGTCAGGTGGTGCTTTTTCCGGGTTGCTTTGTGGACATTTACGAACCGGAGAGCGGGCTGGACATTGTGGCCGTGCTCAACAGGGCAGGGTACGAAGCGATCACCCCCGAAGGATTCGTCTGTTGCGGCCTGCCCCTGGTGGCCAACGGATTCTGGCAGAACGCCCGCCAAAACGCGCGCCGCAATCTTGAGGAACTGGCGCGCTGGACGGACAGGGGGCTGCCCGTGCTCACGGCCTGCCCAAGCTGTGCCCTGATGTTCGGCAAGGACTACGCGGAATATTTTCCGGACTTGCTGCCCCGGAATCTGTCCCCCGTTCTTGTTGACGTGTGCGAATTTTTGACCGGCTGCATGGAGCGGGGAGAATTGTCCGCGCCGGACGTTGCGCCCGGCGCCGCGACAACAGGCGACGACCACATCCTCTATCACGCGCCCTGCCACTTGCGCGCCCTGGGAGCGGGCCTGCCCGGTCTTGAACTGCTGCGGCTGATTCCGGGCCTGAGGGCGGAATACGCCGACAGCGGCTGTTGCGGCATTTCAGGAAGCTATGGATTCAAAAAAGACAAATATGCCATTGGCATGCGGGTCGGATCGGCCCTCTTCAGCGCCATGCGCCAAAGCGACGCGAAACTGTGCGCTTCGGAGTGCGGCACCTGTCGGGTGCAGATGCGTCACGGCGGCGGCAAGCAAACCCTGCACCCGGTTTCCATCCTGAGGCGTTGGCTGGACGGGAAGTAGCGGCCCCGTCGCGGTTTTCAGCCCGCGCTCACGCGTAATTCCGCAAAAAGCTCACCATTGCGCAAGCGCACCGCCACATAGCCGCCCTGGGCGAGCGGCCCCGGATTGACGACAACCGTGCGGCCGACGCGGTCAGTCGCTCTGCCCTCGTGGATGTGCCCGCAAAGGCAAATGTCCGGCTGCGCTTTTTCAATGAAGGCCCGCACGGCCTCGGAGCCGACGTGAGCGCCGTTGGGCAGCGCGTCACAGGCCGTATCCTTTGGCGGATTGTGGGAAACAAGGATGCTGCGCGGGTATTTTTCGGCTTTTCGCCAACTTTTTTCAAGCCAGTCCGCGTAGGCCGATTCCGGAAATTCGCTCGGCGTTCCGAAAGGCGTGGCAGTGGACGCCCCCGCGCCGAACATGACGGTTTTTGGCGTCAGCTCGCGAATCAGCGTGTGCAGGTTGACGCCCTGTTCGCTCAGCCATCCGTTCACTTCCGGCCTGTCCATGTTGCCGATCTGGGCGAACACGGGGATGTCGTACGCGCGCAGCGCGTTCAGAACCGTCTCCGCCTGCGCGATTCCGCCGACATTGGTCAGATCGCCGGTGACAATAATGCCGTCCGCCTCACCCAGTTCCGGAATGCGGGCAAAAGCGGCCGTGTCGTCGTGGATGTCGCCCACGGCAATCCAGAGGTAGTCGCGGGCACCAGTTTGAGAGGGCAAATTTGACATGGGGTACATCCTTTTTTTATCCAATATCCCATCAGCGCCCGTCGGACAAGTCCGGCGCGCGCATTGCACAGGGCAATCGAATGAATCATGGAGTCCCTACCGCCAAGGCCGAGGCCAAAAATTCGTCATCCCACCCCGCGCGTTTGCGCCTGACGCGCATACTGCTTTTACCAGGTAAAGATTTCGAGAGTGTTTATTTATGGATAGGCACTGTTGCGATAATATACTGGAATTACAATCTTTTTCTGGTAAATTCACGGTTTGATAAGTTTCCAGATAACAGATTGATTTTATAAAATTTTTTGCGCCAAAACTATCTATTGATGGACACTCTCCCGGAAAGATATTCGATTTCCTAGACTTTTTCTAGGAAATTCATTCGATTGCCCTGCGATATTTTGCCCGATTTCCGTGGCCGCATGATCCGTTCCGCCAGTTTGCGGTGGGGCGCGGGCATGGGCAGGGCCGATATCTCTTCCGGCGTGGCCCAGCGCCAGTCGCACGCCGCCGTCAGCGCGGGCGGGGCGGGCAGGGCGGCGGAGGCTTCTTCAAGCCGCAGACCGAAGCAGTGCAGCGTTATTCTGTATGTTGTGTATCCGTGCCGTATGGTGCTGTAGTGTTGCGCGGGGCGCACCGTGAACCCGGTTTCTTCCAGAAATTCGCGCACGACCGCCGTTTCCGGGCTTTCGCCCGCTTCCACCCTGCCGCCGGGAAATTCCCAGAGATTGCCCCAGATGCCGGTTGAATGGCGTTTTTGCACAAAAACCCGTCCCTGATGCCACAACACGCCCGTAGCCACGCTTATTGCCGTGGCGGCCGTTTTTTTCCCCGGCACAGGCCGTTCATGGGCGACGCCCAGATGTCGGGCGATGCAGAAGACGGCGATCGGGCAATTTTCACAGCGCGGTTTTTTGCCGCAGACAAGCGCCCCCAGTTCCATCATGGCCTGATTGTGTTCACGCGCCTGCCCCTCCGGCACAAGACGCAGAGCAAGCCGTTGAATCGTCGTTGCGGCCGGAACCTGCCGCACGGGAGAATCCACATTGAACACCCGTGATAGCACCCGCTCCACATTGGCGTCCACGCAGGGGAGTTTTTCGCCGAAGGCGATGCTGGCGATTGCCCCGGCGGTGTATGGCCCGATGCCCGGCAGATCGCGGATTTTTTGCAGGTCGGAAGGAAAGACGCCGCCGTGTTCGCTCATGATTTTACGCGCGGCGTTCAGCGCGTGCCGGGCGCGTGAATAATAGCCAAGCCCCTCCCACAGGCGCAGCACGGTGTCCACGGAGGCGGCGGCGAGGGTGGGGATGTCCGGGAACCCCCGCATCCAGCGTGTGAAATATTCCACCCCCCGTTCCATCTGCGTTTGCTGGAGCATGATTTCAGAAATCCAGACTTCGTAGGGGGTGTATCTCTCGCGCCAGGGAAGCGGGCGTTTGTGCGCGGCAAACCAGCCCAGCAAGGCCGTTTGCATCTGCGGCAGGTTATCCTGCGGCGGCTGATGGGGGAGCGGCGGTTGCAGGCGCGCCTGCGTTTGCAGTTTTGGATGCCGTGCTGTTGTCGGCATGATTTGTCCAGTTTTCACGACAGGCTTGTAGCACCGTTTGCCCGGTATGGCAAAATCAAAATATTTGCCGTGATCAGGGGCGTCAGAAAAATCGGCGCAAGTTGACAAACTGCCCATCTCTTGCTTGACAAAAAATGGCGGGTATGTTTTTTTGACAAAAAGTTTATGCAAACGTTTGCATAAAACTGGCGTACTCTTACAAAATATAATCGGAGGTCAATGCGGATGTACTCAAGCGTAATTGACAGCAAGGTGTTTGGGTGTCTTTTCAGTACGGAAGCGATGCGTCGCGTGTTCAGCGATGAAAATCTGGTACAGAAATGGTTGGACACGGAGGCCGCCTTGGCAACGGCTCAGGCGGAATTGGGTATAATTCCCAAGGGTGAGGCTGATGAGATCGTCGCCAAAGCCAAGGCTGATTTGTTGGATATTTCTTCTATCGGCGAGTTTTACAAGAGTTCCATCACTATTGTTCCCCTCCTGAAAGCCTTTGGAAAAGTTCTGGATGGCAAGGCCGGGGAATATGTCCACTGGGGTGCTACCAGTCAGGATATTGTGGACACCGGTTTGATTCTGCAAATCAAGGATGCCTGCGCCATTCTGCGCGCGCGCTTGATCGCTCTGGAAAAAGCCTGTTATGCGCAGGCAAAGGCGCATCGCAACCTTGTCATGGCCGGGCGCACGCATGTGCAACATGCCCTGCCTGTCACCATGGGTTTCAAGGTGGCGGTATGGGCTTCCGAGATCACCCGACATATCATCCGACTGGACGAATGTCAGGAACGCCTGTTTATTGGTCAACTCAGCGGCGCGGTGGGCACACTGGCCTCCATGGAAGACAAGGGGCTTGAGGTGCAGAAGCGCATGATGAACATTTTGGGCCTCAAAGCGCCGGATATCGCCTGGCATACGGCGCGTGACCATATCGCGGAATTTGTCGGTTTGCTTGCCCTTGTGGCGGCAAGCGTCTCCAAGATCGCCCATGAGGTGCTGACCCTGCAACGTACGGAAATCGGCGAATTGGAAGAACCTTTCTTTATGGGCAAGGTAGGTAGCAGCACCATGCCGCATAAGCGCAATCCTCAAGTCTGCGAAAATGTTATAGCCCTGACGCGCAGTGTGCGCGCCTTGGCGCCTCTGGCGGTGGAAGCCATGATTTGCGAGAACGAGCGGGATTGGAGCTGTGAACTGGCGGAATGGGATTTTGTGGGCAGGGCCTGCATCATGAGTGACGCCGCCCTGGAAAAAACCGTGGACATCGTGACCAATCTTATCGTCCATCCCGACAAGATGGAGCGCAACCTGGATTGCCTGAAAGGCCTTATGCTTTCCGAATCCGTCATGATGCATCTTGGTGATAAGCTCGGACGCATGACCGCCCATGACATCATCTATGCCACCTGCATGTCCGCCTTCGAAAAAGGAGAATCCATGCTGAATGCGCTTCTGGCCGATTCCAGAGTGACGAAGCATTTCACGGAACAGGAATTGAAAGGAATGTTGGATCCCCATAAGTATGTAGGTCTCGCTCCGGAGTTTGTGGATCGCGTACTGGCAAAGCAGCCGCACCGCTAGAAAGGGCTGGATTCCATCCGGGGGATCATTTTTTTTTCAGACCACAGGGGGTAGTCATATGCTGAAAAGTTCACTTGCGCGTGGTATTTTTACCCTTGCCATAGGAGTAGTCATCTGGTTTTGTCCCATGCCGGACGGTCTTGATCCAAAGGCATGGCATATCTTCGCAATTGCCGTGGCCACCATTGTCGGCTTCATCCTTACCCCTCTGCCTATGGGGGCGATGGCCATAGCCGGGCTTACCGTAGCCGCCCTGACCAAAACTCTGAGCATAGGTGAAGCTCTTTCGGGCTTCGGTTCCACAGCCATCTGGCTCATTGTCTGCGCCTTTCTTTTTGCCAGGGGGTTTTCCAATACCGGATTGGGACGGCGGCTTGCTTTTCTGATCATGCGGGCAATCGGCAGCAGTTCCCTGAAACTGGGCTATGCTCTGGCCATCACCGATCTGATACTCTCACCGGCTACGCCTTCCAGCGCGGCCAGAGCCGGGGGAATACTTTTTCCCATAGTGCGGGGCCTGTGCACTGCTTTTGATTCTGAACCAGGCCCCAGCGCCCGGAAAATAGGCGCTTACCTCATGCAGTTGGTCTATCAGATTGAAGGCGTCGTTTGCGCGATGTTCATGACTTCCATGGCGGGAAATCCGCTGATGGTTGAACTGGCCGCCAAGACCCTGAACATTGAACTGAGTTGGGGACAATGGCTTCTGGCTTCCTGCCTGCCGGGGATGGTGGCCATGATCGCCGTGCCTTATATTCTTTATCTGTTTTATCCGCCGGAACTGAAAAAAACTCCGGAGGCCCCGCTTTACGCCGCGGCCGAACTGGAAAAAATGGGTCCCATGTCCCTGTCGGAAAAATTGCTTTCACTTATTTTCATCTGCGCTCTCATTCTCTGGTGCACCTCCCTCAACGCGACTCTGGTGGCCTTTATGGCGGTGGTGGCCATGCTTGCCACCCGTGTGCTGGAATGGAAGGAAATGACTTCGGAAACCGGAGCGTGGGATACATTGATCTGGATGGGCGGGCTGATTACCCTGGCTGACATGATGTCCCGCAAAGGCTTCATACCTTGGTTCTCCAAAATGATCGCCGCCTCAATGTCCGGTATTGATTGGACGTATGCCCTGGTGGCCTTGATTCTTATTTATATGTACTCCCATTACGCCTTTGCCAGTCTGACCGCTCACATAGGGGCCATGTACGCGGCCTTTATCGCCGTGGCCGCCGCCGCCGGAACGCCGCCGTATCTCGCCGCGCTGGCCATGGCCTTTACCGCGAACATCTGCCTTTCCCTCACGACGTACAGTGGTTCGCCCGGTCCGATTTATTTTGGCGCCGGGTATGTGCCGCAAAGTACATGGTGGAAGCTCGGCTTCTATTTTTCCATCGTGAATATTGTCATATGGGTGGGGCTTGGCGCGGTCTGGTGGAAGGTGGTAGGCATGTGGTAGGATAAAAAAACGGGGCGCTTGCCCCGTTTTTTTTTATCCGTAACCTTCCAGGATTTTCCGGATATGCGGCACCAGTTCCGCTTTCGCCTCCAGGCCGAAACCGGCTGAATCGCCGGGATGGATTTTCGCGTCCGCCACGCGACACTCGGTCGAGTACCCGCCAAAAGGCTGGAACACGCCCGGGTAGGCTTCGCATCCGCCCAGACCAAGGGCCGTAACAATGTGCAGATTGATAAGGTG
Source organism: Desulfovibrio sp. (assembly GCA_031284485.1). Classification (GTDB taxonomy): domain Bacteria; phylum Desulfobacterota; class Desulfovibrionia; order Desulfovibrionales; family Desulfovibrionaceae; genus Desulfovibrio. The sequence goes on from JAISZT010000012.1 coordinate 16,638, forward strand.
GCCGCCGTGGGGATAGATAAAAGGCTTGCCGTAGCCGTTTTCCTCCAGCATGGTAAGGATGCGCGCAAATTCCGTCAGGCCGTAGCTGAGGCCGGGATCCATCTGAAAGATGTCCCTGTTCCGGCGCATGCCGCCATAGCGAACCAGATTGCGCGCATCGACAAAAGAAAAAAGATTTTCACCGGTGGCGACAGGGCCATCGTAAATTTCGGCTATCCGCCGGTTGAGGTCAAAATCCAGTGGGTCGCCGATTTCTTCATACCAGCGCAGATTCAGGGGGCTTATAGCTTTGGCGTATGCTGTCGCCTCCTGCAGATTGAAACGTCCGTTGGCGTCAACGGCCAGATTGGAGCCGTTACCGGCCACAGCCAGGGCTGCCTCAATTCTGGCCATGTCTTCAGTCAGGCTTGTACCGCCGATTTTCATTTTGAAGGCGGAATAGCCCAGGTCAACATAGTGTTTCAACTCATCTTTCAGACGGCCGACACCGTCTTGAGGGTAATAATAACCGCCGGCGGCATACACGGGCATCCCGGTACGCGCCGGTTCACACCCAAAGGCGCGGGCAATGGTTTGATACGCAGGTTCATTACGCAGCTTGGCATTGATGTCCCAGAAGGCCAGTTCCAGAGCTGCCGCCGCCGCCGCCCGATCACCATGTCCGCCGGGTTTTTCGTTACGCATGAGGCAGCGCAATACTCTGGAGCAGTCAAAGCTGCCGTCTTCGTTGAGCAGACTTTCCGGGTCGGTCTGTAAGAGGCGGGGGATCATGCGTTCATGAATAATGCCGCCCTGGGAGAATCTGCCGATGGAATCAAAGGCAAGTCCGTAAATTGCCTGTCCATTGCGGAGTTGATCCGTGAACACGGCGACCAGAGAAATGGTATGCTCGGAAAAATTCACCACTGCATTGGCAATGTTGCCGGTCATTGGGACGGAGAGATGGCGTATTTCTTTTATTTTCATGATGTTCCTCGTACAGGTTGGTATTGCAATCGTTTGCATAAACAATAGATAAAGTGAAACCCTCTGTCAAGCCGCGTCGGCTGTGCAATTTTTGTCAGGGGCGTTGCCAGGACGGAGTGGACTTGCTACTATGCAAACATGCCTGCGCGTCCTTCCACTATCAAAGACATTGCCGGACGGATCGGGGTTTCGCCATCCACAGTGTCACGCGCCCTGAATGCCGACTCCCGCATCAGCGACAATACACGAAAACGCGTCCGGAGTGCGGCGGAAGAACTGGGGTATATCCCCAATCTTTCCGCCAGACACATACGGCGTGGCCATAGTTGGACAGTCGGTCTGCTGGTTCCGGACATTCGGAACAGTTTTTACAATTCCGTGGCTGCCTGCCTTGCGGAGCGTTGCCGGAATCTGTCCATAAACGTCTCTTTGCCGACGCCTGAAGTTACCGCTCCGTTGCCCTCTTTTCAACTGGTGCTGGGCAACACGGATGATGACCCGCAAGAAGAAGCCGGGCAGGTGCTGGCGCTGATCGAGGCCAGGGCGGCCGGTCTGGTTATCACGCCCAGTCCGGCCCCTCTGGAGAAAACCATTGCCTTGCTGCGCTCTTTGCCGGTGGTGCAGTTGCACCGGCATGTGCCCGCTATTGCCGGCGATGTGATTTGCATGGACGAGGCTGCCGGGGTGCGAGCCGCCGCTACGCATCTGCTGGCTGCCGGACATCGCCGAATCGCATATTCCGGCACCCGCCGCGACATCAGTACCGGTGCCGCGCGTCTGCAAGGCTTTTTAGAGGCGCATGAAGCTGCCGGCGTTGTTCCGGATTGGTCTATGATTCAGCTTCGTCCTCCTCGTGCGGAATTTGGCGCGGAGTCAGCGCACCAGGCACTGACCGCAAGACCTCGTCCCACTGCCATACTTTTTGGCAGTACGGAGTTGACTGCGGGTGGATTACAGGCGATTGCCGAGATCGGGTTTTCCATTCCCGCAGATATTTCTGTGATCGGCTATGGCGATTCAGTCTGGAGCGAGCTGCTTTCTCCTCCCCTGAGCACTATTAGTCTTCCTTCCGATGTTATGGCGCAGCGCGCCGCGCAACGTATCTTTTACCGTATTGAAAATACGTGCACGGATGGCTCCCAGACGTTGGATGGAAACAGACAGGGAACGGCAGAGCATATTTCACTGCCACCACGACTTATACTCCGTTGTTCAACAATGCCTATTTAGAGCATTTTCAAAATAAAACTGCTCTGGTTTTCCTGACATATGTAGCATATATACTTTAAAAGCTATCTGACTATTCTATTAATCAGTAATAAGGAGGATTGCAATGAGAGAAATACATATTTCTGAAATCACCAGGAAAGTCAAGCAACTATTTCTGAAAGCAAGCTATCACATCCCCAGCGACGTTCTTGCGGCACTGGAATCCGGGAAGTGCAAGGATAAATCCCCTATAGGAGTTGCTGTTTTAGGGCAACTTTGTGACAATAACTATCTGGCGGCGGATGAAAGCATTCCGATATGTCAGGATACAGGAGTTGCGATCCTGTTTATAGAATACGGTCAGGAGGTCTGTACAGTAGGCGGCACTTTCCATGATGCTGTTAATGAAGGGGTGCGTCAAGCCTATTCCGATGGATATCTAAGGAAAACCGTAATTTATGATCCTCTTTTTGATCGTAGAAATACAAGGGATAATACACCGGCAATTATCCATACCAAAATTGTGCCTGGTACTCAAGTTAAGATTGACGCAATTCCACGAGGTTTTGGCGGGGAAAACATGAGTCAGGTCAAAATTCTGGTCCCCGCTGATGGGCTCGAAGGCGTGAAAAAATTTATACTGCGTGCGGTGGATGAGGCTGGGCCAAATGCTTGTCCCCCGGTTGTGGTTGGCGTAGGAATTGGCGGGGATTTGGAATTGGCGTGTGAATATGCAAAACGTGCGACTTTCAGAGGGTGTAATTCACATAACTCGAATCCCGAATATGCCAACCTGGAAAAAGAACTGCTGGCGGAAATCAATAAATTGGGCATAGGAGCTGCCGGATTAGGTGGCACAACAACGGCATTGGCAGTCAATATTGAATATTACCCGACCCACATTGCCAGCATTCCTGTTGCAGTCAATATTTGTTGCCATGCAGCGAGACATGCTTCTTCAATAATATAGCGAAAAGGATGCGTGCAATATGGAATTTCTTAATATATGTCTTCCGATTCAAGATGAAAAAATCAGATCGTTGCGGGCTGGAGATGCTGTTTTACTGAGTGGTGTAATATATACAGGAAGAGATGCAGCCCATCAGCGATTATATGAATGCGCACAAAACAAGATGCCTTTCCCCGTTAACCTGAAAGATCAAATTATTTATTATGTGGGACCTGCCCCCGCGAAACCTGGATATGCTGTAGGCTCTGCTGGACCGACTTCCAGTTATCGAATGGATAAATACACGCCTATGCTGTTGGATATGGGATTAAAAGGAATTATTGGGAAGGGTGTCAGAAATGACGCTGTCAAGGAAGCGATCGTACGTAACAAAGCTGTCTATTTCGCAGCGGTTGGTGGATCAGGAGCGCTGATCTCAAAATCAATAAAAAAAAGTATTGTAATTTGTTATGATGATCTTGGAACAGAAGCAATCCATGAATTTACAATTAAGGATTTTCCTGCCTTTGTGGCCATAGATTGCAAAGGGAATGACTTATATGCAATGGCAAAACAGGTTTATAGAAAAATCTGACAAGGGAAATGAACTTGCTGCGGAATCAGTGAGACCAAAATAATGGCATTCGCTCACACCCACCCCACCGGCACCGCCCACACGCCCTGCGTCAGCGGCAGGGCCTGTCTGACCAGACAAAGCACAGCCCCTGTGCCAACGGGCATATTCAGCTTTTTCAGCACGGCGAAATGCCGGACAGCGTTCATGTCCGGTGAGGCGGTTTTTTTGAACTCCAGGGGATACACTGTGCCGTTTTGGACAATAAGTAGATCAATTTCTTTCTGATCCGTATCCCGATAGTAATGGAACGGCGCGCGCAGGCCATTGTGCCACCAGCTTTTGAGCAGTTCGCCAAGAATCCAGGTTTCCAGTATGGCCCCGGACATGGCCCCCGCCTCAAGAGTTTCCGGGCTGGACCACTCTGTCAGGTAAGCGGCGAGTCCCGTGTCCAGAAAATAGAGCTTGGGGCTTTTTACCATGCGTTTGGCGATATTACTGAAATACGGCTCCAGCAGATAGACCAATCCTGAAGCCTGAAGAACGGACAGCCACTTTTTGGCCGTGTTGGGCGCGACATCAGCGTCTCTTGCCATGTCCGCCATGTTCAGCAGTTGCCCGGTACGCGCGGCTGCTGTCCGCAAATAACGCAAAAAAGCCATTTCATCGCCCACCTGGGCCAGATCGCGCACGTCCCGTTGCAGATAGGTCTGCACGTAAGAATTCAGAAAAACATGCCTGTTTTTGGCGATATCAAGAGCCAGAGCCGGAAACGATCCCCGCCAGATGGCGGTGTAGAGGTCGCGCAAGGTGGGAGGGGCGTCTTTTTTTTGTTGAAACAAGGCCGCATCCGGAAGAAAGGCTTTGTGCTCTTTCCCCTGTCCGAGACATTCCCTGCGGGATAATCCCAAAAGCCGCATGATGGCCACGCGCCCTGCCAGAGATTCAGAGATGTTTTTCATCAAGTGAAATTGCTGGGAACCGGTTAGCCAGAATTGGCCGGGCCTGGGGTCGGCGTCCACGGCCATTTTGATGTAGGGCAATATCCCCGGCGCGTACTGAACCTCATCAATCAGCACCGGCGGCGGAAAACGCTGCATGAAAAGCGCGGGATCCTGCCGCGCGAGATTTAGCAGCAGCGGATCATCCAGGGAAACACAGGTCCGTTTGTCGCCGCCCAGATGCCGGAGCAGGGTTGTTTTTCCCACCTGCCTTGCCCCGGTGACAAGGAGCACGGGAAACTGGTCGGCAGCGTCGAGAACGGATTGTTCAATAGTTCTTGGGGAATACATGGGACTATCCGCGTGTTTCGTTCAAAATATACCTTACCTGCAATTTGAACGAAAAATACCGGTCTGTCAACTATCCGCGCGGAGATGGGACGCTTTCATTCCGCGAAGCGAACGTTTGCTGCAGGTGGCGCAGGCACCTTCCGGCGGAGGCGAATCCGGCGCGCAGCGCCATGTATTCCGGGACAGGATGGGCGTTCCCGTGATCGAACAGAATGACGGCTGCGGCGAACGCGTCTACATCGTCCGGGTCATGCGTGATAATGATCACGGGAATCGTCAGCGCGGCGAACAGTTCCAGCAGTTCCTCCCGCAGGCGTTCACGCAGCAGCGTGTCCAGCGCGGAAAAAGGCTCGTCCAGCAGCAGCAGTTCCGGTTCCGCGTTGAGGGCGCGAACCAGCGCCACACGCTGACGCTGCCCGCCGGAAAGCCGCCCCGGCATCTGGCGGGCCAGATGCCCGATGGCGAAGCGATCCAGCATGCCCTGCGCCTGTTCCTTTTCTTCTCGGCGAAGATGCCGCGCAAAACACCCGCTGCGGGCGTAGGCCACATTCTGCAGCACATTCAGATGCGGAAACAGCGCGTAATCCTGAAACATGTAGCCGATGCGGCGGCGTCTGGCCGGGGTGAAAACAGCGTCCGCGCCGTCGTACAGAACCTGGCCGTTCAGGCTGATGCGCCCTTTGTCGGGGCGCACAAGGCCGGCAAGACAATGCAGGGTCAGGCTTTTGCCTGAACCGGACGGGCCGAAAAGAGCGACGGTTTTATTGTCCGCGCCGATGCTGAAATCCACATCAAGGCAAAACGGCGCGTCCGCGTCGCGGAATGTTTTATACAGGCGCACGTCAATCACCGCGGCCGCCTTGTTGTCAGCAGTTCCGCCGCCATCAGCAGAGAAACGCAGACGAGCGAGGTGAGGATCACAAGCCGCGCGGCCAGAAGGTCATTGCCGGCCTGAAAGGCGTCGTAAATAGCCAGGGCCAGGGTTTGCGTCTTGCCGGGGATGTTGCCGGCGATCATAAGGGTTGCGCCGAATTCACCCATGCCGCGCGCAAAGGCCAGCATCAGCCCGGCGAAAATTCCTTTCCAGGCCAGCGGCAGGGAGACGCTGACAAAAACGCGCCATTCCGACGCGCCTAGGGTGCGGGCCGCGTTCTCCAGATGGGGGTTGACCTGTTCCAGGGCGGCGCGGGCGGATTTGTACAACAGCGGGAACACAACGATCGTGGCCGCTATTACCGCGCCCTGCCAGGAAAATATCAGCGTGATGCCCACTTCGTTGAGCCATTGGCCTATCACCCCGCGCCGTCCCACCAGCAGGATGAGATAATAGCCGAGCACCGTGGGCGGCAGCACCAGCGGCAGCGTGCAGGCCGCGTCCAGAAACGTGGGCAGGGGGCCTTTTCTCCTTGCGAGCAGCCATGCCATGGACATGGCTGCCACAAAGGAAAAGAACGTCGCAAGCCCCGCTACCCGCAGTGAGAGGGTAAGGGGGCTTACAATGGAAAAGCTGAAAAAATCCATTGCGCCACGGGCAGGCTAGGGTTTGGAAAAACCGTATTTTGCCAGTATGGCCTGTCCTTCGGCTGAAATTGCGTAGTTCACAAAGGCCTGTCCCATTTTGGGATTTTTGCCGGTTGTCGCCACGGCGATGGGATAGAGCACCGGCGTATGGCCCGACATGGTCATGACGACAAGTACCTTGTCGGCCAGTTGGCGCGCGTCCGTTGCGTAAACAAAACCCGCGTCCACTTCGCCGCGCGCCACATAGTCAAGCACCTGGCGCACGCTGTTGCCCTGTATCAGTTTGGACTGCAAGCCGTCCCAGAGTTTCGCCGAGGTGAGCGCCTCGCGGGCGTAGCGTCCTGCGGGCACGGAATCGGGGTTGCCCACCGCTATGCGCGCGAATTTATTGATATCCGCCAGAGCGGCAGGTTTGGGAGAGCCTGCGGGCACGATCATCACAAGGTCGTTGAGGGCGAAGTTCCGGCGTGTTTTCGGATCAACCACCTTGGATTCCACGGCCTTGTCCATGGTTGCCTGATCGGCCGAGGCAAAAACATCCACCGGCGCGCCTTCCTGCAACTGCTTCAGCAGGGGGTTGGACGCGGCGAAATTGACGTTCGCCGTAAGGCCGGGGTGGGCTTTTTCAAACTGGGTCTTCAGCTCGGTAAAGGCGTTGGTCAGGCTGGCAGCGCCGGAAATGGTCATTTCTTCGGCCGCGGCGGCCTGTATCGGCAGCAACAGCGCTGCAAACAGCATCAGGCAGGACAAATTTTTTCGCATAAAACAGCTCCTTGTTTTTTGGTAGAATACGTTGTCCCGGCAAACAGGCAATATGAGCACGATTTCTTATAAAAGAGTGATATCTGTACAAGAGAGAGCCTTTGCGTGTATGAAGAATCAATAGCAGGGAGCGATAATGAAAAAAACCGACAAGCGGGAAAAGATGGAGGCTTTTTTGCGAAACTGTTCCGCCGATGACCTCGCGCAGTTGCGCCGCAGCCTTTTGCGCCATGATTCAGCCTCGCTGCTGCGCAACAACGACAGGATAAGCCGGCAGGAACTGCTGGCGGCGGAAAGCTATTTCTGGGATCGCGCCGTTGCCGCGCGCGGCCCGCGCGAAAGGCTGCCGCGCCTGCGCAGTTGGATCATCTTCATGCTGTTGCGCTATGGAGGCTTGCGTCTGGTGGAAATCTTCGCTCTGCGCTCTGAAGATATGGATTTCAAGGCGGGTTCCGTTTTCGTGACAGGCCCTTTTGCGCGTGAAGTGCCGCTTTCCCTTGCAGTGAGCCGTCGCTTGTGCATGATTATGGAGGATCCGGCCCTGCTTCCAACCGGGCGTGAACCGATGCGTTGCGATGCGAGTTATGTGCGGCGCAGCCTGTTGCAGTGCGGCGCGGCCTGCGGCATGCAAAAAGGCCTTTTGAGCGCGCGCGCCCTGCGGCACAGCCGCGCTGTGGAATTGGGGCGGCAGGGGGTGCCCCTGCCCGTTGTGGATATTTTTCTGGGGCGGCGCACCGATGCGGGGCGAAAGGGCGTTGTGCGCTGCGATCCCCTGGAAGCCAAAAAACTGTTGCGCGAACAACTGCAAAGGGAGTCTCCTGTGAAAACAAGCGCGAGAAATATTTTTCAGGGCAGGATTACGGGCTTGCGCCAATCCGGCCTGCTGGTTGAGGTGGTGTTGAGTACGGCGGGCGGTCTGCGCGTTGTTTCCCTCATTACGGATGAAAGCTTTCGCGCTCTGGCGCTGAGTGAGGGGATGCTGATGAACGCGACCGTCAAGGCCCCCTGGATCATGCTGCAAGCGCAGACCGGGACAAGTGAGCACAAAGCATCCGCAACGGCGGAGAATTGTTTTCCGGGTGTCGTGGAACGGGTGAGAGAAGACGGTATGGTGGAGGAAGTGCTCGTGTCCTTGCCGGAGGGCAGTCAGGTCTGCGCCCTGCAAAGCAAACCCGGGCAAAACGCGGCATCCTTGCGTGCAGGCGATAAAGTCGACGTCCTGTTCAAGGCTTTTTCCGTCATTTTGAATCTGGAGTAAGCGTTCATTACCCGATTTCTTTCTGGTGCCGCACGGCCAGGACGGTAATGGCGGCTCTATCTTCATCAAAGTGGTACAGCAGGACATAACCTGTAGAGCCAAAGGGAATAAGGATTTCCCGATGTTCCGGGTCTAAATCTTCTGCCGGTCGACCAGCATTCGGGAATAGCTCCAAAAGTTCAGCCTGTTTCAGAATAAGCGCCGCCGCCGCCTTTGCCGCTTCGATGTTTTTTTCGGCCAGAAAAGTATAAAGGCGCTCAATACATTCAATCGACCTAGAGCGGTTTAACTTTTATTTTATATATCCAGCGTATTCAAACCAGCCTTGGGCATCGGTTGCGGTGACCATGCCCAAAGCTGTTCCCGTGGAGCAGAACAGCTCTTCGCTTGTTCG
>JAISZT010000038.1 GCA_031284485.1 Desulfovibrio sp.
TGGCAAAAACACTATGGCTACCATGACGATATTCGCTCATGGCCAAAGTCTAAACAAGAAACGCTAAAGCTGCCAGCTAAAGCTGGGGGTTTTAACCCTCCCAAAGTGGGACAATAAAACATCCGCCAATTTCATGTTGGTATCCTCGCTTCACATCTGCCAGGAAGATACCAACAACGCATAAACTTAACGCGGCACAACGCTTCCAGCTTTGTTGGTATCCACTTTCAGCAGATGCCAGATGCCAACAGAAATACCAACTTTTTGTTGGTATGTCCATAGATTTTGTGAGATGACGTGGGAGTGCCATATTCCGTAAAAGCAAAGCCCCGCAAGGCTTTTAGGGCTTTGCGGGGCTTTGTGAGATGATGTTTTGGCGGAGCGGAAGGGACTCGAACCCTCGGCCTCCGGCGTGACAGGCCGGCGTTATAACCGTCTTAACTACCGCTCCGTGCAATGCTAAACTGTACTGCAACCCGGCGAGCATGTCAACAAACCCGACCGCTAATTTTTGGATCTTCCCTCAAGGCTTTTGATATGCACCCTTGCCGTGCCCTTGCCCGTGATGCCAAGGCGCGTGGCCGCGCCTTTTGACAGGTCAATAACGCGATCCTCCGCAAAAGGGCCCCGGTCATTGATCCGCACCACCACAGAACGCCCGTTGCGCAGATGGGTGACGCGGGTCATTGTGCCGAGCGGCAGAATTCTGTGCGCCGCCGTCATGGCGTTCTGGTTGTATATTTCGCCGGATGCCGTTTTTTTGCCGTGAAAGCCCGGACCATACCAGGAGGCCACGCCGATTTCCACGTAATCACGCGCCGATTTGAGCGGATAATATGTTTTGCCGCGCACCGTGTAGGGTCGGCTGCCGGGCACGCCCCCCCTGCGCCAGGAGCCTGTCATGCCGCAGCCGCTCAACAGCGCGGCGCACAGCAGACAAGCCAGACAGCGCGCAAGGGCGCGTTTGCTCATGCAACGCCGCGTTCCCGGGGCAGATATTTGCGCAACCTGTCCAGCACCTCACCATGATCAAGAGGCTTGCCGACATGGTCGTTCATGCCCGCCTCCAGACATTTTTCGATGTCCTCGCGAAACACGTTGGCCGTCATGGCGACAATGGGGATTTCCCCGACGCGTGGGGCGTCCAGCGCGCGGATGCGCTGCGTTGCCTCATACCCGTCCATCTCCGGCATGTGCACGTCCATAAATATCATATCATAACGGTCAGGGGCTTCACTGAACATGCGCACCGCCTCAACGCCGTTTTCTGCGCAGTCAACGGCAAGTCCGGTCGGCTCAAGCAAGGCCAGCACAATTTCCCGGTTGATTTCCACATCCTCCACCAGCAGCACGCGATATCCCTCAAAACAGTCCACTTCTTCCTGCGGAGCTTCCTCCTCCGGCAGGGTCACGCCAAGACATTCGTTGATGCAGTCGGCTATGGCCGAGGAGAACAGCGGCTTGGGCAAAAACTTGTCCACCCCGGCGTCTTTGGCGTTGTCTACAATGAGGTTGCGTTCGGTGGTGGAAATCATGATGACGGCCGAAGCGCCGTTATAGCGCTCCTTTATCTTGCGTGAAAGATCTATGCCGTTCATGCCGGGCATCTTCCAGTCCACAAAATATATGTCAAAGGGGCCTTCCCGCTCAATAAGCTCGACAGCCTCCTCGCCGCTTTGGGCGACGGTGCAGGCAACGCCGAAGCTTTGAATGATCCCGGCGAGATACTCCCGTATGTCCGGCTCATCGTCCACAACGAGAATGCGGACGTTTTTCCAGTTCACGCCGGAGTTCAGAAGACAGCGTTGTTCCCCCATTTTCCGCTCAATCTGTATGGTGAAGGCGAACTTTGACCCCTTGCCCGGCTCCGATTCTATCCATATTTTCCCGCCCATCATCTCGACGATGCTTTTGGATATCGTCAGGCCAAGCCCTGTGCCGCCGAATTTGCGCGTCGTGCTGTTCTCGGCCTGTTCAAAAGAGGTGAACAGTCGCGACTGCTGCTCCTCGCTGATGCCGATGCCCGTGTCCGTCACGTCTATCTGCAGTGTGCAAAGGCCGTTTTCTTCTTTGAGCAGATGCGCTTCAAGGATAATGGAACCCTGCTCAGGCGTAAATTTTACCGCGTTGGAGAGCAGGTTTGTGATCACCTGCGCAAGCCGCTGATCATCGCCGACAAGGATGTGCGGAATGTCCCTGTCGACGTGCACGGTAAAATTCTGTTGCTTCTCGTCCACACGGAAGTTGACGACATCAACCACTTTTTGCAGCATCTTCTCAAAGTTGAAGGTATCCGGCGAAAGGTCAAATTTGTTCGCCTCAATCTTGGATATGTCCAGAATGTCGTTGATAACCCCGAGCAGGTGCGTGGAGGCGTTTTCTATTTTTGTGAAGGCGTAGTCTTTGCGCTCCATATCCGATGCCGCCTTGCCTATGGCGGTCATGCCGATAATCGCGTTCATGGGTGTGCGCATTTCGTGGCTCATGTTCGCCAGAAAATACCCTTTGTGTTTTGAGGCCTTTTCCGCTTTTTTGTTTGCCTCAACAAGCCATTGATTTTGCGCTGCTATTTCGTTAAGGAGAAGGCGGTAGAGGACAAAGCCGACGACGATAAACACCGCGGCAATGAACAGTTGCCTCAGGGTACGGACGTAAATGGCCCGAATCAGAGTCTCCGCTTCATAATCGCAGCCGATAATGCCGACCACCGTCCCGGCGGAATTCATTATGGGCGCGTATGTTGACATCACCCAGCCCCAAGGTTCCGTCGAATTTATAGTCTGGTCGTACTGTGGGGCTTTTTTCTCGTATACGCGAAGCACTGCGTCGGAATAACTGGATATATCCTCCTCTGCCCCCAAGGGAGAAAATTTTTCGTCGTCCGGATCGCCGCCGTCAATGATGAAGCGGTAGATATTCCCTTTATAGGGGGCCATGGTGTAGAGATAGAGGGATTTAGTCTCCTCTTTTATTTCCAGAAGTTTTTTTCTTGTCTCTTCATAAAAAGGATCCTCCGGATCAAGCGTTTTGGCGAGTTTCTCAAAGGCGTCGCCGTCAATAAGGACGGCGGCCCGTTCCACAATGGGAAAGCCCAGGCGCGAAGCGGTGAATCCCGTCGCATCGTTGATCTGCTGGATTGAAGTGACAATGACTACCGAAAACACGGCCAGCACAAAAAGCACAAAAAAAAGGCTGGATCGCGTTTTTAGTGAAATTTTAGATAATATTTTCACGTAATTAAGCTACATTTGTTTGTTTGTCGCACATTTTGCGCGCTCATCGAAAAATTTTTACGTCGCGTTACACAATAATCTATGCCTGAAAAACAGTTTTGCCAAGGCCGGGATTACCCATAATCCACCACGCCCACGGCCGTATTTCTCCAAAAACGTGGAAAAGGTGTTTTTCAGGATGCTCTTTTGCGCCATTTTTCAGGGTCGCCAAGGTCAGGCGGGACATGCTCGCAGCCGGCTTATTGCTTGCCGTATCGACGCAAATAAGGCATTCACAGGGTTCCCCCTGTCCGAACAATGGGAACCACCTCTCAATTCTGGAAAATGTCCCTTATGCCTTGCTGTTCAGTAAATCTTGTAAAACGTGATGCTGTCGTTCAACATACGGGTTGACGACAGTAATTCCACGCCATGTGAAGCCATGCTGCATATCTAACAGCAAACGACAACGCTGTTCAGCCGCCACAGCAAGAATCAAGGAGTCCCAAATTTGTAAGTCACAGCTTTCCACAATGTCCATCGCAGCCTGAAACGCTGTCCAGGTAGTATCTGCCACATCATAGGCATCGGCCCAACTTAAAATAAATTTTTTGCGCCAAAACTATCTATTGATGGACACTCTCAAAAATATTTTTTCTATATAACTTACAGTGGCATACTAAACATCAAGTCTCCCCTTCTTCGGGGTTCAACTGCCTGACGACACGGGCGGGAACCCCGGCGGCAAGGCAACGCGGCGGCACATTGCGGGTGACGACGCTGCCCGCTCCCACAACAGCCCCCTCGCCTATGTTCACGCCCTTGAGGACAAGACAGTTCATGCCGATCCAAGCATAATCGCCGACAGTCACAGGCGCGTCGCGTTCATAGCCGGGGCTGCCGCGGCGCGCCTCCGGCGGCCAGAGCGCGTGAAAATCCGAATCCGTGATCACGCAGTTGGGCGCGATCATCACCCCACGGCCTATGGTGACGCGCGTTGAGCGCGCGGTAACGGACGTACCGCTCAGTTCCGCGCCGTCGCCCACATCAATGACAGCGCCGTCGCCAAAAACCCTCAACCGCACAGGCGCCGCCAGAGTTGCGGCTGTCGCCCGCCGCCAGGAAGAAATCAGGATGACCCTTTCGCCTATGCGTATCTGCCCACCCGGCCAGCGCATCAGGGCCACAGGGCCGTGAGCGCGCGTTCCCCTGCCCACGGGCACGCCAAACAGCGCAGCCTTGCAGCGCAGACGCGCCGTGCCCCACGCCTTGCCGAAAACACGCATGCCTTCAAGACACAGCCAGTTTATTATATTGCCCGCAGACAGCCTGCGCCGCATAGCTTTATGGATAAAATCAGACACATTCATCCCTGTTGCCCCCGCTTTCGCGCAGGATCGCGCGTATGCGGCACACCCCGCAGTCTCCGCCGGAAGAGGTAAGAAAGCCGCACTGCGGGCACGGCGCAAGCGTTGATTCCTTGGCGCTTTGCCTTGCAAACGCGGGTTTGCCCCGCGCGAGAAAGCCCTGGTAAAAACTTATTTTGCGCCCCGGCATGGCCGTTTCCAGCCGCTGCAGCAAACCTTTCAGAACGGTGAAACTGGCGCCGGGGCTGTAGGGGCAAAGGGCATAGTGAGTTTCAATGCCCGACAAAAATGCGTAATTGGCGGTTTCAAATTCCGTAAGCCGCCAAAGCGGCTTGACCTTGCGGGAAAAACCGGGAGCAACGGGCAGCATGGGCCCCTGATCGGACAGATAGTCCGCATCCCAACGCAGGGTGTTGCTGAAAAGACGCGCCACCTCGTCATCCAGGTTATGGCCCGTGGCCAGAACATCAAAACCTTCTTCCAGCGTAATCCTGTTGAAATAATGCCGTTTTATCTTGCCACAGACAGAACAGACGGGCCTGTGCAGGCGCTGCCTGACAAGAGGGATGGGCAGCCCCTCGGCCGCCATTTCCTTGATGTGCAGGGCAAAGCCGTGTTTGGCGCAAAAACGCTCCGTCACGCCGCGCGCTGCGGCCGATGAACCGGGAATGCCCAAATCAATGTGCAGCCCGGTGACATTATAGCCCTGACGCGACAATTCCAGCATGAGGGCAAGCGAATCTTTGCCGCCGGAAAGGGCCACCAGGATTTTGTCGTTTCGTGTGAACAGGCGCTGCTCGTCAATGCCGCGCTCCACCTGCCGGGCGAAATATTTTTTATAGCACGCGGCGCAGAAGGCGGTATTGTGGCTTTTCAGCGCCACTACAGCCTGGGCCTGACAAACCTTGCATTTCATGACGTTTCACAGTCCAAAACTTTTTTCTGAAAATTTTTTCTTGACGCTACATGAGAATACAGATAACTTTTTTTTTTCTTCACCACAATGGTGAATGTGACGCGGGGTGGAGCAGTTCGGTAGCTCGTCGGGCTCATAACCCGAAGGCCACAGGTTCAAATCCTGTCCCCGCAACCAGAATAAATTCAGGCGGTTAGATACAAAAATCTAACCGCCTTTTTCTGTGCGGTGCGAACATATTGCTAATGTCATGCTAGTACCGTGTAACATTTAAAATTGTAAAAATATCATAATGGGTGTATCCTTGATGTCACCAGCAACACGGGAGGCATCATGGCAACAAAATACAGCGGGCATTAAAAAAAACGAATTGCAGCCTCACCGCAAAAAGTACTGGAAAATCCCGCCCAAGGGGAATGCAGCCTTTGTAGCCTGCATGGAGGATGTGCCTGAGGTCTATCACCGTCCATATACTTCTGATTTTCCTATGATTTGCATGGATGAGTCAAACAAACAATTGGTTG
>JAISZT010000108.1 GCA_031284485.1 Desulfovibrio sp.
AAAAAGATTTGGCAAATTTGGCTGACTCTGAATCTGAATCTGAGTCTGAAGAAGAAGAAAAGAAGACTTCGTCTTCTCTGTCCCCGGCAAAGCCGGAGACTGACGAGAGCGAGTCTGAAAACTCTGAAAACGAACCGGACGCGAAAACAGCAAGCTGCCCTTACCGGAAAATCATCGAGCTTTACCACGAGGCTTTGCCGGGGCATCCCCAGGTCAAAATGCTGAACAAAACGCGGAAAGAGCACATCAGCGCCCGGTGGAAGGACGCCGGGGAAAGACTGCGAAGTCTGAAAAGCCAGGACAGCCCGGAATACCGTCTGGCATGGTTCGGGAAATATTTTGCCTACGCCGGCACCAGAGACCTCTTGACGGGAAGAAGGGCGCTTTCTGACGGCAGGGTTTACATTGCCGACTTTGACAAGCTCATTTCCCCAAGCTGCTTTGTGGCTCTGGTGGAGAAAAGCAAATACAGGAACGACGACGAACTCCAGCGTAACGACGAGTACGGGTGAGCGGCATGACCTGCCCTTGCTGGATTCGATTTTACGGTGATTTGAACTGTTTGCGATGTGAGGAAAACGAAATGCCAAAAAAAAACGCAATGCCATGCGCCAGTGAGCACACTGAACAGGTCGCCCTGTTCCGCTGCTTCGGCCTGCACAAAGCAAAATACCCGGAGCTTGCCGCAGCTTTCGCCATTCCCAACGGCGGGCACAGGTTTATCCAGGTTGCGGCAAAACTGCAAGCTGAGGGCGTCAAGGCCGGTGTGCCGGATATTTTCATACCTGCCCCGCGCGGCAAGTTGCATGGCCTGTTTGTCGAGCTGAAGGCGGAAACCGGCAGACTGTCGGACGCACAAGAGGCCATGATGCGCACTTTGCTGACTTGCGGCTATGCCTGCATCTGGGCGCGCGGTTGGGAACGCGCGTGGAAAGCAATCAAGGGCTATCTCGACAGCGAAACCGTTGAGCTGTGGCCTGCGCTAACCTTTGAGGTGTACGAGGTAAAAAGCCATGCAGGATAAATATCTGCTCGCCATAGGCAACGGAAACCTGCTGACGGGCATGGAGCTTGTGCGCGACCTTGCCCGCGAAATCGAATTCGCCCGCGCAAAGCACCCCGTCTTTGCCGAGGGCATATATCAGGCCCTTGGACGTGTAGGGGCAGAATACGGCGAACTCGTCCAGGCGGTGGAAAAGGGCATGCCGCAAGAAGAAACGGCGAAGGAGGCGATGCACCTCATTGTCACCGCTGTCCGGATGCTGAACGGGGAGCACGGCAAATGCCTAGATTAACAGGAGATTAATATGGGAAACGGAATTGAAATGCAACGTCAAAAAACATCAGATTGCATTGTATATTCGCCCAAAATATTACGGTCACTGGCTGAAATCACAAAAGAATTCCGCGTTGGACATGAGACTGTACGGGCATGGATAGACGCTGGCGCGCCGGTTGTCGTTGAGTTGGACAGCGACGGGAGAACGCGTTACAGCGCGGAAACCATGCGCCTTCAGGTCTGGCGAGAGTGTCAGGCAAAGGATTCTGAGGATTCTGATTAAAAAATTCGTTTCCTCAAAAAACCTGTCAAGTCCTTCTGTACCCTTCTGTACCCTTCTGTACCACGCTGGGAGATTTTTGCCCGATCCATGCGTGTTAGGCTTTCCTCAAAATAGAGGGAAAAGCCATGAGCAAAATTTTTGATCTTGCACATGCCTTCACCGCACCGGCTGAAGGTGGATTAACAGAGCACAAAAACGATCCTGGTGGAATCACCAATTACGGGGTGTCCCTGCGGTTTATCAAAGACGAGGGCATAGACATTGACGGTGACGGCGTTATCAGCCGCGCAGACATCCTTGCCATGACTCCCGGAAAGGCCAAAGACGTTTTCAAGCGGGCTTTCTGGGACAAACTCAATCTTGACGCCCTTTCCCCTCGCGTTGCCATTGTCACCTATGATGCCGCCGTCAACACAGGCCGGACACAGACCGTGAAGTTTCTCCAACGCGCCTGCAACTCGTTCCCCGGTACAGCCGTTGACGATGACGGCAAAATTGGCCCTGTCACCCGTGCCCGCGTCCGAGCCATAGTCGATATAGGCAATGCGGATATTGCGCTTGCCGAGGCGGCAATCGCGCAGCGCAGGGCATTCCATCAGATGCTTGCGGACAATTCGCCATATTCTGACGGACGCGATTACCGACCGTTTATCGTGGGCTGGCTGAACCGTTGCCGCGCCCTGAAAACCTATATCCACGGTGTTGAGGTGTAGTTATGAGTGATGTGATGGGGGTTTTCGGCCTCTTTTCCACAGTCATCGACAAGATTTTCCCGGACAAGGCCGAAGCTGACAAGGCCAAGCTGGCCCTGCTTGAGCTTGAGCAAAAAGGCGAGCTTGCCGTGCTTGACGCGCTCAAGTCACAGGACGCCGGGCAGGCTGAAATAAACAGGGTGGAGGCGGCCAGCACCAACTGGTTCGTCTCCGGCTGGCGTCCGGCTTTCGGATGGATAGGGGCGGCGGCCTTCGCCTGGTTGTTTTTAGGCAAGCCGGTGGTGGAGATGTACTGCGCCATCAGGGGAATGGAAGTGAAACTGCCGGCGATTGACGCGGACGGACTGTTGTACATGGTTTTCGGAATCCTAGGCATAAGCGGCTCCCGGACGTTTGAAAAGATGAAAGGCTGCACACGGTTCAACTGAGGGCAAGCCATGAGAAACGACCAACTGACCAAAGAGGTCATGGAAATAAAACAGACGCTCGCTCGCATTGATCAAAAGGTCGATGATTTGAAAAAAGTACAGATAAAAGCCCACGGGGACGGGCTGTCAGACTTGTCCATGAGGATGCGCACACTGGAAGCAAAAGACCAGTACAGGACAGGAAGCACGGCGGTAATAATGGCAATAGGCGGCGTCATCTGTACTGTAATATACCTTGTAATAAAACATTTCTTTCTTAGACAGGGTTGACGATGGCAAAAAGAAAACTCACCGCGAAACAGCGCATGTTCGTCGCTGAATACCTGGTCGATCTGAACGCGACACAGGCCGCGATCCGAGCAGGGTACAGCGTGAAAACGGCATATCATATCGGCGCGGAGTTACTTCAGAAAACTACAGTTTCCGAGGCCCTCCAGGCTGCCCTGATGAAGCGGGAACGGAAGACGGAAATTACAGCGGAAAAAGTCCTTTTGCAGTACGCCCGGTTCGCCTTCTCCGATGTGCGGCAATTATTCAGCGACAACGGTATGTTAAAGCCAATGTCCGAATGGCCGGACGACGCGGCTGCTGCGGTTGCCGGAGTGGAAACGGTGGAACTGGGCGGCGACCTGCCCGGCGTGGTTCGCAAGGTCAAGCTGGTGGACAAACGGGCGTCGCTGGCGGACGTCGCCAAGCATTTGGGAATGTTTACGGAACAGCAGGAAGTTAATGGGACTTTGGTAATAAAATGGCAGGAATAGAAATCACGATTCCTTACACCCCGCGCAGGATACAGCGCGAGTTGCACAGCAAGATGGATGCAACTCGTTTTGTTGTGCTGGTTGCTCACAGGCGCATGGGGAAAACCGTTCTGGCGGTCAACCATCTTATCAAGCATTCCCTGACATCAGGCAAGGAGCGCGCCGTTTACGGGTATGTGGCTCCGTACCGAAATCAGGCAAAGGCGATTGCCTGGGAATATCTGAAGCATTATACCGCGCCGTTGCCGGGCAGGCATGTCAATGAGCAGGAGCTTACTATTCAGATGCCGAACGGCGCAAAGATCCGGATTTTCGGCGCTGACAACCCGGATGCGCTGCGCGGCATGTACTTTGACGGCGTGATTATGGATGAGGTTGCGCAGATGCGTCAGGAAGTCTGGCAGGAGATCATCCGTCCCGCCCTTGCCGACCGTGGCGGCTGGGCAGTCTTTATCGGTACTCCAAAGGGCATAAATCTTTTCCATGAAATTTACATCCATGCACAGCGCGATTTGTCCGGAGACTGGAAAGCGTTCATGTACCGCGTGACGGATACTGACGCGATCAGCCATGAGGAACTTGAGAAGCTCAAAGCGGAAATGAGCGAGAACGCCTTCCGGCAGGAATTCCTTTGCGATTTCTCCGCTTCCGCCGACGATGTGCTTATCTCCATCAACGACGCTGTGCTGGCAACGGAGCGCGCCATAAGCCATCGTGACGTGCGTGCCGTCCCGATGGTTGTGGGCGTTGACGTCGCTCGCTTCGGGTCTGATTCGACGGTATTCTTCCCGCGTCGCGGGCTGCTTGCGTTCGAGCCGCTTGTTTTTAACGGCCTCGACAGCGTGGATATCGCGCAACGGCTTGTGTCCTTCTGGCATGAGCATCATCCGGAAATGATTTTCATAGACGCCGGGCAGGGGCAAGGCGTTATCGACATCGCCAACAAGGTGCTGCCCTGCGTTGTCGAAGTTCCGTTTGGCGGCAAGGCTTTGAGCGAGGCGAAGTTCCTTAATCGCCGCTCTGAAATGTGGTTCCTGATGCGTGAGTGGATTCGCGCGGGCGGTTCCATACCGAACAATTCACGGCTGCTGAAAGAGCTTTCAGCGCCGACATACCAGTTCAACGCCGCCGGAAAAATACAACTTGAGGCCAAAGACAAGATTGTCGAGCGCCTTGGCTTTTCCCCAGACCTTGCCGACGCCCTGGCCCTTACATTCGCCATGCCGGTAATGCCACGCATTGAGGGCAGGCAGGAGTATGCGCAAACAAGCGCCGGAGTCCTGGATTCCTATTACAGTCAACAGCAGGAGTACGCCGATGGGCTTCAGCCATCTTTCTTCGGTTGATTGCTACTGTCGTTGGTATTGCAAAGAAGACGGCGATATGGACGACGACGCCATTGACTTCATGCTTTGCCGGATTCGCTATTGCGGTTTCGAAGATGCGCTGTTCTATGACAGGCCGCGCGGGTATCTGACGGAAATCACCGAGTGGCGAAGTTTCGTCAAGAGCGGAAGACGGCTGTTCTTTTGCATCTACAAAAACAACGGAACGCCAATCGGCGCGGCATGGTTCGAGAGCGGCACACAGACGGGGAAGAATTTCATTGCACATTTTACGACGCTTACAAAGCCGATAACGGATGAGCACATAAAGAGCGGCAGGGCGCTGGCGTGCCTGCTGCATGAAAAACTTGGCATAGAACAATTAATCGGCATTACGCCTGCCTGCTACGGCCACGCCTTAAAGGTAGCGTATGCCATTGGCTACAAAAAGGTCGCTACGCTCAGGAAGGCCGTGAACATACACGGAAAGATGCGTGACGCTGTATTGTCAATAAACGATTTACGAGCACTGGAGGTTTGATATGGGCGGTGGCGGCGGAAAAGGCGGCGGGCAGAGTGACAACAGCGCGGCTTTGTATCAGCAGCAGCAGGCGGATCTTGCCCGGCAAAAGGCGGAACTTGCGGCGGAGGAAAAGGCCAAGGCGCAGGCCGAAGCGGATCGCCGTGATGAACTGCGCAGGCAAATGCTTGGCTCGCGTGATGTGCTGGCCGAAGACGAAGACGCAATGATCGCGGTTAATACACTGGGGTGATGTCGTGGGCGCACAACTGCAAGAGGCAAACAACGCAACGACATACGAAGAGCAGGTGTTAACCCCTATTGGCGCGAAAGCGGTCGAAAAAGGGGTTATTGAGAAAATGCCGACGGCGGCGGAAAAGGCGGCGGCAGAACGCGCCACATCTGAAAAACAGATGCGCGATCAGTTGCAGAAAGAAATGAGTCTGTCGCGAAGCGTAAAGACGTTTGAAGGGCCTGCTTCTGTACGCAGGTATTACCTGGGGTAAAGGTGAAACATGGGAATCGGAATGGGTTCGGCAATGTTGATAAGCACGGCGGTATCCGCGCTGTCCGCCGTAGGGTCATACATGATGACACCGCGTATGCCGCAGCAGGACACGACCAACTATGATTTGCTGCGCCAGACGCAAGCCGCCGCCGACGCTGAAAGCGCGGAGGCAAAGGCGCGTATCGAAGAAGCACGTAAACGCGAAGAGCTTCGCCAGCAGCAGCTTGCCGGGCAGAACATCAAAACGTCTGAAGCCGGCGCTGATATGGACGGCCTGACGGTGAAAAACGTCGTCCTGGGCAGCACAAAGAAAAAGGACGAGGAAGAGGATTTGTAATGGACGGCAAAACGGAATTCGTCACACGCCTGAATCAGCAGCTTGCCGCGATGAAAACCGAGCGGCAGCCGTTTGACGAAGTATGGAGGCTTGTCGCCACGTTCGAGTCGGAGCGCATGAACATGTTTCAAAAGCCTGTCAGCGCCGCTCGCGATTCCGAATACCTCAGTCTGCACCGCGACAAGCGCGATATCGACAACACCTCGCGTCAGTGCATTACCGTCTTTTCTTCCGGCATGCTGTCCGGCGTAACGCCTCCATCTGACCAGTGGTTTGAAATGCGTATAGCGGATGGGAGCGGCGGCGATGACCTTTCCAAGTGGGGCCCGGTCGCGAAGTGGCTGGAGAATGTGGAGAAAATAATTCTCAACGATTTTACCCAAAAGAATTTCTACACACAGCAGGTCAACACATACAAAAACATCGGCATGTACGGAATGCAATGCATGCTTATAGGCGAGTCAAAGGACATCGGGACATATTACCGTGACGTTCCGCCGGATGAAATTTATGTCCAGAACGACTTTGCCGGGCGCGTGAACTGCGTGTTCCGCGAAATGAGCGTCACGTACCAGCAGGCGCTTGAACTGTTCGGCAAGCGCAAGCTGTCAAAGACCGTCCAGAAGGTTGTGGACAACAAGGAAGCGAACATCTTCGACAGGATGACGATTGTTCATGCCGTGGTGAAGAAAGCGCCGGGCTACGAGAACATCGTCGGCAACAACAGGCTTGCCTATGCCAGCTATTATTTTGAGCCGAGCGAAGGGCATCTGATAGACGAAAGCGGTTTTGACAGTATGCCCTATGTCGTGACCAGGGCGTATTCCGACAGCCGTACGCCCTACTCCTTCTCGCCCGGCACGGTGGCCCTTGCCGACGTGCTGCTGGTGAATGAAATCAAAAAACTCATGTTGCAGGCCGGTCAGCTTTCGATAGCGCCGCCGATGCTCATGCCGGATCGCGGCATCATGGGCAAGCTCAACTACGCGCCCTATGCGGTCAATTTGTTCCGCAAGGACGGCAATACGTCCGCTGACGATTTCAAGCCCTTCCAGTTCGGCGGCAACATGAAAGACGGCCTTGACCTGCTGGAAATGGCGAAGCAGGACATCAAGCAGGCGTTCTTCTATGACCTGTTTCTGATGATCCACAACCGGACGCAGAGCGGGCACGGCACTCCGACAGCGATGGAGATTGAACAGCTTGCCACAGAGAAAAGTTTTCTTCTTGCTCCGATTCTGATCAATCAGCAGCAGGAGGAATTCAACAACCTTATTGCCCGTGTATTCGAGATAAAGCGCAAAACTCCGGGCGTTCTCCCCCCGCTGCCTGACGAACTCAAAGGCGCGGGTCTGGACATAAAATACATTTCTCCGCTGGTGCATGCCCAGAACAACAACAAGACGCAACGCATGCTGAAAACGCTGAATGATATTTTCGGCGTCCTGTCAGTGTCCGCGCAGGTTGATCAGGCTGTTGCAAGTCAAACCTTAGACCTGATCAACACAGAAGGCACAATTTATAAACTGTTGGAGCAGGGCGGATTTCCACAGTCATGCGTACGCCAGCTTGAAGAAGTGCAGGCCATGCGCCAACAGCGCATGCAGGCGCAAGAGGCGGCCATGCGGCAACAGCAGGAGCAGCAGGCCATGCAGGGATTGTTGCAGGGATACGGACAACTGAGCGTCGCGCCGGAAACAGGATCGCCCGTTCAACAACTGATGCAAAACGCGGGGGCTTTAAGTGCCTGAGAACGATATACACGAAGAGCTGGCGGCGCGCCGGAAAGAGGAAGCGGTTCTGTGCTCGCATATCAGGACGGCGCTTTCCACGCCCAGCGGACAGGTTTTCAAGAAATGGCTGCGTTATGCCTGTTTCATGGATACGGTTTTGAGCATCAGTGACCCGGAGTTCAAAAAAAAAGCGCAACTCATAACGTGTTTGCGCGATTTGTATATCCAGTTGGAAAATTACGAAACAAGAGGAGCCTTGTATGACAATGACGAATGATGCCCCCGGCGCTGACGCGCCCGTGCTGAACACCAACACCCCGGATGCCGGCGGGCCTATTCTCGGCTCGACTGATATTGGCGGCGGCGACGCCCCAACTGCTCCGGATAACGCCGATGCGCAGACGCCAGCGGCCACTCCCGCCGCTTTGCCTGTTCAGGGCGCGGACGGGCTTGCGCCGCTCCCGGACAACGCAACAGATGAGCAGCGGGCGCAATTTGAACAGAAGTTGCGAGCGCTGGCCGGGGTGCCGAATTCGCCTGACGAGTATGGCGATTTCGATCTTGGCGACAAGATCAACAAGAGCAGCCCTGACTACGCTTTAGCGACAAAAAAATTTCATGAATTTGGGCTGTCAAAGAAGCAGGCCAAGGGGGTGGTCGAGGAGGTCAACAAGTGGCTTACGGACAAAATGCAGGCCGCGCAGCGCAATGAAGCGGACGCAATCAAGGAATACCGAGCAGCCGTCAAGCGCGACTTTGTAAAGAGTCTGGGCGGTGACGCGCAGTTCACTGAATTCAGTGAGCAGGCGCGGCGCGGATTCATGGCATCGGCCAAGGGTGCGGGGCTATCTGAGAAGGAAATGTCCGGCATTATAAACATAATGGGCGACGATCCACGCTTTGTGAAAATCTTTAACAGCATCGGCAAGCATTTCCGTGAGGACGTGCTTGTAACTGGGTCTGCCCCGTCAGCAATGGGCTCCGGGTCGTCAGACGAAATCTTTGAAGAAAAGTTCAAATCTATGTTTGGAGGTAAATAGTCATGCCGGTAATGGGTAACACGTTAAATCAGTTGGCAATAGGCAAGTCCAA
This sequence comes from Desulfovibrio sp., assembly GCA_031284485.1. Lineage (GTDB taxonomy): Bacteria > Desulfobacterota > Desulfovibrionia > Desulfovibrionales > Desulfovibrionaceae > Desulfovibrio. The sequence goes on from JAISZT010000108.1 coordinate 8,980, forward strand.
GGCTTTCGTGAACCAGATTGACAACATCACGGAAAACTCGCCGATTGTGAAAGCTATGCCTTTCACACAGGCATCGGATCAGTTGTGGGACGTAAGCTCCGCGCTCACGTCTATCAGCGGGCCGACTCAGGCGCTGGACATCAACTCCCCGCTGCCTGAAATCCAGATTACGGACGGCTTGCGGCGTTCCGAACTGGCGGTCTTCGGCGCGGAAATGTTCGTGCCCGAAGATACGGCGCTGCTGGAGGGCGGGCCGGATAAATACTTCGGGAAAAACCGTGTGAGCTTTGAACGTCAGACGGGCATGGATGTGGAACAGCAGGTTATTTATAACGCTCTGCTGCCCTTCGCTTTGGCCGGGGCCAAAGCGGGACACGACACCATGCTCAACGCCGGGGGCTCGGCAAACGCAAACTATAGCCTGATTGTGGCGCGTTTCGACGAGGCCAATCTTTCCGGGCTGTATTCGCCGCTGTGCTTCAAGCGGGACACTTTCCTGGACATGCAGCCGATCAACGGCGGCAAGCTCTACCACAACGCCAACAGCGCGCACCGCTATTACAACGTGCTGGGCTACGGCCTGCGCATGAAAACCTATATCGGCATGCGCATGCTGTCTTTCCGGAACATCAGTTCCATCGTCAACATCGACATGGCCGGGGCGACTCCCTTCACCGCCCGCATGGTGGATGAAGCCTTGCTGGCGGCGCGCGTCGGTGAGGCGGGAAAAACGCTGATCATGTGTCACCCCAAGGTCAAGTTGTGGTTGCAGGAAATCGGCAAGGTGCAACGCCTTGAAACGACCTTCGGCGATACCGCCGTCAATCACGGCATCGAGTCATGGAACGGCGTTCCGGTGGTCACGTCCTACAATTTCATGGACGGTTCGGAAACAAACATAACCGTGCCCGCGTAAGGCGCAAGGAGCATTCATCATGTGGAAAAGCAACGTACGCCCTTACGGGGAATACTTCGCCAAGGCCCAGGCCATAACCGCCGCACAGGTGGCGGGAAATCAAACGGCAAACAACCCGTCACGTTTTGATAATTCTCAAGGCGGCACCGGCATCCGCGTGGCTGTTCCGGTTGGCGGGAGCTATGTCGCGCCCGCTTCGCAGGTGTTGACGCTGACAGTCCAGCACAGCGAAACGGCAACCGGGACGTTTACGACGCTGGGAACGGCGGTCTACACAGGCCCCGCAGCGGCGACGACCTATGTCGGCGACGATCTGCTGTGCGAATTCATTCTGCCCCCGTCCGCAAAGCCGTGGGTCAAGATCACCATCGGCGCGTCAGCCGCCGCAACGTCCGGGGCTGTTGACGTATTCCCGACGTACATCAGCCGTCCGCCTTCAAAGTAGGAGTGAGACATGCCGATAGTCAAAAAGACGTTCTCCATAATGGGCGGCACAGGCACCGCGATTTATCGCGAAGGCATGTCCGTGTCCGAGGATATCGCAAAGGCGTATCCGCAGTTCATCGAGGGGCACAAGGAGGCGAAGGTAAAACACGATCCGTCGCTGTCGCCGAAGCTCACGGGTAAAGAGATTGCCGGTATGTCGGAGGCCAAACTTCGGCAATGGATAGCGCAGTTCTTCCCGGCGGCCATGCCTGCCAGGGATGCCGACAAGGCTTCCCTTGTTGAACTTGTTACCGGCCTCACCGCCAAGGCGTAAAAAAATGGATGTGGGCAGAACGGAGATAATCAACAATGCGTTGCTGTACATGGGTCAGGACACCATCCTTGACCCTGACGACGAATCCAAAAACGCAAAGCTCTGCTCCCAGGTCTATGATTCCGTCCTTAAATCATTGCTGGGCGGCCATCCGTGGTCTTTTGCCATGACGGTCGCCCAGCTAAACGAACTGGCGGAAAAGCCGCGCGACAGACGTTTCCGGAAAATGTACGAGCTGCCCGGCGATCTCGGTTCAATCGTATCCGTTGAGGTGATAGGGGAAAGGGCAAGCAACTGGTGGGAAACCAAAGAATTTGAGTGGCCGTCGTCCATAAACGGAATTGCAAACACGATTCCCCCCGCGACATATATCGTTTACGGAAAAAAGCTGCTCTGCAACGAAGGGCCGCGCCTGCAGATTGTCTACATACGGGATGAAGTCACGTCGTATGAAATGACGCCTCAGTTCAGGGACTACTTTGCCGCAATGATCGCCGCGAGACTGTATTACAAGGTGACCGGTTCGCGCGACGGGGAGAAGTTACACGCCAATCAGGTCGTGATGCTGGAAATGATCGCTCGTGGCTGTGACGGCAGGCAAACCGACACCATGCCCCAGAACATGCCCGACCTGCTGACGAATACACGCTGGTACTGACATGCCGAAAATTTTTCCTGACCTGCACTCATTTATCGGCGGGCTGCTCTCTCCCACGCTGGAAGGGCGCGTCGATTTCGCCAAGTACGGCGTCGGCTTGCGCATATGCAGAAATTTCATTGTGCCGCCTACGGGCGGAATTTACAAACGTCCCGGCATGCGGTTCGTCGCGCATTCCAAACAGAGTTCCGGCATCAGGCTTGTGCCGTTTGATTTCAACGGCACTGAAAAACAATCATACATTCTTGAGCTTGGCAACACAGGGTATGTTCGTTTTTTCTCGCAGAACGGCCAGGTCGTCGACGGCGCAGGCAATCCGCTGGAACTGCCCTGTCCACTGCTGAACGGGCTTGACCTCACAAAGTTGAACTATGTGCAGTCCGCCGACGTCATATATTTTGCCCATCCGTTGATGCAGACGTGGAAGCTGGAGCGCCTAAGCGCGACCTCATGGGCGTATCAGCCCATGTCGTTTCTGCAATCCGCCGCCCCCGACAATTTGCCATGGACGGAGGGCAACTGGCCTTCAAAAGTACGCATTTATGAAGACAGGCTGATTTACGCGGCGACGCCGAAACAGCCGCTTAACGTGTGGATGTCGCGGCTGGCGAATTACAACGATTTCAGGATAAATACGGCAAAGGAAAGCACTGATCCGCCGCTTGCCGAAGACGCGATTTTCCTGCGGATAAACGGGTCGCGCGTCAACCCCATCATGTGGATGCTTGACATGGAGCAGCTTGTTATCGGGACGAACGCTTCGGAGATTCGCATTCAGGGGCGCGACCTTGATTCGCCGCTTACTCCGGAAACAGCCGGGCACAAGCGGCAGTCATCCTATGGCAGCAATTCCGTTCAGGCGATACTGCTCGGTTCGTCAGCCATGTTTTGCAGCAGGACGGGCGTAAACATCTACACTCTGGATTATCAGGACTTCGGATACCGCTTTAAATCCGCGCCGCTCAATCTGCTCAGTCAGGAAGCGACGCAGGCGGGCGTTGTCGAGATGCATTCCATGGCGGAGCCGGAGCCGATAGCGTGGTGCATACTCGCGGACGGGACGCTGGCCGGATGCACCTATATACGTGACCAACAGATTTATGCCTGGCACCAGCACCGGACGGACGGGCAGATAAAGTCAGGGGCGATAATTCCCCATCCCGAAGGCGATCAACTCTGGGTTTTCGTCCTGCGCAACGGCGTCGGCTGCATCGAATATCTTGATACGCCTTTTGACCTGCAATCCGAAGACGCCACTTTCGGCACATTTGTGGACAGCCATTTGACCGGCGTCGCTGAAAATGACGGCATGTCCTTCGGCATGACGCATCTTGTCGGGCGCACCGTGCAGGTGATGGCCGACGGTTCATATCTCGGAGACTTTGTAGTCAACGCCGACGGCCGGATATTGTCTGACAAAATCAAGGCCGGTATGTGGCTTGTCGCCGGGTTGCCCTACACGGCCATAGCGCAGCCCATGCGCGTCAGTTATCCGATGGCACAAGGTCAGGGCGTCAATTTCAAGAAGCGCGTCATAGGGCTTGTTCTGCGCTGTCTCGGCAGCATCAACGGAGAAGTGCGCGCGGAATACGAACAGGACGAACCGCTTGTCGGGTATCTTGGCGAGTACGGCGAATGGCAGAAAATAATTTCCTTTCCCCACGGCGCTGTCGGCGGGAACCCGCCGCCGTGCACAACGGAAAACAAAAGAATCACGCTGTCCGGAAACAGCACATATGACGGGCTGATAACCGTCAGGCAACGTGAACCCTTCCCTTTATACATCGTGTCAATTTCTTACGAGATTGAGCAGGGTAAGCCGTAAGGCGGTGCGGTATGGGCGGATTTGCAAGCACAATATCAAGTAACGGTTTCGGGGCCATGGTCGGCGGCCTTTCTACCGGCATCAAGACCGGCACAGGCATAGCCAACGCGCAATACAACGCCGCTTCATACCGACAGGCCGCGCAAAGCCAGATGGAGGAAGGGCGAATTCAGGGATGGCTTATCGAAAAGCAATACGCCGCTGAATTCAAAGACATGGTTTCCAAGCAGGAACGCATTGCCTCAATGAACAGGGTGATGGCCTCCAAGGGCGGCATAACGGGAAACAGCGCCGATGCCGTGCTGCAATCATACGCGGCCAAGGATCAGCGCAATCTTGAGCGCCTTTATTACAACGCCGCCATGCAGACCGCCAATGTCAGCATCCAGACCGGCAACAAGGTGAACGCGCTCTATGAAAAAGCGCGTCAATGGGACTGGAACGCCACGAACCAGCTTATCGGCGGCATTGTGGGCACAGGCAAAATGCTGCTCGGCATCGGCAGAAACAGCCTGAGGCCCGATGAGAACAAGAACACGGAAAGCGTCATTCAGGTATGGGACGACGGGAGGTAGCGATGGCAGTCATTCAACTCACAGCGCCGGACGATCTCTCCATCGGTTCATCCTTCAAGTACAGCGGCGGCGGCGGCGCGCAACCTGTCACATGGGGTGTGGGCAATCCCCTGGCCGCCGAGCTTGCCGGGCTGAGCAAGGAAGTCGAGCGATTTGCCGCGACTTATGACGACGTGCAGATCAACGACTATCTGCTGAAGACGCAGCAAGAGTTTTCACACCAGTACGAAGATCCGGACACCGGGCTTTTCAATACCCGCAAGCGCGACAAGTCCAAGGGGCTTTTTAACGAATATGAGGAAGCGGCCAGAAAAAAATGGCACGAGGAAGCGCCGCAAGTCCTGAATGAACGTCAAATGGCAAAGGCTGAGAAGACGTTCGGCAAGTTTTTCCATGTGTGGGGCAGGAATGTCGCCACACACGAAACGTCGGAGATGATGAATTATCAGGTTGACCAGGCAAACACTTCCATACTCAATGCGTCTGACATAATAGCCTCCGGCAACTTTAGCGACGAAACGCTTGGACTGGCCGTTAACAGCGTAAACATCGCCAGTGACGCGTTTGCGAAGATGCAGGGCTGGGACGCGGAAACGGCAGCCGCCAAGAAAAGAGAGTCGCTTGGCAAGGCTTTCGAGAAAGGCATTGAGGCGCTTGCCGTTACTGACCCGATGCAGGCCATTGGCGTTTTGAAGGAATACGAGGAGCTTATTCCCGAAGTGCGGCGCAAGGCCATACTGGGAGTGCTGGACGGGAAAGCGGAAACAATGGTCATGGAGCGCGCGCGGGAGATGGCGCAATCCGGCGACATTGCCGGAGCCAGGAATTTCCTCACTGAACGCGCCGGAAAACTCCCCCGTGGCGTACGCAACAATAGCCCCGGCAACGTCACTGACGCCAGTGGCAGCTATAAAAAATTTGGAAACATGGCTGACGGGTTCAACGCAAGCGCGGAGCGTCTGCTTGCGTATCAGCGTGATGCCAAGTGGGGGAACGCGGACACGCTTGCAAAGATGATGAATATATATGCTCCCCGGTCTGACGGCAACGATCCCGATGCGTACGCGAAAAGAATCGCGCGGGAAACCGGCATCGGCGTGAACCAGCCCATTGACCTGAAAACCAGTCCTGAATTGCTTGAAAAGGTCGTCGGCGTCATCGCCAAACATGAAAATGCCAATTATGTCTTTGACCAGAACGATATAAAGCAGGGCGTTGCCGACGCGCTGGCCGGGAAAAAGCCGAAGGTCGTCGGCCATGACCCCAGAAAAGCGTCGGGCGGCGCATCGTCCGAGCCGGAAAGGCAATACGTTCCCGGCACAGGAATGCTCCGTCCGTCAAAGTACGCGGCAGGCGTGAGCGCGATAGACGAAGTTGAGAAAAAACAAATCACAAGGGAGGATAAAACATACGGCCTTCTGCTTGCCAACTCCGTGCGGGATGAAGACCTTAAGATTGACGATGCGCTCGCCCGGATACGCAAAAATTATGCCAATGACCCCATACGCATGAACGCCGCGCAGGATGCGTTCATGGAGCAAATCAGGGTTGACAATTCCGCGCTGGAAGCGACGGAAAAACGCGAGAGGTTGGCGGGTCTTGAAAAGGCAAACCGGGTTATTGAATCAAAAGATTTCAATATTCAAAAGCTGAACGACCTGCTGCTTGACGCTTCACCGAAGAATGTGGCGCGCATAAAGCAGCTTGGAGAGCGCGAACTCGTCAAAAGAAAACTGCTGTCCCCGACGCGTGAAGTAAATGATCCTGTGGCCTATCAACGGGCGAAACAGGCAGTGATTGCAAATACGCCCATTGAAGAAGTCATGGCCAAGTACGGCACCAGCCTGTCGTCGGTGAAAGAGGAAGATTTGCACACACTTGCACAGAGCCAGGAGCGAAAGAACGCTGAAAGGCAGGACAACGCATATATTGACTACTACATAAAGCAGTCCGGAATTGACACGAAACCGGGCACAAAAGGTGAAAGGTTTATTGCGGAACTAAAGATGCGGTACGCCGACTGGCTTGTAACGCCTGGGGAAAAGAACGCCGCAGCGCGTGAGGCATGGTGGTACGAGAATCTGGCAAGGCGCAGTAAATCGGGATTTATATTGGATTCACATTGGAGCGCGAACGAGAGCGGTTATGAGGAAGGGCCTAATCCGCCAAGCGAGACGGAACTTAAGGAAATACGGCAATACCTGGAAAAGCGTGACCTGCCGGAAACGCCGGAGAACATAGAGAAAGCGCGTGGCATTATTCTGAACGCCTGGGGAATAAAACGTCGCGCCCCACTGGATGACCCACTGCAAAAATGGGGTGGAGAATGAGCCTTTCGGAAAAAACCCTCGCCGCCCTTGATGAGGCTTTCGGCCTTAATCCTCCAGCCCCGGAACCCATGCCCGATCCGATACTGCAAGGCGACGCCCTTGATACGCGCTCCGGCATCGGCGCTTCTCTTGAACAGCACCGTTATGACCTTCCCTCCCCGCTGCAGGACGCCGCCTATCTGCGCAGCTTTGAAGGCGCACAGGATGATGAATGGAGCGCTATTCGGGAGTTGACGCCGCAAGAGGAAGCGGAACTGAACGAGCGGAAAAGCGCGGCCTTTCGCCTGAACCACATTGGCGACAATCCGCAGGAAGAAGTCCTGCAAGCTTTTGATCTGGCGAAAAAGCTCAATATGCCCTTTGACATGACGCTGAGGAATTACAAGACGGCATGGAGTATCGCCAGTGAATTCAACCCCGGAAAGATGAGCGCTGACCATCAGCGTCTATGGCGTCATATTTCTGAAAATGCCGAAGCCGCCCAGGTCTGGAGACATGACTTCGATACGGCGGTGCAAATTGCGGAGTCCGTGAAACGGCGGGACGCGGAAGCGTGGAGCAATGGTTTCGATCCCGCAATGGTGTACGGGCAAAGCGAATACCTGCTCGACGAGCAAGGCACCGGGGCGGCAATTCGCCGTGTTGTGGAAAAAGCCGGCCCCGGAATGACGGGCGGCTTTGCGTCCCTGCTCGGAGCAATTTTCAATTATCTGCCGTCGGAAACAATCGTGGAAGACGGTGAGGGCAACGACGTCCGCGTACAGACAGACTTTGGGAGTGTAGAGGATTACTTCGGCAAGGTAGCCCATGACGCCTATGCCAAGGTAAGGGAGATAAACAAGCGCAGTCCGCAACAGGGGCGCATATGGGATAATCCTGAACTTTTGAAAAACCCTGCATATATGGTTGAAATGATAGGCGATGCCGCAATGTCGATGGTGCCCATGCTTATCGCGACGTTTGCCACCGGTGGAGGCGCACTCGGCATAGCCGCCGGTGGGCTTGTCGGCGGGGCGATGGAAGCCGGGCCCATGTATGACGAGCTTATAAGGGAGGGGATTGACAAGGATAAAGCGGCGACATGGTCAGGGGTTTACGGCGTTATGGCCGCCGCCCTGGACGCGTTAGGCCTGAAAGGCATTCTTGGTTCGGGCGGTTCCTTCTTTCGTCGCGTCGCCGTGGCCGGGGCATCAGAGGGCGGAACGGAATGGCTGCAAGAACTCACGCAAGCGGGGCTTGAATCCGTCGCGCGCGGAGAGACATTCCGGCAGGGGGTTGATCGCGTCATTGACGCAATGAAAAATGTCGAATCCTTCATTGCAGGCGGCGTTCTGGGCGGCGGCTTGGGCGTCGGGCACGCCCGGTCGGAAATCAGAACGGAAAGACTGCGGGACGCCTGGAAAAAGGCGCTTGGTTCAGAAGCCGTCACGTCCGCGCGGAACGCCTTCAACAACATCACCCGCGACGCCGACGCCTCGCAATCGCGTCTGGCCCTCGGCGAAACGCTCAACGGTCTGGCGGCGGCCGCCGACACTTCCAGCACCAGAGCCGCAAACCAGCCTGTTTTTGAAGATCAGGCGGCACAACTGCTTGATGAAGACCAGCG
>JAISZT010000015.1 GCA_031284485.1 Desulfovibrio sp.
ATCCACACCCCCGTGAAGGGGTGACCCGCGCGGCAGGCGTGGCCGTTCCGGCGGAGGAGTGTTTCAATCCACACCCCCGTGAAGGGGTGACGGAAGACGAAGAGAATAAGTCTCTGGACAAGCCGGTTTCAATCCACACCCCCGTGAAGGGGTGACCGTAGCGCTTTTTCCGCGCAAACGCGGCAATATGTTTCAATCCACACCCCCGTGAAGGGGTGACTTACGCACGAATCCTGGAATGGTTCCCCTTGGCTGTTTCAATCCACACCCCCGTGAAGGGGTGACAAAGCGCCATTCAAGGGATTCCGCCAGTAATGGATGTTTCAATCCACACCCCCGGGAAGGGGTGACCGGGGGCGTTACGGCCCCCGTCCTGCCCCCCAGGTTTCAATCCACACCCCCGTGAAGGGGTGACCAAAAACGCTTTCAGATACCCAACTATTTGTACGGGTTTCAATCCACACCCCCGTGAAGGGGTGACCATTTCCGCGTGGTCAAAGGTTCCCACATGCCTGTTTCAATCCACACCCCCGTGAAGGGGTGACGATGGGAGTTTTTATAAGTAAAGCATGTACACGTGTTTCAATCCACACCCCCGTGAAGGGGTGACCCGACAAAGCCCTTGAGAATTTCCCAGAGAGCCTTGTTTCAATCCACACCCCCGTGAAGGGGTGACCCACCACCACAGCCACTAGGAGCCGGCATGAGCCAGTTTCAATCCACACCCCCGTGAAGGGGTGACCAACCCCACAATCGCCGGGTAAAGCGTCTCGTATGTTTCAATCCACACCCCCGTGAAGGGGTGACCTGCATATCGTTCATGCCCTTCATGCGCTGGCCGGCGTTTCAATCCACACCCCCGTGAAGGGGTGACAAATCCCCCTGTCCGGACGCGCGCGGAATCTTAAGTTTCAATCCACACCCCCGTGAAGGGGTGACGCCTGAAACTGCACGGTTTCCACAGCCCAAAGCAGTTTCAATCCACACCCCCGTGAAGGGGTGACGCATGCGCTTGCCCGCGCCAAAGGCTTGCAGCTTGTTTCAATCCACACCCCCGTGAAGGGGTGACCACAAGGAACACATTGAAAGTCAGATTATGGACAGTTTCAATCCACACCCCCGTGAAGGGGTGACTGGTGGCATACCGAAATTACAAATCCTTTATGGAGTTTCAATCCACACCCCCGTGAAGGGGTGACTGATAGCAGTTATTAAAGCGTTAGAAGCTATCAGTTTCAATCCACACCCCCGTGAAGGGGTGACTCATATAGCCAAGTTAGATAATATGCGGCAAGTTGTTGTTTCAATCCACACCCCCGTGAAGGGGTGACGGCGGCAACGCAGTGCTGGATGTGATTGAGCGCTTGTTTCAATCCACACCCCCGTGAAGGGGTGACGTCATAGTCAAGGGAGCCTTTCAAAACACCTTGGTTTCAATCCACACCCCCGTGAAGGGGTGACCGCCTATGACAAATTCCTGCGCAAAGGCACGGATGTTTCAATCCACACCCCCGTGAAGGGGTGACACCAGTTGGGCGTCCTTTTCCCCGTTGCGGACGGTTTCAATCCACACCCCCGTGAAGGGGTGACCCACGCGGCAAGGTAAAATTTACCACCTCTCCCGCGTTTCAATCCACACCCCCGTGAAGGGGTGACGCCCATAGCGCCTTACATCCACGCCTGGGTATTTTTTGTTTCAATCCACACCCCCGTGAAGGGGTGACGTCGCCCTGGCCTTCATCGGCCGCATCCGTCATGTTTCAATCCACACCCCCGTGAAGGGGTGACCCACGCGGCAAGGTAAAATTTACCACCTCTCCCGCGTTTCAATCCACACCCCCGTGAAGGGGTGACGGCAGCAATTACAAGTTTGATGCCCAATTATGATGTTTCAATCCACACCCCCGTGAAGGGGTGACTGGATACATGCGCCAAATCAGAAACAGTGCCAATGTTTCAATCCACACCCCCGTGAAGGGTTGACCGCCGGCATATCCAAGGCGGGAGATCCGCTGACAGTTTCAATCCACACCCCCGTGAAGGGGTGACCGCCCTACCAGATTCCTTTGCTGGCGTTTGGTTTTGGGCGTTGTTTGCGGGCATTGAATATCAATGCCCATATTTTTCAGCAAAAATGTTGATAGGTTAAAAATACTACGCGTGAATATAATGTATTATGAGAACGACATCCTCCCCTAAAATAATGTGCGCTTCCGATGCTCGCAAGTTTTTCATCTGGTGTCTATGGTCTAAAAAATCAGCGGGCCTTCTTGATCCAGCGCCGGTTTTGCCCCAACGTGCTCCACTTTTCTCTTCCAACTTGCCCCAAGGTAATAAAAGCGCAAACTGTCCTTTTCCTCATTCATTGTTTTTACAAGCGCGGCGCGTAGCGCTGTCCATTGCGCCGGGTCCACCAGACATTCAAAAACGGAAAACTGCACCCGCTGCCCCCAGCTTTCACACTGTTTGGCGATGCGCCGCAAGCGCGCGCGACCGGCCTTATCTTCCGTATTGACGTCATAACTGACAAGCACCATCATCACGCGCCCCTTGACGTTGCTTAGCGAATGACCACAGGCGGATACCCGTCAAGATCACCACGCAGATGGCGGGCAAGCAGGCGGGCCTGAGCATGCCACAAAAGGCCGACCCGCATTTTTTCCTGCAAAAAAGGATGCTGCACTTCCTCCGCCTTGCGCTGTTGCCACGCGAACAGAACTTCTTTGCGGGCCGCTTCGGTCATTACCACAGCCCCCGATTTCTGCTGCACAAATCCCTTACCTGTCACCTGTCCCTTGTTGATCAGGGTCAGGGCGAGGCGGTCGGCTATATATGGGCGAAATTCTTCGATCATATCAAGGGCGAGGCTGGGGCGACCCGGTCGGTCGCGATGCAGAAAGCCGACCGCCGGATCCAGCCCCACAGATTCCAGCGCGCTGCGCACGTCATGCGTCAGAAGGGTGTATAAAAAGGAAAGCAGGCAGTTGACGGCATCAAGCGGCGGCCTTCTGTTGCGTCCATGAAACGCAAAGGCCGGGTCGCCGGATGTGAGCAACCGGTCAAAAACGCCAAAATAAACGGACGCCGCCTCCCCCTCAATGCCGCGCACCATATCCAGCGGTTGCGGTTTCTTCATACATTCCAGCGCAAAGGTCAGATGGTCAGCCGCAGCGTCAAGAGAAGGATCAGGGCGATCGCGCGCGGTGCGACGCAGCACCGTACGGCTATTGTGCAGTTTGCCGATGAGGAAGGAACGCGCCAGGGTCGCGGCAAATTCCAAATCTTCCGATTTTTTGTACTGCTCCTTGCGCAGCAGGACATTGCCGGAAACAGGGCCGTGCATTGTGGCCATAAACCTGCCGTACTCCGTCAGCCAGCTTACCGTCACCCCGTGTTTGGCGCAGTGCCCAAGCAAAAAAGGGCTGCACGAAATCTGCCCGAACAACACCAGCCCGTCGAGCGTGTGCACCGGAATCTTTCCTTTCACCTTGCTGTCATGGTGTATAACAACGCACTCGCCCTCTTTTGAGAGGTAGGTATCCTGAGTTGTTATGTAAAGCGTGTTTTGCAGGTGTTTCATTGCTGCCCGCACAGGGCGTCGATATATCGCGCAGCCCGGTTTCGTTTTACTTCAGGAAGACAGGCGTCACGCAGGGAGCAATGTTCGCAACGACTGTCGTTGGGCGGCTGCGGCAGCGTGTTTTGCGAAAACAACATCCTTACCGCAACCGCCACATCACGCGTTTTTTGCCGCAACGCTTCAGTAAAAAGGACATCCTGGCGACGGCGTGTACTGCCGTAAAACAAAGCCCCCTTCGGAACGTCACAGTTGAGCATCTCCTCAAGGCACAGTGCCTGCGCGCAAAGCTGCACACGGTCGGTGTCGTCCTTTTTGGGACGGCCCCGTTTGTATTCCACCGGAAAAGGCAGCCAATTGCCGTCTATACGGTGAAATTCCACCACGTCCGCCTTGCCGGAAAGGCCAAGCGCGTTGGAGCGCAAAAGCACACCCGTTTCCACGCGCAGATCTCGCCGCTTTTCCCGTTGGCCGCTGTCCGCCTTTTCATGCAGCACCCTGCCTTCCGCGGTGAACACATTCTCCGCCCACTCCTGCTCCATATGAATTAATATGCACCGGCGCGGACAATATATATAATGCTGCAGGGCGGAAAGCTGGATCAGGTCTTCGGCATTGTCAAAAGCCGCAACCATGACAAGCCCGACAGTTACAGCCGTTCTTCAATCGCCATCCCCTTGGGGAGATTGTTCGTGTTCACAGTCACCTTGTAGTCGGTAAAGGAGCGGGCTGGCGCGTTCACATCCTTGCGTCTGACCGACACGCGTTCAAAAAGCGTGTGCGCGGGCGCGCAGCCGAGAGGGGAATCATGCTTGAAAATGACTAGCTTGCGGGAACTCATGAGTCCGCGCGCGGCGGAGCGGTCATGCTCGAACATTGCGGTCAAAGCCTCCCAAAGCAGGCAAAGATCCTCCTCCGAAAAGCCCGTGCGCTTGGCCAAGGCGGCAGAAACAAAACCTTCCAGACGATACAGTCCGTAAGGCACAATATTTTTTCTGCCCATTGTCCGGTTATCGCCTTTCTGGCTCTGCGCTTCTTTTTCTGTTTCAACAGCCATACGGGTAATGCTCACTTCCAGCGGCATAACAGGGTCAATACTGGACGAGAACGTAAATTGCACAGGCCCTCGCACCTGGCCGCAGTTGTTCTCTTTTGTGGACATGACCGCGCCGAAAGTGCGTACGTCATAAAAATTGGCACACATCCATTTCTGCGCCGCCTGCACTTTTTCATCGTCCTTTGTCTTGTCTGCGGCGGCAGCATACGCAGGCCCGCGAACTGTGGACAAGACAGCTTTTTCACGCACATAAATGTTAAATCCTGTCTTACTCTCTTTGGTCAGTTCCACATAATTGCGGACTTTACGTTTCAGGCATACGTCCGTCACGAGGCCATGACCAGTTTCAGGATCAAGGCGCGGCAAATTGCCCGCATCGGGGTCGCCGTTGGGGTTGCCGTTTTCCACATCAAAAAGAAGCACAAATTCGTAGCGGTTTTCAAGTGTCGCGGCCATGGTTAGTCCTTTTCCTTCACGGATTTTTGATAGTTTGCGTTGCGTTGATGGTAATAGCCGATAAAAAAGTCGCCCTGCTCCTCAAGGGCAAGATGCGCCGGAAAAGCGTCAATGCCCTGCATGACTTCCTGAATGCGTCGCTCAACAATGCCGCCATATTCGGATTTGGCAATGTGGTGCTGGGCGAGCCGCAAAAGTTGCGGGAACACAACCTTGGGAGTGGCGGACGCGGAACCGATATAACGGTCGCGTATGGTTGCGTTGACACTGCCTTGCGCGTCCTGCTGGGCCTTCTCCAGCAGGGCGAAAAGCCGCCCCAGACGATAGGGAACATCCTGTCGTGTTTCATCAAGCATAAAGGAAACCTCCGTATGGTAATTTCGCACAAGGCAGCCTTTGAGCATGGCTGCCCGAAAATAAGTGACTTTTTTGTCCGCGCGAATACGGCTGATGGTCGCCATAAGCAGCGATTGCGGGTAGCTCGCTCCAGTGAGCACTGCCTTGAGCAGACCGGCGGCCAGCGGCGGATTGATGTTGTCTGTTTTGCCCTGTGCAGCGGTTTCAACCAGTAACTGCCAGATTAACGGATATTGGCGCTGGGATTCATATTGCTGTTCAATGGCGATATCCGTCTGATGACGGGCGACATTTTCCGCCAGTTTGCCGAAACTTTCAACACACCAGAAACGCACGGCGATCCGCGCGGCATTTGGTGCAAGACCGAGAATATAAAAACGGACATCCGGCTTGATGTCCGGCAGGGCTTCTTCAACAGAACGTCCTTTGATCAGGGCGTTAAGGAGATCGTGTACCTGTTTGGCAACGCGGCGTTCTTCCTTGCTTTCCGCTTTTCCGTTTTTTTTGGGGGCGCGCTTTAACTTTTTTTCGACAACGTTTTCCGCAGCCTCATCAAGCGTGGCTTTACTTTCTCCTCCACCGGGATCAGTGCCGCCAGTCAGCAGGGCATACAACAATTCTTCCCCGGGTGTTGCTTCCTCGGCCCAGAATATAGTGCTGGCATCGCCGATCTGCACACAACGCTTATGGTCGCGCTGCAAAAGATAGTTGAGGGCGGTGGTATAGGCTGCCGTTGCTTCCATAGAAACCGGCGCGTTGAAGCTCCGTTTCTTATCGTAGGAGGTGAACGCATCCTTATCGAAAGACACTATTGCCCCACCACTGGTTTGTCCTCCCCGGACGCCTTTGATAGAAGGGTGCAGCCGGGCAGCCTTTGCCTTTCTGCCGCTTACTAGGCACCAGACCGCATCTTCATCCGGGGCATCGCCATCTTCATCAAGGGGGCGAGTAATACTCGACTGCTCGTGGATATATCCTCCGGTTTCATCCCACATAAAAACGCAGTTGGTGTCCAGCATGTCGTCGGGGGTAATGTCTGGCAAAGAGGCAAATCTGTCCGGACGCCAGCCTTGCAGAAAGGCGGACACAGCTTTGAGCATGGGGTGGCCGCTTTCGGCTGCCTTGGCGTGCAGCTCGCGAAAGGCGGCAAAGGTTTTTTGCGTGCGTTCCGACTTGCCTTTGCCGTCAACGCCGAGCACATAGCCCGTATTGTCCCAAAGGAAATTCGCCGTAAAATTTCCGCTCCGCTTAACTACAGCAGGAACCCGCATGATTTTGGCCTCGCGCTTGTTCCCGCTCCCTTCCCGCAAATCAAGGACATGCGCCAACGTGCCGTCCGGCTTCAGGGACAGGGCAAAGGAAATCTTTTCCGAACTGAATCCCGGCTGCGGCATGTCATTTTTGGGATCGCGGATCATGCGCGCGTAATAATTGCAAAGGGAATGCAGAATCATTGCGCCTCCTTCCATGCCTTTTGCACGTCAATGACGCCGTTGACCATGACCGGACGGAAAAAGCGCGGAGTCATGTCTTGCGTGAAATCAATATCGTAGAGCATCCATCCAAGGTCCCGCTCACCGTGAATGTCCGATGTGGGAATTTCCTCATTGTGCGCGACAGGGGTAAACTGCGCCGGAAATTCGCGGCAGCCAAGGCAGGGCTGATGAAAGCATTGCCCGGACGCCGCGCGGCGGTTAAAAATGTCCAGATGCTTTCCGGGATTGTCGCCTGACCCGGCTTTATCCGTCATCTCAAAATGCGCTTCAATGAGATAAGAAACATCGCGCAACACCATAGCAGCGCGTTGCTGTCTCGCGTCTTCAATGAAGCAGTGCGGCAATTCACCACCTTTCATGCCACTGCTGACATTGCCCATTTTGATTTTTTCGCTTACCTCGTTGCGCCGGATTGATGTAAAACGAACAGTTTTTAAAACATGAATGAAGTCGATCATCCAGCGTATGGCCGGTTTCCAGTGAATTGCCTCAAGAATGCCGCGCGCCGCCGAAGGCGTCATCACGTCATAACTGACACGCTCCACTTTCATTTCCGGTCGGGTAAAGCAGGCATACGCGCCCGCCACTTTAAGCCTGATGCCCTGGGCCATACATCCTCCTTTGCAAAGTTCTAATAGATATTTCGCTCCTTCTCCCGAAACTGCGGATCATCAAGCACAAGGCCGGTAGACTCGCTATAACCTGTTGCGCCCGTCAAAACGAACAATGTATACCTTGATATAGTCCGCACTGCAAGGCGAGACAGATAATTTCGATAGATCTGCACCGTATATGCTTGCAGACGGCGCAATAATGTTCTTGCCTCTTCTCTATCTTCCGTCGTTTGCAGACGTTCCAAAAGCGGCAAGGCCGCATCGCATTCCACAATCAACGGCACTGTATCGTCCAGAATAAAACGAAAGCCCCTGTCTATTTCCCGAAAAGGGATGGCGGGGAAGCCTTCCCATTCGTCATCTTCAAGGGCTTCCTCAAGCTGTGTAAGAATGGCCGGCTCATCCAGATTCTCATGTTTGTAAAGCTGGGTGAAATAGACTGTTACCGCTTCAGGCGACAAGAGGTCGTCAGAAAATCTTTCTCGAACCCAATCAGCCCACAGAGCGCGGCGGCTGAAAAACGGCGCTTTAGGAAGACCGCTTTTCGGCGTGAATACCGTCACCTTGCCCGGCATGGGCAATTTTCCCTCACGATTGCAGCGTCCCGCTGCCTGCGCCACAGAATCAAGCCCGGTCGCCTCCCTGAACACAGCCGGAAAATCAATATCCACACCAGCTTCTATGAGAGACGTGCTGACGACACGGCATACTTTCCCCTTTCTCAATCGATCCCGTATCTTATCCAGTTTGCGTTTTCTGTGTTCAGGATACATCAGGGCGCTCAAGTGATAATGGGCGTCGTCATCGTCCAGGCTTTCAAACAGCTCGCGAGCGCGAGCGCGGGTGTTTACAATGGTAAGAACCTGATTTTCCGCCAACATGCGGGCGGCAAGGTCAGCGTCAGAAAGTATCCCGGCATAATCAATGGATACGCGCCTGAACGACTCAAAAATGGATGAAAGTCTGTTCTCCGGAATGATTTCACGGACTTCGGCTTTCTCAAAACCTGAAGACAGTTTTTCCGTGATGGTGAGTGCCGGTTGCGTGGCGGTACAAAGAACCACCGTCGCGCCATAGCCGCGCACAAGTTCACGCAGAGCCATGACGCAGGGGTTCAGCAAATTCGGAGGCAACATCTGCGCCTCGTCAAGAATAATGGCGCTGTTCGCGATATTGTGCAGTTTACGGCACTTTGCGGGACGCGAGGAAAACAGGGATTCAAAAAACTGGACAGCGGTCGTCACAATAACGGATGCATCCCAATTTTCTGTGGCAAGACGAATATCCGTAACCGTTCCGGCATCACTTTTCTCATCGTCATCTGCAATATAGGCTGAATGATGTTCCAGCACTGCCTTGTCACCAAGCGATCCCAGCGCCTTACGGAATTCGGCCGCATTCTGTTCAATAATGCTGGTGAACGGAATAACGTAAATTATACGACAAAGACCGTGCTGTTGCGCGTGTTCCAAAGCAAAGGCGAGAGAAGAAAACGTCTTGCCGCCGCCTGTGGGCACGGTCAACGAAAAAACACCCGTTTTATTTTGCGCTGCCTTGCGACAATGTTCCTGAATTTCACGCCGCAAAGTCGTGATTATTGGGTTGCCGCCTTTTTTTGTCGGCAATTTTTGCATATAGGTGTTGAATTCATGCAAAAGATCACCAATGGGAACAGGCGCGGGGCGGGAAGTGAAGCGTTCCGGGTTGCAAAAACGCTCAGTGTCGAGCCAGTCCGCATCCGTGAGGCAGGAAAAAAGCATACGGGTGAAAAAAGCTACTACAACCCCTTGTTCCTCTTCGGCAACATCTTCAAATTGGCAGGGTAGGGACTGCGGCAAGGAAAAATTATGGGGGAAAATCTCCTGATAGTGGGAATATTCCGGCACAGAACGAAGACGGCGTTCATACAGACTCCCTGTATCCGTGCGCACACATCCGCCGTTGGGCAGGCCCGCGTGGTGCCCCATGACGGGGAAAGCCGTCAGTGACGCGAAAAGTTCGTTTTTGAAAAGCTGAAAAGCGATCTGTCCGCCCGCTGTGGCGTGATCGACCTTTTTTTTCCGCCCTTCCAGCAATGTTTGGAAATCAGGGGATACCTTGCCTATATCGTGCAGATACCCGACAAGTCTCCCCCATTTCTCCGCGCCAAAAACAGCGGCAAATTCGGCGCACAGCTTAGCCACATTGCGCAAATGTTCATCAAGCAATTGCCATGTTTCCTTACCATCAGGTGTTGTATGGGCATACAAGGGTTTGCCGTTTGCTGTATCGGTAGCCACTTTGTGAGAAGTCATACCCACCTCCGAATTGGGCTTGGCGGAATCCCGCCAAGCCTTTTCTAACATCTGTATTTTTATACGTTTCAATCCACAATAAATATTGAAATCTTTACTTATATACAAAAAGCATTATGTTGTCAAGCCCCTCTTTACAAAAAAAATGAACTATACTCACACTGCCAAAAATTCCTCCGCCCCAGAAAAACTTCCCCGACCCACCTTGAAATATCGGCGAATCCGCAGTATCCTCCCTACACCAAGGGAAAAAAGCGCGTGTCCCGGCGTAACAGTTGAAAAAATCTTGCAAACACGGAGATGGTATGTGCCCCTGGATAAAAAAAGAATCCGCCAAGGCTGAAAAGAACGAGAACATCTACCGTTTTAACGTTGCGCTGATAAATGGGCCTGTCACGCCGGAGTTTTTACAGGAGAATCCGGAAGCGCCGTCGCGAACTATTGACATCAAGGGCAACCAGAAGCTGAGTCAGTTGCATGATGCGATTTTCAAGGCGTATGATCGGTACGATCATCATTTTTATGAATTCCAGATCGGCGGCAAACGCCCCGCAGACCGCAAAGCCGTTCGTTACGGGTTGCCGACGCCGGACGATTTTTTTGAGGACGACGGCAAGACACTCAATGCGGGGCAAACGTCCATCGCTTCCTTGCAACTGAAAAAACGGCAAAAATTTTTCTACTGGTTCGATTTTGGAGACGACTGGTGGCACAGCGTCACCCTGCTGTCCATAACGCCTCAAGAAGCCGGGGACAGGAAGCGCTACCCCCGTATCGTCGCAAAGCAGGGGGAGAGTCCGCCCCAATACGCGGAATGGGAGGACGACAACTGGGAGGGTGAGCAAATCCCCTGATGATCCTTCGTAGCTGAGTTGTGGCGGTGAACCGTGGACACAGACAAGCTCACCTGAGCACGCAAAAACCCAGCCACACCAGCGCCGCCCCCACCATGCCGCCCGCGCGCAGCAGCGCCAGCAGGGCGCGCAGACGCGTTTCATCCCAGGGCGCGGCAGTTTTTTCCGGCGGCCCCATCCACGCTTTGTCCACCAGTACGCCGAAATACACCGAAGGCCCTGCCATACGGGCATTGCACAGCCAGGAGCAGGCCGCCATTGACCAGCCGGAATTGGGGCTTGGCATGCCGCGCGCCTGCCGCGCGATCCGAACAAAGCCCGGCCAGGGGCCATCCCATTGCCGCAGGGTCGGCACTGCCCGGCAAAGCCGATCCGTCGCCCACAACACCAGTACGGAAAGCCGCGCCGGGATATAGGCCAGGGCATCGTCGCAACGGGCAAAGGCCCAGCCGAGCCTGCGCCATTGCTCCGTAACATAACCCCACATGGAATCGCCCGTGCTGACGGCCTTGTAGCACCAAAGCCCCACAGGCCCGGCCACGAGCAGCCAGAAATACGGAGCGAGAAAGGCGTCCGTAAAATTTTCCGAAAGCGTGTCGGCCAGAGTTTTGCGCAAAAGCGGCCGATCCATGGCGCTGACATCGCGGCTGACAAGGCCGGAAAGCGCCTTGCGCGCTTCCGGCACAGCGCTTGTCTCCACATGCCCGAGCACCTCCCGTCCGGCGACAAGCAAACTGCCCAGCGCGAGGCCTGCCCAGGCAAAATACAGGGCCAGCGCCGCCCCCAGCACAGGCAGAGCGACGCAGGCGCGCACAGCCAGCGCGGCGCAAAAAACCAGCGCCAGCAGGCAGGCGCAACCGGAAAACAGCGCGCAGCCGACCTTTTCTCCGGCTCTGCCCGGCGCTTCCAGGGTATCCAGCAAACGCCCGACCAGACAGGCCGGATGCGGCCAGGGCAACGCGGGGTCGCCGAAGCGCGCGTCCAGCAAAAAGGCCAGGGGCGCAAGCCACCAGCACTCCCAGACGCTGTAGGGGAAAAGACTGAAATAACTCATACGAAGTGTTCCGGCATGCCGCAACGCGCCAGGGCCGCGTAGAGCGCAATGCCCGCCGCTGTAGAAAGGTTGAGGCTGCGCACGTGCGCATGGTTCATGGGAATGCGCGTCCTGTGCGGAGAAAGGGCCAGAATTTCCTGCGGCAGTCCGCGCGTTTCCGGGCCGAACACCAGCGTGTCGTCCATCTCAAAGGCAAAGGTATGCACAGGCGTTCCGTCTTTGGCCGAGGTCATGACAAGACGGGATCCGTCCCGCGGCAGGCTGTTGAAATCCGGCCAGACAAAAACCCGCACATGCGGCCAGTAATCAAGACCGGCGCGTTTCAGGCGGCTGTCGTCCAGCTTGAAGCCCAAGGGTTCGACAAGGTGCAGTTCCGTGTCCGTGGCCGCGCACAGTCTGACGATATTGCCGGTATTGGGGGGAATTTCCGGTTCGAACAGCACGACGCGCATGGCTACAGACGCCCGGCAATGCCCGGCGCCGCCCTGCTCGTGACGCGCATGTCCCTGGAACCGCGACCATAGTCATCCAGAACGGCGAACATGTCCGCCTCCAGCACTTCTACAGCGCCGCCCGATTCGCCTGGTTCATCCGGTTCGCCATCTCCAGCCGGATGCGCCGCAAGCATGCGCGTAAGCAGTTCATTGGTACGGCGTCCGGCCATCTCCAGGGTGTAGTTGGGAGGAATCGCCTCCTCAATATCCAGAGTGGGCGCGCGCAACAGCCGCTTTCCGGTGTCGGCGTAAATTTCCAGAGAGGCTGTCGGCAGCGTCAGGGCGGCACCCACGGCGTTGGCGACAGCCGCATGCTGCGGAATGTCCACAGGCAGGGCAAAGGCGGCTGCCAGCCGCTCCCGCAGGCAGTCCGCCGGGCCGCCCACAAGCCATATCCGCACGGGTTCGGCGGCGCGCACGGCCCGAAGCGCGGCCAGGGTATATGCCGGACGGCTGTTGATGCCAGCAATCAGGGCGCGCGCGGCGCGCGTAATTTGGGACAGGGCCTCGTCCACGGCCTGACCCGCCAGAATATCCGGCGCGATCCCGACTCCGGCGGCCAGCGCTTCAACGCCCCTGCGGGAAGCCGCCGCGTTGCCGTACTGTTTCTGAGCCGCGTCCAGCACGTTCAGGGCGTCCAGCAAGGTCGGCCGCGCGCCGCCAAAGGCCATTGCCGGACCCTCGCGCAGTGGGCCGACCCGTACGCGACGCTCCTGCGCCGTGATCAGTGAATCCCCGCCCACGCCGATGGACACGGAAGCCAGGGCGCGCACCAGCGTGCGCCGCCCGTTGATGACCATGCCGTCGCGGTCAACCACGGGGGAGCCGTCGACAAAAAGGGCCATGTCCGTTGTGGTGCCGCCGACATCCAGCAGCAGGGAACAGCCCTGTTCAATTCCCGGACAAAGGGCCATCGCCCCCATGGCGCTGGCCGCCGGGCCGGACAAAATGGACTGCACGGGTTCACGGCGTGAAAGGGCGGCGGGGGCCGCGCCGCCGTCGGATTTCAGCAGGCGCGGCAACGCGCGGATACCGGCGGTGGCAAGAGCCTGGCCCGCAGCGTCCAGAAAGTTGTGGTGCAGCCGCTCCACAGCGGCGTTGTAATAGGCGGTTGCGATGCGCCGGGGAAAGTTGAGAGCGCCGGACAAGTTGTGTCCCGCTGTGACGGGCAGAGCGCAAACTCCGGCGACAGCCTTCTCCATGATTTTTTCATGCGCCGGATTGCGCGGAGAAAATTTACCCACAACGGCAACGGCCGTCACCTTGTCATCCCGCCAGCGCGCCGCCTCCCGGGCCACGATATCCGGCTGCGGGGCGGTCACCTCCACGCCTCTGTGGTCAAGCCCTCCCGGCATCACGCACAGGTGATCTCCCAGAGCGAAACGCCGGGGATCAAGGCCGGGGCCGGCCGAAAGGACAAGCCCCACGGTGTCGGCCCGTCCCTGGGCGAGCGCGTTGACGGCAAGGGTCGTCCCCAGGGTCACGGCGTCAACAGCGGCAAGTTTGTCGGCAATGCCGGAAATTTTTGCCAGCCCGGCCAGAACTTCCCGTACGGAAATAGCCAGGTCATCGTGGCGGGTTATAGTCTTGACGGAAGCCAGCAGACGAACCTTTTCCTCCCGGCAGGCCAGCAGCGCCGCATCCGTGTGCGTTCCGCCCGCGTCGATTCCAAGCAAAATTTTTTCGCGCATAATGTTGTCGCTTTATGTATATTCTGTTGAAGTGTCAAGACAACAGTTGCCATGCTCGCCGTTTTTCAGTAGGTTGGCAAAGTATATGCGCTTGCCGGTGCGGGCGGCACAGCGAAAGCACATTTTGTGAGGAAAACTATGCAGACGACACAATTCATCTGGTTTGACGGAAAAATTATTCCCTGGGATCAGGCGCAGGTTCATGTGCTCACCCACGCGTTGCACTACGGCAGCGCGGTATTTGAAGGCATTCGCGCATACGCCTGTGTTGACGGGTCGTCCGCTGTTTTTCGCCTTGAGGATCACTGCAGGCGTATGCTCAATTCCGCGAAAGTCATGCGCATGGAAATCCCCTATGATGTGGACGCGCTTGTCGCGGCCTGTATTGAAACGCTCAAGGTCAACAATCTGGGCGCAGGCTATGTACGTCCTCTTTCCTTTGTGGGATATGGCGAAATGGGCGTTTACCCCGGCGACAACCCCGTGCAGACAATCATCGCCGTCTGGCCGTGGGGGGCATACCTCGGCGCTGAAGCGCTGGAAAAGGGCATACGCGTCAAAACAAGCTCTTTTGCCCGCATGCATGTGAACACGCTGATGTCAAAAACAAAATCGGCCGGTAACTATGTAAATTCCATTCTGGCCAAAATTGAAGCCAAGGAAGACGGCTACGACGAAGCCCTGATGCTGGACGTGAACGGCTATGTTTCCGAAGCCACGGGCGAAAATGTCTTCATCGTGCGCGACGGGATCATCAAAACCACGCCCTGGACGTCCATTCTGGGCGGCATCACCCGCGATTCCGTCATGACGCTGGCCCGCGACCTTGGCTACACGGTTGAAGAACAGCAGTTCACCCGCGACGAATTCTATATTGCCGACGAAGCCTTTTTCACCGGCACAGCAGCGGAGATAACCCCCATACGGGAACTGGATCACCGCCAGATAGGCGCGGGACATGCCGGATCCGTGACCAAGCATTTGCAGCGGGAATTTTTCAAAGCCGTCCAGGGCGACAACCCGAAATACGCAGGCTGGCTGCACCACTATACCGTCCGGCAATGAAGCACGCATCGCTTGCCGCGCACTACCGCCCGCAAACCTTTGCTGAAGTGGCGGGACAGGATATGGTCAAAACCATCCTCTCCCGCGCCGCAAGCGAGGACAGGCCCGCGCCGGCCTATTTGTTGAGCGGCACGCGCGGCGTGGGCAAAACAACCATAGCCCGCATTTTCGCCAAAGCCCTGAACTGCGAACGCGCGCCGGCTCCGGAGCCTTGCAACCAATGCCCCCAGTGCCGCCGCATCACTCAGGGCGCGCATGTGGATGTGGCGGAAATCGACGGCGCTTCCAACAACAGGGTGGACGACGCCCGCGCCCTGCGTGAAACAATAGGCTACGCGCCCATGGAAGGACGCTACAAGATTTTTATTATTGACGAAGCTCACATGCTCACCACGCAGGCCTTCAACGCCCTGCTCAAAACGCTTGAAGAACCGCCGGAGCGCGTTGTTTTTATTTTTGCCACCACGGAAGCGCACAAATTTCCGGTTACCATTGTCAGCCGTTGCCAGCATTTTGTCTTTCGCCACCTTGGCGAAGAAGCGCTCGTTGCCCACCTGACGACTGTGTTGCGCAAGGAAAACAAGGAGTTTGAGGAAAACGCCGTCCGCCTCATCGCCAAACGGGCCGCTGGCAGCGTTCGCGATGGCATGTCGCTGCTTGACCAGACGCTGGCCCTTGGCGGCGCTCGCCTCACGGCAGAGGCGACCCGCGAAATTCTGGGGCTTGCCGGACAGGATCTCTTCAACAGTCTTTTCAGCGCCTTTGCGGAGCGCGACTGCGCCGCAGTGGCCGGACTGACCAGAAAAATAATGCAGCAGGGCATTGACACGGGGTTTTTTCTGCGCGAACTGGCGGCGCATCTGCGCAATCTTTTTCTGCTGCGCCAGGGCGGAGACGCTATGCTGCCGACTCTGAACCTTCCTGCTGACGAAGAGGTTTTTTGCAAGAGCACCGCGCAAAATTTTTCCCTCACCCATTTGCACGCGGCCTGGCAAATGACTCTGGACGCGCAACGCGGCATCGCACAGAGCGCTGAACCGGCGGCCGCGGTGGAACTGCTGTTGCTGAACCTCGCCCTGCTGCCGCAACTGCTGCCGCTTGGCAAACTCGGTGACCTCTCCGCGCCGGCAAGCCGGGATGACGCACCGACAAGTCCGCCGCCGGCAACCGCAAAAACCGCGCCGCCCCCACAGCAAAAGCCGCGCGCTCAGGATCTTGTCGAACGGTTCAGCAACCACCCGAAACTGCAAGAGTGCATGGAAGTGCTTGGCGCTTCCGTTGAACAGTGCGTCGAAGTAAAAAGGGAGAACACCCATGCGTAATATGAACGACATCCTGCGTCAGGCGCAGGTCATGCAGCAAAAAATCGCCAGAATGCAGCAGGAAGCCGCCGAACACGAATATGAGGCTTCAAGCGGCGGCGGCATGGTCACGGCCATAGTTTCCGGTAAACAAGATCTGCGCAAGCTCACCATTGACCCCAAGGCGCTGGAAGGCGGCGACACGGAAATGCTGCAAGACCTGATAGTCGCGGCCGTCAATGAAGCAGGGCGTATTGCCCGGGACACTCTGGAGAGGGAAATGACCGCTATTTCCGGCGGCATCAAACTGCCGGGCATGTTCTGACAGTATGCAAAACCGCATGCCCGAGCCGCTCAGGGTCCTGCTTGAGCAGCTTGTCCGATTGCCCGGCCTGGGGCCGAAATCCGCCATGCGTCTGGCCATGACCCTGCTCAAATGGCCGGAATCGGAAACGCGGCGACTGGGCCTCGGCATCCATGACCTGCGCGACAACCTGCGCCTGTGTTCGCGCTGCGGCGGCCTTTCCTCAGCGGAAGTCTGCGATATTTGCGCGGATGCCGCGCGCGCGAACGATACGCTCTGCCTTGTGGCCGAGTGGGACAGCATGCTGACTCTGGAAGAAGGCGGTTTTTATCGCGGGCAATATATGATTCTGGGCGGCCTGCTTGATCCGCTGGAACACAAAAATTCCGGAAGCCTGGATATCGACAAACTTGTGCGTCGTCTTTGCGAAGGGGAAGTGACAGAGCTTATTCTGGCCCTCGGTGCGACGCTGGAAGCGGAAAATACGGCTTCCTTCATCCGTAGCGCAGTGCGCGGGCGTTTCCCGAAGGTGCGCGTTTCCCGGCTTGCCCAAGGCATCCCCCTCGGCGCGGAAGTCAAATTTATGGACAGGGAAACGCTGCGTCAGTCCTTGCAGTTCAGGCAGGAACTCGTGCCTTGACCTTATAATGTGGATATAACCCTGGAAGAACTCAGAGAAAAGTTCGGAAAAAACTGTTCTTTGGCTGCCATTCATAAAACTGTTGTCAAGCTCGGGTTTGTCTTTAAAAAAAACTCTGCGGGCAAGCGAGCTGGAACGCGAAGATATTATTAATAGCCGCAAGGCATGGGAAGAGTTTCAACGCTCCGTGGACCCCTCCCGCCTGGTGTTCCTGGTCGGGCTTGAAAACCAACATGACCAGATTGCATGGTCGCGCATATAAAGGAGCCAGATGTTATGACACCGCGCCTTGTGGACGTTGGGAAACCGTTACTATTCTTTCGTCAATCCGGCTTGATGGAACAACTGAAAGCGTTCTTTTTGAGGGCGCTGTGGATCGCAAGATGTTTGACGAATATATCAAGGAAATTTTGGCCCTGCGATTGCGGCCAGGCGATATTTTGGTCATGGACAATTTGAATACGCTGGATATATAAAGTGAAGAAAGTCCTGTCTGATTTGCAGACAAGAGGCTTTGGGTGAATCGTTGTAAATACACCGCAACCTGCATGTCAGAAACCTGAGCGCACCTAATGCTGTGGCGCTGTGGAAAAATGGAAAAAATTCGTATAGTTGAGCCACCCCCCCCCCCCCCCCCCGATTCCACACGGACAATTTCCCGGCATATCCGTGGCCATGCTCATGGGCAACATGAACAGGGGCGGCGTTGAGGCCGTGGTCATGAACTACATCCGTTTTCTGACCGTCGGCGACAATCCCGCAATAGACGTCATCCTGCACGAGGGCAGTTCTTTTCCCCAACGCCGCGAACTCGAAGCCCTCAAGGTGAATATCCGGCTGATTCCTTCCTATTTCAGCCCTCTGGCCTACCACAGAGCGCTGTTCGCCCTGTTCGCGCGGCAACGCTACACGATTGTCCACGCCCATATCAGCACCATGAACCTGTTCCCTCTGCTGGCCGCCCGGCGGGCGGGTGTTCCGGTTCGCATCTGCCACAGCCATTCCACAGCCCATTGGGAAGAGGGCATGAAAACCCTCTGCAAGTATCTTCTCAGAATCCCTGCGCGGGCGTATGCCACGGACTATTTCGCCTGCGGCGAATATCCCGGCCGCT
>JAISZT010000109.1 GCA_031284485.1 Desulfovibrio sp.
CGAGGACATCTCTGAACTCAAGAAGGAAGCGGCGGCATGGGTGCAGCACCGTAATCAGCGAAAAAAACCAATAAACTGGCAATTTAAAACGGAAGAGGCCGGGATAAAACTCAAAAAAAATTATCCACAAATTTAAGTGTTACATGGTACTAGGGCAGTACGCCGCAATACGCGGCGTGGATTTTTGGAAAAACCGCGCTTTTTCCAAAAATGATTCTGAATGAAATTGGATAATTTCATTCTGAAAATGCTCTATGGACGCGGCAATGGTCATCTGACCAGGAGCAAATCTTCCCACACGGTTGTCCAGTGCGGCGATCTTTTGGAGCGGCTTGCCTGCCAGGGCGCGTCGGCTCCGCCTTCCGCGGCAAAGCGCAGGGCGCCGCGTCCAAATTTTCTGTTGGCGGCGTCAAGAACTCTCATCAGTTCCCTGTCGCGGCGTTTTGCGTCCGCTCCGGGTGCGACCGCCTCCGCAAGGCTGCCCTGCAGGGCGTTGCGCGATATCAGGTCAAACAGCATGATGCCGGCTTTGGCGTAGGAGAAACCCGGCCGAAAAATGCTCTCCAGCCCCTCCCGCGTCGCCCTGATCAGGTCTTTTGTGCTTGCCGTGGGGAAGGGCAGGCCGATTTGCGTTGTTTCGTCGTAAAAAGGGCCCTGTCCATAGCGCGAGGTGCGGATATGAACGGTAATGGCGCCGCAAAGCAGCTTTTCACGCCTGAGGCGCTCCCCCACGTTTGCCGCGTGCATGGCAAGGGCCTCGGCCAGATGTTCTTTATCCGTCACCCTTTGCCCAAAGGAACGGGAAGAAACCATCGTCCGCCTGGAAGCCGGAATTTCCGTCCGGCTGACGCAGGAAATGCCGCGCAGTTCCAGGGCTGTGTGCAGGCCGGCGATACTGAGGAGCTTGCGCGTCTTCCCGTCATCGGCGTCCCGCAGATTTTTCGCTGTCAGGATGCCGCGCAGGCGCAGCTTTTCCACTGATCGGCGGCCAATGCCCCAGACCTCGCCAACGGGCGTCTGGGCAAGCATGGCGTCTGTTCCCGCTGTTCCGGCCTCAAGCCTGAGGACGCCGCCGCTTTTTTTTGCCGCGTCGGAAGCCAGTTTCGCCAGCGTCCTGGTTGTGCCGAGGCCAATGGAGGTCACAATGCTCGTCCATCCGGCAACGCGTTTGCGCAGCGTACCGGCAAGTTCGTCGGCGTTGGCCGCAAGCGGCCCTGTCAGGGGGATGAAGGCTTCATCAATGGAATACTGCTCAACATGCGGAACAAGGCTCTCCATCGTCCGCATGACCCTGGCGGAAATATCGCCGTACAGGGCGAAATTTGAGGAAAATACCGCCACCGTGTGCCGCCTGAGCAAGGGCCTGACCTTGAACTCCGGCTCGCCCATGCCTATGCCGAGGGCCTTGGCCTCGTTTGAACGCGCCACAACGCAACCGTCATTGCTGGAAAGAACAATGACCGGTCTGTTCGCGAGATCAGGGCGGAACAGCCTTTCACAGGAAGCGAAAAAATTGTTGCAGTCAACGAGCGCCCAAAGCGTCCGGTTTGAGCTTGTGGATCGCATAGGTGACAACCCCCCATATCAGCGCGTCTTCCTGCTCTGTAACGTCAAATTCCGGATAGTCGTCATTTTCCGGCGCAAGCAGGACGCGCCCGTTTTTTCGCAGCAGGCGTTTTACCGTCAATTCTCCTTCCACAGCGGCAATGACCACGCTGCCGTTTACCGCGCTCAGGGAGCGGTCAACCACCAGCAGGTCGCCGGGGTGAATGCCCGCGTTTATCATGGAATCCCCGGAGGCCCGCACAAAGTAGGTTGCGGCGTGGTTTTTGACCAGATGTTCGTGCAGGTCAAGCCTGCGATCCAGATGCCCCTCGGCCGGGGACGGAAAACCCGCCGCCACCGGACTGAGGAAAAGGGGCTGCGCCTTTCGTTTGCGCTCATCGGAAAACACGGCCGCGTCAAGGGGAGTTTGTGAAATTTTCGTTTCGCTCATGGCTGTATAATGCCCCAATGCGAGCGCTCTGTCACGGTGGGCATTTCCCCGATGCCGGTAGCACATAGATCTTTTGGAGATCGCATTAATGATTGGGACTCATAGCGCGAATATCATCTTGGCACAGGGGAATATCCCCGCAAAGATGCCGGAGACATGGATTGCATCTGATATCGTTGGCTCAAAAAAACCTTGACTCGGGGGGCGGGTCTAGACATGTGCTACCGATAAGAAAAACGAATGGGCTTGCCAAATCTGCCGTAATAATCTAGATTATTCTAAAAGCTAGACAGGAGACGCTTATGCAAACTCAATGGACGCTTCAGGATGCCAAAAATAAATTGAGCGAGGTGGTCAACGCGGCCCGTGCCGGTACGCCCCAGATTGTCACCAAGCGCGGTGAACCGGCCGTAGTTATTCTGTCCACAGAATCCTACAACCATCTGCTCAGGCAAGGAACAAGGGATTCCGCTTCCTTTAAGGATTTGTTGCTCGCCATACCCCGGAATGAGGACGATGCGTTTGACGTATCCCGTCCTGAAATGAAACTGCGTGAGGTGGACTTCTGATGTATCTGCTGGATACCGTAGTGCTTTCCGAACTGCGCAAAACTAAGCGGAACCCTGGCGTTGTGGACTGGTTCAGCGACAAAAAGGATGCTGACCTTTTTCTTTCCGCTCTGACGGTTGGAGAAATACGGCGAGGTATTTGCCTGCAGGAACAAAGAGAACCTCAATTTGCGGCTCGGCTGTCTGAATGGCTGGATTCGGTTCTACACTTCTATGGAGAGCGTATCCTGCCGATTTCAACGACAATCGCTGTTGAATGGGGAAGCATAAGCGCGCGAATCGGAAATAGCAGTGCGGATAATCTCATCGCGGCCACGGCCAAAATACATCAGCTGACAATAATAACAAGAAATATAAAACATTTTGAGCAAACAGGCGCTCCATGCCATAATCCGTGGACAGAGTGACCATGCCTGCAGGTTTTCACATGACTATGTGTGATTCATGTGGCGCAGGAGGCGAGCAATGCGCTACCCCGGATATTGCATAAAAGAGTGAGCGTGGACGCAACGTCGTTATGGCTCTCGGTTTTTAGATAATTTGAAAGTTGAATTGCCCTAGCAGCGGTACGATGAGAGACCAATACGGCAATGTGTATAGGTATCAAGAGAATTACAATCCTATGGCTGCTGCTCAAAGTAGCATGGCTCTGGCACAACAAGATTTTAGCAATGCTGCTATCAGCCTGCAAAATTCTGCTGCTCAACTTGAAGCCCAAGACGCAAGGAACGCTGTACTTAATCAGTGCATGTCACAACTCGGTTGGGTGCAAATTTCAGAAAAAGAATACGAGCATCGGCAACTACTACGAACCAATCCACATTTAGCGATTGTACAAGCCGCCGAGCGAGGAAAAGCAAATGCCCAACTCCAGTTAGCATTCATGTATGCCAATGGTCGGGGGGTGCAGCAAGATCACTTTCAAGCCGTCAAATGGATGCAAAAAGTCGCTCAACAAGGTGATGCCAATGGGCAATATCACTTAGGGCGAATGTATGCAGATGGCTACGCTGGTTTGCCTAAAGACGATCTTACAGCATTTTAAGGTTGAATTTTCTCTAGAGATTGTTTAAAATCCTGGGGTGTTGAGTTGCGAGCGCCATTATCCCTTAGAATCGTTGCGGGACAATGGTTCTCTGAAACTGAAA
>JAISZT010000010.1 GCA_031284485.1 Desulfovibrio sp.
CCGACAGATCAAGCGCACCGACATTAAGCGCTTCCACCATGGGCAGGCCGGAGGTGAATTCATGCCATTCAACCTTGACGCCCTGCGCTTCCAGAGCTTTTTCAAGTATGCCCTGCCCCTTGAGAAGGATGAGCAGGGATGAGGATTTTTGATAGCCGATGCGCAGAGAAGCGGCCTCGGCCGAACTGACGGCCGCGAACGCAAATACGGACAACAGAAGCAGGCCAAGTTTCAGGGAACGTGTCCAAAAATTTCCGGTCATGATCCATTCCTTTTTTTAACTGGTTGTAAATACACAGTCTGCCGCGGGCACGCCGGAGCGCGCCCCCTCCCGCGTGGCGCGAACAATAGCCTCAAAGGCGCGTTGCAAATTTTTGCTCATACCCCCCTTTCACCAGTTCCAGCAGGGTGCGCTCCAGAAAATCTATTTCCTCAAACGTGTTGTAAAAGGCCAGAGACGGGCGCACCGTACCCTCATGCCCGAAACGGCGCAAAGACGGCTGCGCGCAATGGTGCCCGGCGCGCACGGCGATCCCGGCTTTGCTCAAATGCCTGCCCACATCTTCAATACTGTGCCCGTCCAGCACAAAGGACAGCACGCTGGCCTTGCGCGCGGCTGTCCCCACCAGATGCAGCCCCGGAATGCGTGACAGCGCCCGCGTGCCGTAGGCAAGCAGTTCCGCCTCATAGCGGGCGATATTTTCCATGCCGACGGCCGACACATAGTCGATAGCCGCGCCAAGGCCAACCGCGTCCGCGATGCTGCCCGTGCCCGCCTCGAATTTTTGCGGGGGATCCCGATAGACCGTCCGTTCAAACGTGACGTCTTCAATCATGTTGCCGCCGCCCTGATAGGGTTTGGCCGCCTTGAGCGCCTCATCCCTGCCGTACACCACGCCGATGCCGTTGGGCCCGTATATCTTGTGCCCGGAAAAGACAAAAAAGTCCGCGCCCAGGGCCGACACGTCAACAGGCATGTGCGAAACGGACTGCGCACCGTCAATGCACACCGGCACGCCAAAACCGTGGGCCACGGCAATCATCTCCTGCACAGGGGCGATGGTGCCGAGGGAATTGGAAACATGGGTCGCCGAAACAAAACGGGTTTTGCCGTTAAAGAGTCTGGCGTACTCCGAAAGGATAATCTGTCCGCTTTCATCAATCGGGGCCACGCGTAGCAGCGCGCCCGTTTCTTCGGCGATGATCTGCCAGGGCACGATGTTGGCGTGATGCTCCAGCAGGGTGAGGATGATCTCGTCCCCCGGTCGCAAGAACTGTTTGACGTAGCCGTGGGCCACCAGATTGACGCCCTCTGTCGTGCCGCGCACAAAAACGATATTGTCGCCGCCCGGCGCGCCTATGAAGCGGGCGACTTTTTCGCGGGCCGCCTCATAGGCTTCTGTGGAACGCTCCGCCAGCGTATGCGCCCCCCTGTGCACGTTGGAATTTTCATGCCTGTAATAGTGCGACAGGCGGTCTATCACCTGTCGCGGACGCTGCGTTGTGGCCGCGTTGTCAAACCATACCAGATTTTTTCCGTCGACCTGCTCCGACAGTATGGGAAAATCGGCGCGAACGTCTTGCACGGAAAAAGGGGATGCCGCCGTTGGCGGTCCTACCGTCGGCGCGTAGGCGGGCTGCGCGTCTTCCGGAAAGTACCCGGCCAGCAACGCGGACAGTTCCCGCTCATCCGGCAGGCCATAGGCCTTCGGATCAAGCGCCGTGGGATACGATTGCCGGGGGGCGCTACTTGCTGTAGTCATAGTATTCTCCCACATCCACGTCTTCAAGCACCGCGATGGCGTCGTCGGCCAAAATGGCGGCCGAGCAGTACAGGGAAAGCAGATAGGAGGCCACGCCCTGATCATCTATGCCGCGCAGGCGCACGGACAGCCCGCGTGACTGCTCTCCCGGCAAGCCGGCCTGATACAGCCCCACGACGCCGCGCTTCTGCTCTCCGGTGCGGACCAGGAGAATGTTTGTCTTGCCGGTTTTGGCCCTGGGATTTTTCAACCCGTCCACGAAGAGCTTGTCCGTCGGGATCAGGGGAACGCCGCGCCACTGGATGAACGTCCCCCCGGCGATGCTCGTCGTTGACGGCGGCACGCCCCGGCGGGTGCATTCCCGCGCAAAAGCGGCTATGGCCCTTGGGTGGGCCAGAAAAAAGGAGGACTCCTTCCACACCTTGCTCAGCAGTTCGTCCAGATCGTCCGGCATGGGCGCGCCGAAGCGGGGCTGAATCCGCTGGGATTCGACGACGTTTTTCAAAAGCCCGTAGTCCTCATTGTTGATGATCTGGCTTTCCTGACGTTCCTTCAGGCTCTCAATGGCCAGGGCGATCTGTTCGCCGATCTGGTCGTAGGGGGCGCTGTACACGTCCGAAATTCTGGTGTCCACATTGATGATGGTGGTGATGGAACTGAGTTCGTATTCGCGCGGCTTGGTCTGGTATTCGATATAGCCCTGGGGGATTTCCGTCTGGCCGCTGTCCTGGCTGCACAGGACATCCAGCGGCGTTTCGCCTTCCACAACCTTGTTCACGCGGTAAATACCTGCTTCCAGCCCCTTGAACTCCAGAAGCCTCGTCAGCCAGCGCGGGGTGATCGAACCGTACTGGGGCGGGGTTTTGGTGACGTTGGTTAACTGATACGCCGCGTCACGATGCAGGGCATTGAGGATTTTTGTCTGGGACATTTTTTTTCTCCTGATTTACAAGATTGTTCAATATTGAGGCAGCGATGTGTCAACATCCCTGGCCCAGGCGTTCGTTCCGTCCTGCAGATTCAGCATTTTTCCCGTATATCCGGCCTCCCGCAGGACGCGGATGGCGTGCGCGCTGCGCTTGCCCACCTTGCAGATGAAAACCGCTTCCACCGAGGGATTCAATTCCGCCGTCCGCTGCGCTATCTGCCCGAACGGAATGGGTTTTGCGCCTTCAAAGGAAAAAACCGCCCGCTCGTGCATCTCCCGGACATCAATGAGCTGGAGCTCGTCGCCCTGATCAAGCCGTTTTTTGAGATCAACGGCGGTAATATTGTCCACAGGCTCTTCGTCCTGCCGCAAACCGCAAAACTGCTCATAATCAATAAGTTCTTCAATGGTGGGGTGTTCACCGCAAATGGGGCATTCGGGGTCCTTTTCAAGTTTCAGTTCGCGGAATTTCATGCGCCAGGCGTCAAACAGCAGCAAGCGTCCGGAAAGGCCCGCTCCCCCGCCGACGATGAGCTTGATGGTTTCGCAGGCCTGGATGCACCCGACGATGCCCGGCAACACGCCAACCACGCCCCCTTCCGCGCACGACGGCACAAGGCCGGGCGGCGGCGGCGCGGGATACAGGCAGCGGTAGCACGGCCCGTTCTCGGCGTTGAAAACGGTCGCCTGCCCCTCAAACTGAAAAATGGAACCGTACACATTGGGAATTTGCAGCAGCACGCAGGCGTCGTTCACCAGATAGCGCGTCTGGTAATTGTCCGTGCCGTCCACTACCACATCGTAGTTGTGCAGAATATCCAGCGCGTTCTGGCTGGTGAGATTGGTATTGTGCGCGATGACGTCGACATTGGGGTTCAGCCCCCTGATGCAGTCTCTGGCCGACGCTGTTTTGGGACGGCCGACATCCTTTGTGCCGTGAATGATCTGCCGCTGAAGATTGGACTCTTCCACAACATCATAATCCACAAGGCCTATTGTGCCCACACCGGCCGCGGCCAGATACAGGGCCAGAGGCGAGCCGAGTCCGCCCACGCCAACAATGAGCACCTTTGCCGCTTTCAGGCGCTTCTGCCCTTCAATGCTCACTTCCGGCAGGAGCAGGTGGCGGCTGTAGCGCGATATCTCCTGCGCCGACAATTCGACAAGACGTTTCCGGGGAATGACGCTCATATCGCCCCCGTGCCGCCCGCTATGGCCGGAACCAGCATGAGCGCGTCGCCGTCGCGCACCGGCGTGTCCAGACCATTGACGGTTTTAATGTTTTTCTCTCCGATATAGACGTTGACAAAGGAGCGCAGAGCATTGTTTTCATCGAACAGATGCTGCCTGATATCGGGGAATTTATCGGCAAAGGCCTCAATGGCCCGGCCTGCGGTATCCCCCTCCACGGTCACTTCCGCCTGCACGCCGGCAAAGACGCGCAGGGCGGTCGGAATCAAAATAGTCACTGCCATAACAAATCCCCCTTCAGTATTCCTGGTTAAACCGGCTTCGATCCGGTAAAAGCTCCCAACTGGTCAATTCCCGCGCTATGCCCTTGCTCACCGCCACAATGACGTAGGAGTAAAACGGCAGCGCGTGTTCACGGTCATATTCCGAGGGTTCGGCGGGATGATCGGGATGGGAATGATAAAACCCGACAATGTCCAGCTCCCCGGAGCGCGCCTGCCGCTCCGCGCGCATAAAGTCGTCCGCATCAATATGGAATCGGTGGTGCCGCTCCTTCCGCTCGCGCGCGTTCGCCACGGGCAGAATTTCCACAACATTGCGCAGCCCGTCCTTTTCCAGAGTGCCGAGAAGAAAGCCGCAGCACTCGTCGGGATAGGCTTCTTCCCCCTCAATGCGGACAGCGTCTTTTTTATCCGGCGGCAGACGTATCATGCTTTTTCCCTCCAAAAACTGTCGGACAGGTAACGCGTGCCGGTGTCGCACAGCACGGTGACGACGACAGCCCCCCCCGACAGAGTGCGGGCAAGGCTCAGCGCCGCATGCACATTGGCCCCGGAACTGATGCCGACAAGCAGCCCTTCTTCGCGGGCCAGCCTGCGCGTCATGGCGTAGGCGTCTTCTGTGCTCACCCGCACCACGGCGTCCGCCACGCCTTCATCGTAAATCCCCGGCCTGATGGTGGAGGCCATGTGCTTTGTGCCTTCAATGCCGTGCAGGGGTGAATCCGGCTGCACGGCGACGGTCTGTATGGAGCCGTTGTAGTCTTTCAGACGGCGCGACACGCCCGTGAATGTGCCGGACGTGCCCATGCCGGTGATAAAGTGGGTGACCGCGCCGGCGCTCTGCTCCCATATCTCGACGCCGGTGCCCTCGTAATGGGCCTGCACGTTGACGGCGTTATTGTATTGATCCGGGTAAAAATACCGCTCGGGATCGCTCTCATAGGCTTTTTTTGCGGCCAGATACGCGCCGTCGGAACTTTCCAGGGGCTCTGTTTCAACAATGCGCGCGCCATAACTGAGGATAATATTTTTGCGCTCCACACTGGCGTTGCCCGGCATATACAGGGTGACGCCGCAACCCAGAGCCGCGCCCATCATGGCGTAGGCTATGCCCGTGTTGCCGCTGGTGGCGTCTATGATTGTTTTTTCATTGGTCAGCAGGCCGTTTTTCCGACCGGACAGCAGCATGGCTCTGGCGGCTCTGTCCTTGACGGAACCGCTGGGATTGTAAAATTCCGCCTTGGCCAGCAGCCTTACGCCGGGAAGGTCGGCCCCGATTTTCTCCAGCGCCAGCAGGGGCGTGTTGCCGACGACATCCAGAATAGACACGGCCGCAACCCTCACTGCGCCGAGGTGATGGACGTGAGGCGCCGGCGCAGGCCGCTGACGCCGTTGGAGTGAAGAAAGACCACGGGCGCGCCCACGCTGCGGCAAAGCTGCATAACCGTCTGCCTTGTGTTGTGCGAAACCATGCCGGTCAGCAGAATGACCATGTCCGGCCTGCCTATCTTGTCGCCAAGGCACGATTCTTTTCCGGTAAAGGACTTGAGGCTGACCCCGCACAGCTTTGCGGCGCTTTCATACTGCCGCTTCAACCTGTCCATTCCGCCTATCAGCGCTACACTCATCGCCGTCTCCATAATATTACTAAATTGATTAGATTTATAATAAATTAATCCGCAAAAACTTGTCAAGCGTTTTTTCAGGAAAAACGATAAAAATCGACAGGGAGGGCATCCGAACGCGAAGTAACGGCATAAAAAATCACCGATGGCGCGCAAGCGCATCCTGAAAAACATCTTTTCCACGTTTTTGGAGAAATGCGGCCGTGGGCGTGGTGGATTATGGGCCGGTCACACGCTTGCAAAAAATTTTAAAAAGGACTAAACAAATCCTCTTGACCAGGCCGCTCTCGAGGCGGCGGCATACTACGTTGAAGGTACGCATCATGAAAAAAGACATTCATCCGAAAGTATACTCGGCCACCATCACCTGCGCCTGCGGCAACAAAGAACAGGTGATCTCAACAAAGGGCGAACAGGTGCATGTGGAAGTCTGCTCGGCATGCCACCCGTTCTTTACCGGAAAACAGCGTTTTCTGGACACGGCCGGACGCATTGACAGATTCCGCAAAAAATACGCGAAATTTGAAAAATAATTCATCCTTGTTGTCAACGAGTCTCAGGGCCGCATGGATGGCGGTCGACGACGACTGCCACCATATCGGCGGACAGGCCGTCATAGAGGGCGTCATAATGCGCAACGGCGATGTCTACGGGCTGGCCGTGCGCAGCCCGGGGGGGGGCATCATCGCCCGCCGCCTGCCTTGGTTTTCGCTGACAAGCGTCCCCCTGCTCAACAAACCCTTTCTGCGCGGTTTTCCCATCCTCCTGGAAACGCTGGTCAACGGAATCCAGGCCCTGAACCGCTCCGCGGAAATTTCGGCCGAAGACGCCGAAGACCCCCTCTCCACGGGACAACTGCTTCTGGCCGTGGCGGCGGCCCTGCTTCTGGCCGTGGGGCTGTTTGTGGCCGCTCCCCACCTGCTTTCACTGATCATGCTGTACCTGGGCCTGGGCGGCGACCTGGAAGGGATCAGCTTCCATCTCTGGGACGGATTTTTCAAATGCTGCATTTTCGTGGGTTATATCAAACTTATTTCCTGCGCAAAGGACGTTCGCCGCGTTTTTCAGTACCACGGGGCGGAGCACAAAATCATTCACGCCTTTGAAGCGGGGGGCGAGATCACCGCGGCCCTGGCCGGCAGAATGAGCCGCCTGCACCCGCGCTGCGGGACAACATTTCTGCTGTTCGTCATCTGCATTTCCATTATCCTGCATGCCGTCGTCCTGCCGCTGCTGCTCGCGCTGCACACGCCGCAAAACGCGGTTGTAAAGCACGCCCTGATCATTTTCGTCAAACTTCTGCTTATCGTACCCATAAGCGCCCTGGCTTACGAGCTTATCCGCCACGCCGCCCGCCTGCCCGAAGGCCTGCACGCCGCTTTCCTGCGCGCCCCCGGCCTTATGCTGCAAAGGCTGACCACGTATGAGCCGGACAGCGGGCAGTTGGACGTGGCCCTCGTCGCCCTGCGCGAAGCCCTTGGCGAAGAAGAGGGCGCGTCTGTCCGCACCGCGCCCTACACGACCATAGGGTAATTCCGGAGACACGCATGTTCGCCAAACTGGAAAGTCTTGAAAAGAAATATCTTGAACTGGAGCAGAGCCTGTCCCGGCCTGACATATTCAATGATCAGGAGCACTACCGCAAGCTTGCCAAAGCCCATGCGGATTTGCGCGAAATCGTTTCGCTTTTTCGACGCCACCGTGAACTGCAGCGGGAAACGGCCGAAAACAGACAATTGACGCACGACGACGACCCGGAAATACGCGCGCTGGCTCAGGAAGAGATACACAAGGCCGAGGCGGAACTGCCCCGGCTTGAACAGCTAATCAAGGTCGCCCTGCTGCCCGCGGATCCCCTGGACGAAAAAAACACCATCCTGGAAATCCGGGCCGGAACCGGCGGAGAAGAGGCCGCCCTGTTTGCGGCGGATCTTTTCCGCATGTATGCCCGTTACGCGGAACTGCAAGGGTGGAAAGTGGAAATAATGAGTGAATCCCCTTCCGAATCCGGCGGATACAAGGAAATAATCTGCCTGATAACCGGAAACAGGGTTTACAGCCGTCTCAAATATGAAGCCGGCGCTCACCGCGTGCAGCGCGTGCCGGTCACCGAGGCTCAGGGGCGCATACACACCTCGGCGGCCACGGTGGCCGTTATGCCCGAAGCGGAAGAAGTGGATGTGGAAATAAAGCCGGACGACCTGCGCATCGACATTTACCGCGCTTCCGGCGCAGGAGGCCAGCACGTCAACAAAACCGAATCGGCCGTGCGCATAACCCACATCCCCACCGGCACGGTTGTAACCTGCCAGGACGAACGCTCCCAGCATAAAAACAAGGCCAGAGCCATGAAGGTGCTTGCCTCGCGCA
Organism: Desulfovibrio sp.; assembly: GCA_031284485.1. Lineage (GTDB taxonomy): Bacteria > Desulfobacterota > Desulfovibrionia > Desulfovibrionales > Desulfovibrionaceae > Desulfovibrio. The sequence goes on from JAISZT010000010.1 coordinate 8,159, forward strand.
TACTGGCGGCGGAACGCGAACGCCAGAATTCCGAAACGTCGGCTGACCGCAAGGCGCAGGTAGGCACAGGCGACCGTTCGGAGCGCATCCGCACCTACAATTTTCCGCAGGGCCGGTGCACAGATCACCGCATCAATCTGACCCTGTATTCCCTGGACAGAATTATGGAAGGCGAGATGACGCCCCTGCTTGAGCCGTTGGCGACAGCGGCCCAGGCGGAAGCCTTAAAAGCGCAGACGGCATAACGGCATATCAGGCGTTTGCGTCTTCTTCAAAATCGATAATCCGGCCCTGCAACCAGACGTAGGCATCCACTTCCTTGCCCGCCTCGGGAACAAAATCGCCCAGCACCGTTTTGGGGGCATACACCGGCAGACGGACGTCTTCACGCCCTTCAAAAGGAAAACGCAGATACACAAGCTTGACAGGAATATTTTCAAGCTGAACGTCCTGCACATCCTCCACAAGAGCGCGCATCTGGTATTCACAGAAATTGCGTCCGGGCATGATGATATGACGCCCGGCCACCCTTACCTTGAGCGGCGGCACATCCAGCCGTTTCTTTTCCGGATTTTCGGCAAGCCACGCCCGGGCGTGGGCTTCGTATCGGGGGCCGTCAGTGATGGTCAACTCGTCAAGCAGGGCCTTGCGCATGCCGTAGGCCAGCCCGGCCAATAAAAAAGTGTGCGTGACCCCGGGCGTCAGATCGTCGCAATCTCTCCGGTACAAGGGGTCATAAAACCACATGGGATTCTCGCCGTCGATCATGTTCACGGCCACGTTCGCGCCGTCTCCGGACTCCCAGGGATGAACCTCCTCCACGGTAAGGTCGTTGGGCAGCCCTTCCAGCAGGGGAACAACCGTAACAGGGCGCAGCTTTTCACCCTCGTCGCCGGCCAGCAGAACGGCAGCGCGCACAGGCTGATCCTGCGGCCAGGCCATCACAACGTATTCCCTGCCCCGCCGCTTCCATTGCCAGGGAGGGCGCGTGCCGCCCGCGTGCAGCACCGTGCCCATAATCTGCGGCATGACCGCCGCCGGATTTTGCCCGGTAAGTACGCCCCACGCGTCGCCCAGCCCTTCAAAATGCACGCGGTTTTTACCCTTGAAAACAGCCTCGATATCCTCGGGCGTCAAGGCGCGCTCTTCGGAAGCGGCGGACTCGGCCACCCGCACTGTCAGACGATTCTTTTGGCTGTCGTCTTCCGGCCCGGTTTTGGGGGCGGCTTTTTTTGGTTTTTTGGGCATGTATGTACTCCATTGATCGCCGGATCACCGGCGGTCAGGCCGTCCCCGGCCATCGCGCCCGTCACGGCCGGCGCGCCCGTCACGTCCATCGCGGCCGCCGCGATCATGCCTCTCTCCCCGGTCGGAATGCGACGGGCGGGGCGGGCGGGCGGTGTCTTCAGGGTTCCAGGCGTGTCCCTGCTCTTCCAGCAACACGGCCTTGCGGCTGGCCCGGATGCGATCGCCGTTTATTTCAATCACCTTGACGAGCATGTCTTCTCCAAGGCGCGCCACGTCTCCGGGCTGTTCCACGCGGCTCACGTCCAACTGGGAAACGTGCACAAGAGCCTCAACGTTGGGCAGCACTTCAACAATCGCCCCGATTTCCAGTATCTTGCGAACTTTCGCCGGATAATTTTTGCCGATTTCCGGGCGCTGGTCATAGTAGGACACCATTTCACGCGCCTTTTCCAGGGCCTCCGCCGTGGGCGCGAAAATGGAAACGCGGCCGGAATCCTCAATGTCCACGGAAGCGCCGGTCGCGGCTGTGATAGCCTTGATATTTTTGCCTCCCGGCCCGATAATCAGGCGGATTATATCAGGATTGACAAACACTTCGGCGTGCTGCGGGGCAAAGCGGGACAATTCCCCGCGCGGCGCGGGCATCGCCTTGGCCATTTCGCCCAGAATGTGCAACCGGGCCTCACGCGCCTGCCGCATGGCCGCGCGCATGACATCCGTCGTCAGCCCCGTCACCTTGATGTCCATCTGCACGCCGGTGACGCCCTCCGCCGTGCCGGCTATCTTGAAGTCCATATCTCCCAGGGCGTCTTCATCCCCCAGAATGTCGGTAAGCACGACAACCGTGTCTCCCTCCTTGATAAGTCCCATGGCCACGCCGGCCACAGGGGCGCTGACGGGAACGCCGGCGTCCATCAGGGCCAACGACCCGCCGCAGACCGCCGCCATTGAGGAGGAACCGTTGGATTCCATGGTTTCGGCCACAATACGCAGGGTAAAGGGAAAGTCCGCGTCGGGCGGCAGGATGGGGCGCAGGGATTTTTCAGCCAGAGCGCCGTGGCCGATTTCACGGCGCGAAACGCGCACCGGCTTGACCTCTCCCACGCAGTACGGGGGGAAATTGTAGTGCAGCATAAAACGCTTGGTCACGTCGCCGGTCAGCGAATCCATGCGCTGCTCGTCCGTTGAGGAGCCAAGGGTGGCAATCACCAGGGACTTTGTTTCACCCCTGCGGAAAAGCGCCGAACCGTGCGCCCTGGGAAGCACGCCTGTCTGTATCTGTATCGTGCGCACGCTCTTTGTGTCACGCCCGTCAATGCGCGTGCCCTCGTTGATAATGCGCGAACGCACCAGTTTTTTTTCCAGATCGCCGACAATGTCGGGCACGGCGCCAAGGGCTTCGCTGTTTTCCGCCCATTCGGGAATAGCTCTGACGGCTTCCAGAACCTTTGTTTTCACCATTTTGCGGGCGTCCTTGCGCGGCATTTTGTCGGGCACGCGCAGGGCGTCCTCAATGCCCGCCTCACGGGCCAGGTCATTGACGAGCGCTGCAAGCGCGGCATTGTCCCCCTTCGGGACAAAGGACATTTTCGCCTTGCCGCACAGATCGCGCAGTTTTTCCTGGGCGTCGATAAGAGGCTGAATTTCTTTGCGCCCCCACTCCAGAGCGTCAATGATGACATCCTCCGGCAGGAAACGGGCGTCGCCCTCCACCATAGTCAGCGCATCGCGGGAAGCCGCGAAAATAAGGTTCAGATCGCATCCGGCCTGCTGCTCGAACGAGGGATTGAGCACAAACTGCCCGTCAAGGCGGCCTATACGGCCGCCGGCAACCGGCCCTTCAAAAGGCAGGGAGGAAATCATCAGCGCGGCTGAAGCGCCCGTCAGGGCCAGGGCGTCGGATTCGTTTTCCTGGTCTGCGGAAATCACGCTGGCCAGAACCTGCACGTCCTCGTTCAGCCCCTTGGGAAAAAGCGGACGGATGGGGCGGTCGATAAGGCGTGAAACCAGAGTTTCACGCTCCGAGGGACGCCCTATTTCCCGACGAAAAAAACTGCCGGGAATACGCCCGGCCGCATACATTTTTTCAGAATATTCCACTGTCAGCGGAAAAAAACCCTTGTCAAACTCAAGAGGCTGAAAACACACCGTGACAAGCACCACCGTGCCGCCGCACTGCATCCAGACAGCTCCATCGGCCTGATTCGCCAGACGACCACTTTCAAACACAACTTCCCTTCCGCCCACATGCGCGGTCAAACGTGTGGGAGAAAAAATATCATTATTCATATACATCCTTGGGGGACTACTTGCGCAGACCCAGTTTTTCGATAAGCGTACGATAACGCTGAATATCTTTGTTTTTTAAATAATTCAAAATACTGCGGCGGCGACCCACCAGTTTGAGCAGTCCGGTGCGCGAATGGAAATCCTTTTTGTGCACTTTGAAATGCCCGGTCAAACCCTCAATGCGCGCGGTGAGCAAAGCCACCTGCACTTCCGGTGAACCTGTGTCGCCCTCATGCTTGGCATGAGCTTCAATAACCGATTTCTTCTGTCCTACATCCATAACCACAGCAGTTCTCCTTAAAAAATGGGAAGTAATGTTAATTCCAAAGCCCTCGCAGCACACTCCAGGACGCCCCTTCCCTCTTTGCCAGGGCCAGCGGTTGCCCCCGGTAAAGCAAAAGCGCGTGCTCATCCGCGCGTTCAGCGCCGTTCGGACATTGCCCGGCGTAAAACGGCCTGACGTCGTTTGGGACGGTCATGCCGTTGCGCACGCGCAACGCCTGATCCGGCGTCAATTCCACCTTTGACCAATGCGGCAGCGCGTCGGCGATAGGGCGCAACGCTGCGGGCAACGCGGCGGCGTCACCTGTAATGTCGCGCAGATCGCAGGCCGCATCAAGGCCAAAGGGGAAACTGTACTCCCGAACCAGTTCCGTAAGCACTGCCCCGCACCCGAGTCGCATCCCCAAGCTGTGGGCCAGGGAGCGTATGTAGGTGCCGGAACTGCAAGAAACTCTGAAACGCACAAACGGCAAGCTCACATCAAGCATGTCCGCCTGTGAAATCTGTATATGTTTTACCTTTTCAGGCACATTTTTTCCCTCGCGGGCAAGCCTGTAAAAAGGCCGCCCGCCGTGCTTCGCGGCCGAATAGGGCGGCACGGGCTGCTCGCGTGTTTCCTTCCAGAAGGCGATTTCCCGGCGCACATCTTCCAAACTCACCTGCCCCCAGCAAGCCTCGCCGGTAAGCGTGCCCTGGCTGTCCCAGGTATCTGTCGTCTGCCCTAGGCGCAGCGCGCCGCTGTACACCTTGTTTCCGCCCGACAGCAAATGGGAGGAAAGTTTTGTCGCCTGACCGAGCAATACCAGCAACACGCCGGAAGCCAAAGGATCCAGCGTGCCCGCATGCCCGATTTTTTTCTGCCCCAGCTTCTTGACGGCCGCCAGACAGCGAACCGACGTAGGCCCGGAGGGCTTGTTCAGCACAAGAATCCCGTGCAGTTGCGCAAAGCGCCAAAGCGTAGCGTCCGCGCCGCCGGAAGCGGCGCATGTGTCCTGTTTTATCATATGCAAAGTCGTTATATATCTTGGGCATGATAATAAGTCAAATGGGCTGACGCTTTTCAGACGAATCCTTGAGAGTGTTTACTTATGAATAGGCACTGTCGCGATAGCATAATGGAATTACAATCTTTTTCTGGTAAATTCACGGTTTGATAAGTTTCCGGATAACAGATTGATTTTATAAAAATTTTTGCGCCAAAACCATCTATTGATGGACACTCTCAAGGCAGGGAATCACGACGACTGTTTCAAATCCGCCATGATCTGCTGCAATTCCTCCACCTGCCGGGCAAGGGTCCGCAGTTCCTGCACTGTATCGGCAACCTTGTTGCTATTTTCCCTGGTAACGGAATTGACCATTTCCACCGCCTCATTGATGCTGCCCGCAGAAAGCGTCTGTTCCTCCGCCGCGACGGTAATCCTGCCTACTTCCTCCCCTGTGGCGCGGGCCAGATCCACGATGGAGGTCAACCTCCGGTTGGAGTCCGCCGCGAGAACCGTTGCCGTGGTGATGTCTTCCATTGTGCTGCGCATATTTTGCGTATTGGCGGTGGCAATATGCCGGATGCTCTCCACCGTTGTCCCTACATCGCTTGTGGCCGTTCGCGTTTTTTCCGCCAGCTTGCGCACTTCATCCGCCACCACCGCGAACCCCCGCCCCGCTTCGCCCGCTCTGGCCGCCTCAATAGCGGCATTCAGCGCCAGCAGGTTTGTCTGGTCCGCAACATCCTCAATCATGGTCATAATGGAGCCGATGGCCTGCGACTTTTCCGACAGAGCCCCCATTTCTTCGACCAGCTGCCCCGCCTTGGCCTGGATCTGCTCAAGGGCGGCGGTGGTGCTGGCCACGCTGTCGGCGCCGCTCTGAGCTTCCTGCATGGATTTGCGCGCCGCGTTGTCCGCGTTGTCCGCTCCCGCAGCCATGGTCTGGACGCTACCGCGCATCTGTCCCACGGATTCCTGCATCTGCGCGATCTGCCGCGTCTGATCCTCGCTCCCTTTCTGCACTTGAACGGCGTTGGCGTTGATTGTACCGCTCACCGCGGAAAGACTGTCCGCCACCGCCGACAGCTTTCCCGTCGCCTCCAGAATTTTTTGCCGCCGGGCGGTTTCCGCCCGCAAGTTTTCTTCCGTTTGTTTCTGCGCTTCTTCCGCCACCCGTGCCAGTCTGGTTGCGGTCTCGCTCTTTTCCGCAGCGTTCAGGATTTCTCTGTTCAAGGTGCGCACCATGCTCTCTATTGCCCGGCCCAAAATGCCCATTTCACCTGTGAAGACACCCTGCAGGCTGGAATCGAAGCGACCGGCCTCAATCGTGGAGGCATAGGCAGTCAGATGGGCAAGCGGCAACATCAGCCATTTGCGGAAGGCGAAAATGACCACAACGGTGATCAGGCACATGATCAGGCAGGCGATACCCGCAGTGAGGAGATTGCGCGTCTGCAACCCGTCCACCGTCTGAAACAGTTCTTCGTTGGGAATCAAGATCCCCATGCCGAGACCGGAAGAATGCGCTTGGGCAATCAGGGTATGGGTCTTTCCCCCGAAGGAGAAATTCTCGTCGCGCAGGGAATCACCGGGTTTCAAGTCCCGCAGCGCCTGCATCCAGGAATCGGCGGGGTACGGATGGATGGCGAAGGAATCACTTTCCGAGGAAGCAAAGGACGCGCGGTTGAGAGTGGAGAAGGCGACGATGCGGGAGGAGGGAGTGGGCAGGGGAAAGCCGCGCACCATATGTTGCAGGGTTTCCAGGGAGATATCCGCCGTGCCCACGCCCATCAGTCTGCGGTCGCCGCCGGTCATGGGCAGACAGACGGACACCATAAGCACATTGGTTGCCCCGTCAATGTACAATTCGCTCCAGTACCTGCGTTCCGGCCTGGGCTGCAAAGGGTCCCAGCCCTTGGGGAAGGCAATCTGATACCAGCCCTCATCGTGGGTGGCGACATCCCACTCCCAGGTGACGGCCACTTGTTCCGGCCTGTTGTCGGAGGCTTTGCCCTTGGCCGCGAAAAGGTGGTAATCCGTCACTTCGGGATAGAACGCGTTGGCGGCATAAAAAACGCCTCCTCCCACCATGTTCGGCTGGCGCGCGAAAAAAGTCTGGAAGGCGCGGGTCATATTTTTTTCCAGGACAGCACGGGGCACATCAGCGCGCAGATCGTAAAAACTTTCTCCCAAGGCCTGGGAAACATTTGCGCTTTCTTGAATTTCCTGAAGAAAGTCGGTAAATCGCGTCAGGGTTCCTTTGAGCGTCGACTGTATGTACTGCTCCGTCAGTGTGTGGGATACGGTCTGCATACGCGCGGAGTTCAGGAAAAAAAGCCCGAAACCGACAAAAGCGGTCAACGTAATTGCCAGAATCAGCAACACAATTTTCATGCGGATGCTCATAATTGCCTCTTTCTTTACAACACCATTGCATGTATTTTATACGTCAAACCATTGAGACTTTCTGTTGGAAATGGGTATTCGGGCTCTGTAATTCGGATTTCAGATAAAAATTGCGTCCTGCAATTTTTATCTGCCGGCTGCGGCGGGAACGTGGTCCCGCCTTGCCTCTCGAAATGCTTCGCATTTCGGCGCGACATCCTGTCGCGCATTCCAATTTCAAATTAAAAATTAACGTATTTTTAATTTGGAATTGGAATAACCCCTGAAAGTTACCCCAACTTTCCCCCGAATGTCAACAACCCTTGGTGAACCTTAAAGAACATCAAAAGCCCACAAAAGCTAAGTCCCGCAAGGCCTTTGGGGCTTTGCGGGACTTCTGCATTTTTAAACTTGGTGGGCCCACCAGGACTCGAACCTGGGACCGGCCGGTTATGAGCCGGAGGCTCTACCAACTGAGCTATAGGCCCAAAATACGCGCAAGTGTTTATATGCCTTACGTTGGCCTGTCGGTCAAGGCGTTAATCCGGCTCTTCCACTTCTCCCAGATATAAAAGCACGTCATAGTGCAAATGATCCAGAATGCGCGTCAATTCGGAAACACACTCATCTCCGACGGCCCGGCCCAGCAGGCTGACGACAAAGGCCGCGCGCTTGGCGTTGAGCAAAGCCTGCACACCCTGAGCGTCTTTTCCGGAAAGAGAAGCCATTGAAGCCACGGACGCGACAAATTTTTCGACTTCTTCTTCAGTGACGTATTTGACGGGCTGAGGCTTGCCGTCAAGAAAAACCACACCGGCGCGCAGGGCGAACATAACCGGCTTGCCGCGCATTTCAGCGATGCACACTTCCATTTTATTGCTCTCCGTTCACATACATGCGCAGTCCGGCATAGCCCACAACGCGGCGACTGTCGCCGGAGGCCCGCGCCGAAGTGTCGTGCCGGGCAAGTTCGACCTCAAGCCGGCCCAGGGCGTTCGCGGCATACAGCGCCAGGGCCAGCGGCCCCGCGCCGCACATGGTGATATTTTCACGCTCAACTACGCGGAGCAGCCCGTCAGGATCACCGGCCAGCGCCTGCTCAAGCGCCAGAGCGTCTTTTTCCAGGGTGCGTTGCTCGCTTTCGTAATGATTCATGTCTGAACTGACGACAACGCATACTTCAACGCCTTGTTTTTCCTGTTCTTTAAGAACGGCGGCCAGCGCCAGCCCGGCGGCGCGCAAGGCGGCGGGGTGGCGCGTCCCGACACAGACAGGCGCTATGCCGACCTGCCGGCCGTGCAAAAAAGGCAACAGCACTTCAATGGAGTGTTCACGCAAATGGGAATGCACATCCGGGGCGTACCCGCCGTCAGTGGCGCACAGGGCCGCGGCAAGGGCTTCATCCACCGGCACGGGGCCAAGCGGCGTCAGCCACGCCCCGTCGGGCCAGACGCCCAGCGGCTGCCCCTGGCCGGTGTGATTGGGACACAGAATGACAATTTTTTTTGGCAGTTCCGCGCCGGAAAGCGTCGCGCCGATGATGCCGCCGCAATACACATAGCCCGCATGGGGCAGCATGAAGCCGAACAGACGGCCGGCATCGCGCCGCAACGGGACGGCGGGCGCCAGAAAGGCCTGAACTTGCGCGGCAAGCGGCGCCGCGTCCCCGGGATAAAACTGTCCGGCAACAACAGGGCGGCGAACAACAGGATGGCGAACAGACGGCTGATCCATTTTCTTATACCACGCGCCGACCGCTGATCCAGTGGTGTTTGACGCGTCCGCGCAGAGTTTGTCCCAAAAAAGGCGTGTTGCAGCTTTTGGAATACAGTGTTTCCGGGGTGGGCGTCCACAGTTCGTCCGGATCCATCAAAAAGAAATCCGCCGGATCTCCGGGCGCGAAATCGTTGCGCGGCAGATGAAAAATTTCCGCCGGCCCGTGATGCCAGAGGCGTTGTAACTCCGCTTCACTGATGACATTTTCGCAAACCAGCCCCCAGGTCAGGCCAAGGGCCAGGTCGAGGCCGGTTATGCCGCCGGGGGCTTCATCCAGTGTGGTTTCCTTCTCATGAGGGGCGTGCGGCGCGTGATCCGTGACCAGTATGTCTATCAGGCCGTCTTTGAGCGCCTTGCGCAGGGCTTCGCGATCCCGCGAAGTGCGCAGGGGCGGGCTGACTTTTGCGGCCGTGTTGTAGCCGTCAATCGCGCTTTCGTCCAAAAGCAGGTAGTGGGGGCAGGTTTCCGCGCTCACCCTGACGCCGCGCTCCTTGCCCCAGGCAATGACATCCAGGGTCAATTTCGCGGAGACGTGGGCGATATGCACGGGCAGCCCCAGATATTCAGCCAGCATGATGTCGCGGGCGGCCTGCATGGCTTCGCCCACAACAGGCTGCCCCTTGACGCCAAGCAGCCCGCTGACCGCCCCTTCGTTCATTTTCCAGCCCCTGGCCAGATGAGGGTCTTCGCAATGATCTATGAAAATCAAATCCAGATCCGCCGCGTATTCCATAATGCGCCGCAGAAGTTCGGCGTTGCCGACAGGGCGACCGTCATTGGACACAGCCACGCAACCGGCTTCCCGCAATTCGGCAAGAGGCGACATGGCCTCACCCTCAAGCCCCGCTGTCGCCGCCGCGACCGGATACAGGCGCGGGCCGTGGGGATGGCTTTGGCGCGCTCTGTCAAGCATAAAGCGGGTTACAGACGCCGCGTCGTTGACCGGGTTTGTGTTGGCCATGCACATGACGGCGCCAAAACCGCCGTGCGCCGCCGCCGCAAGACCGGAAGCGATGTCTTCCTTGTATTCAAAGCCGGGTTCACGCAGGTGCGTATGGGCGTCAATAAAGCTCGGCATCAGCACAAGACCGCCGGCGTCAAACACTTCGCATCCGGCCGGAGCGGGCTGGCGGCCGGCCGGGGTCAGGGTGGTTACGCGTTCCCCGGTCACCAGCAGATCCACCGGCGAACCGAGATGCAGGGCATTGGTGACGCGCAGGGTCATGTCTTCTCTCCGTCATTGCGCATTGCCAGCAGGTAGAGTACGGCCATGCGAATGGCCACGCCGGAGGATACCTGATCAAGCACAAGGCTTGCGGACGCGTCAGCGATGTCGTCCGCTATTTCAAGCCCCCGGTTCAGGGGGCCGGGGTGCAGCACTCTTGCCTCGGGCGCGGCCAGGGCAAGATGCTCCGCGCCAAGGCAGAAACGCCGGGAGTACTCGGCCAGATCCGGCAAAAGCCCCGCCTGCTGGCGCTCCAGTTGCAAGCGCAGGCACATGACCGCATCCACACCGCGCGCGGCGCGCCCAAGGTCGGTAAACACTTCCACAGGCCATGTTTCCACGCCTGCCGGCAAAAGGGTGCGCGGCGCGCAAATCCTCACGTTGACGCCAAGCAGGGTGAGCAGGCGCACATTGGAGCGGGCAACGCGGCTGTGGGCGATATCGCCCAGGATCAACAGCGTGCGCCCGACGAAATTGTCGCCCCAGACTCCGCGCAAACTGAAGCAGTCGAGCAGGGCCTGGGTCGGGTGCGCGTGCCAGCCGTCCCCGCCGTTGACGACAGCGCAGGACAAACGGTCAGCCAGATATTCCGCCGCGCCGCTGCTTGAATGGCGCAACACCAAGACATCCGGCCCCATGGCCTGCAGGGTCAGCCCCGTGTCCTTGAGGCTTTCTCCCTTGTTCAGGCTGGAACCGGTTTTTGACAGGGAATAGGTGTCTGCGGAAAGCCGCTTGCCGGCAATGTCAAACGAGGTTTTGGTGCGCGTGCTGTCTTCGGCAAAAAACAGGATGACGGTTTTGCCCTTGAGCGTGGGCACTTTTTTGACGGGCCTGCGGTTGATCTCCTGAAAACTGGCGGCCAGACCAAGCAGGCGGGCCACATCTTCTCTGCTCAACTGGGTCACGTCCAGTAGATGCCTGTGAGGCCAGCGATAGCGGTTGTCGTCATTCATAACAGTGTGCAAAAAAAATCCCCGTTGCAGTCAACGGGGGCTGAATGACCGGAACATCCCGGATAGCAGGCGCAGAAAAGGCAATGCGATTCATGAACTTCATTATTAGACGCGCAAATCGTCTTTGTAAAGAAAAAAAACCGGCGGCGGGCAATTTTATCTGCGTGGGACACGCGGCAGCAGAGATAATTCCAATTCTAAATTAACGATGCGTTAATTTTAATCATGGCGTACCTCACAGATATTTTAATCCGTCCTACATCAGAATTTCCAGGCGGGAAACAAAAAACGAGTTTGATAAAAAAAACGCCGAAACGCGCGGTCAGCGGCCGGGAGACAGCGTTTTGCCCGCCGGGGCCTCAATAGTCACCTGCCAGTCAATAACAAAATTTTCTCCGGCAGGCAGACGTTTTTTCCAGACAACCCAGCGCAGGGCGGGGTGCGCGTACTGCTCGTCCGGCTCGGCGCTTTCCGGAGCGGGCGTGGCCACACTTTTTATGAGGATGGACGTGTCGCGGCTGACAGGGGCCGGTTCCTCCACCCGCACATCCACAGGCCGCGAGCGCCCGTTGGTCACGGTGATGTTCCAGTGCTGCATCCTGGTCTGGGATTTGGCCATGAAGCCCTGCTCTCCCCGGGTGTTGACAAGGTCGCGCACAACAGCGGTCACCATCGGATCCGCGCCAAAACTGACCACTGCCTTGCTTCCGTTTATCTGAAAAGGCTGCGTTCCGACAAAGTCGTCATCCACAAAGCAGTCCGCCTGCCCCGCAGCCATCTCCACCGGCGTTTCAAAGGAAAGAACGGCCGTCAGATAACCGCGCCTGCCGCTTCGCGGCCTGAGCGTGTAGTAATACCCGGCCTTGAAACTGTCGGCGGCAAGCTGCGCCGTGGCCGGAGAATTGTGTTTTATGTCGCGCCTGCCGAGCTTCCACAGGCGGTAGGTCGCCATTTCAGTCTGGGACGGCAACTGCGACGGCGTCGGCCCGGCTGCAGTGACTAGTCTTTGTTGAGCTTCAGAAGAGATATCCCCTTTTGTCGCGGCAAGCGGTTGCTTCGGCGTGGAATCCTCAAAATCAACAATCCACGGATCAGGCACAGGCGGATAGGGCCGGGGGCTTCTGTCCGTGAGCGCCAGGAAAATTTCCGCGCCGTTCCAGTCAATGCCGGAGCGTTGCGTCAGATCCACAAGACTTGCGACATCCAGAACGTCCTTTTCAGGATGCGCGTTGAGCCGGTAGCGCACAACGCAGGAAACCGGCAACAGGTAGCTGTAGCGCGCTTTTACCTCGCCCGTTTTCCGCACCGGCACAATGGCCGTGTCGCCGTCACGGGCGTCATCGTACTCACGCAAGGCGCGGAGCGCCTCGGCAAGCAGGCGGTTGGTTTCGGCCAGCGCGGTTTCACATTTTTGCAAACCCAGTTGCAGAGCCGGGATGCGCTCGCCAAGCTGGGCGTCAATCTTGGCGGCTTCAGCGCTGAGCATTTGCCCCCGTCTGCCCTGCTCCGCATCCGCCGCCTTGTCCTGCCCGCCGGAAAACAAGTTCCAGAAAGCAAGGCGGCTTTCAAAGGCGCGTTTTGCACCCTGTTGACGGGCGGCGCGCTCTTCCAGGGCCAAATACTCGCCAAGGAGCTTTTTGCGCTCCGGATCCTGCTCCGCTTCAGGGAGGCGGGCAAGCGCGGGGTTTATCGGGGCGGCGCGGACGGCACGCTCCGGCTTGCGCTCCCAGCGGTAATCGTCAACGGGTTTTCCGTCTATTTCAATGCTCAGGCTTTTTTTGACAGCGCCCGCGGGCAGGGTTATGCGCACCGCGTTTTCACCGTCAGTGGCGCTTGCCGCCTCGGAGCGCAGCACTTCGGAAACAGAAACCCGCGCCTCACGGGCGTAAAACGTCACCGCTTCAGGCGGCGTGGGCAGCCCGCGAGCAAGGCCGACGGCAGGAAACGCGCACAGGCAGGCGGCCAGGACGAACAGATTTTTTTTCATAAGCAACATTTTTATTTAATAATAAAAAAATCTTGCATTGACAAGGAAAATTTTGGCGGTAAAAGTTGCGTATGAAAATCATTGTCCTTGGCAACCAGGCGCAGGCGCTCGTCAATTTCTGGAGCGTCCTTATCCGCCGGATGCGCGCGGGCGGGCATGAGGTTGTCTGTTGCGCGCCGCCGGGCGACGCGCAGGCCGACGCGGCGCTCGCAGCGTCCGGCACGCCTGTTCTGCACTACAGGCTGGATCGCAAGGGGCTGAACCCCCTGCGGGACGCGCGAACCTTTGTGGATCTCGCGCGCCTTTTCCGCGCCGAAAAACCGGACATCCTCTTCGCCTCCACCATCAAACCCGTCATTTACGGCTGCATGGCGGCAAGGCTCGCCCGCGTGCCGCACATCTACGCCACCATCACCGGGCTTGGCTACGCCTTTGAAGCCGACAGTTTTTTCAAGAAATGCGTCAATATCCTGAGCGCGCTCCTGTACCGGACGGCCCTGAACGGCGCTGAAGGCGTTTTTTTTCAAAATCCGGACGACATTGCCGTATTCCGCCGTCAACACATCCTGAAACAGGATGCGCGCGTGCTCACGGCGCGCGGCGTTGGCGTGGACACGGCGCGCTTTGCGCCGGCCCCCCCGCCCCCCGGCCCGCCGGTCTTTCTGCTGGTGGCCCGTCTGCTGGAAGCCAAGGGTCTGGCGGAATATGCCGAGGCCGCGCGCATGCTGAAAAAACGGCATCCCGCAGCCCGCTTTCAGGTGCTCGGGCCGCCGGAGCAGGGCTTGGGGAGCGTCAGCCTTGAACGGATGCGGGACTGGGAGGCGCAAGGCGGCATTGAATACCTGGGGCAGACCAGGGACGTGCGCCCCTACATGGCGGCAGCGCACGTTCTGGTGTTGCCTTCCTGGCGCGAGGGCACGCCCACCTCCGTCATGGAGGCCATGAGCATGGGGCGTCCGGCCGTGGTCACAAACGCCCCCGGCTGCCGCGAAGTGGTGCGCGACAAGGTCAACGGCCGCCTTGTGCCCGTGCGTGACGCCCAGGCTCTTGCCGCCGCCATGGAATCGTATATCCTTGATCCGGAAAGCATCGCCCGCATGGGCGCGGCCGGACGCGATCTGGCCGTTGCGGAATTTGACGCCATGAAAGTCGCGGACCGCATTCTTGCGGACATGCGCATCAGCGCCAACTCAGGAGAAGCACGATGATCAGCATATACCGCAAGGCTGTCCTTCAGACGCTGGATCTTTTTTGCCTGCTGCTCGCCCTCTTTTTTGCCGGTTTGACGACCATTGAGCCGGAATTGAGCGTTTTTCACGACTATACCGGCGCTTCACTGTTCACCGTCTTTTTTTACATGCTTTTTTTCTACATTCTTGACGCCTACAACGTGGGCCAGGAAGACTTCAGGGAAAGCGCCGGGCGCATATTGCTGGCCTGCGCCCTGGGCATCATCTCCTCAAGCACGGCCTCGTATTCTTTTCAGCACTGGCGCTTCGACCGCGAAACCATGCTGGCGCTCTTTGCCTTCTCTTTCGGCTTTTGCCTTGTCTGGCGCTGGATATACCACCTCAACGCGGATCGCCTGACCCACCCCCTGCGCATCCTGCTTGTGGGCGTCGACAGGGCGGGCAAGGTGCGCGAACTGTTGGCCGAGGGGCTGCCCAAGGCCAAAATTCTGGGCTATGTGGGCGAACCCGCTCAGGGGCCGGATGCCGGACCCTGCCTTGGCCCCCCGTTCAGGGCGCTGGAGATCGCCGAAGAAAATAAAGCCACAATGATTCTGCTGCTGCCGGACGCCCCGATTGACGACGACATTGCCCACGACCTGCTGGACGCGAAACTGCACGGGCGCATGGTTGTGGATATACGGACTTTTTATGAGCAGGTGGCCCAGCGGCTGCCCCTTTCCCAGATCAACCACGAATGGCTGCTGCAAACCGAGGGTTTTTCCCTGAACACGCGCGGTTCGCTCAGACGCCTCAAGCGGGCGCTGGACGTGCTGATCTCCCTGGCGCTTCTGATCCCGGCAACGCCTGTCATGCTGCTCACGGCCCTCATTGTGCGCCTTGAGTCGCCGGGGCCGGTTATTTACCGCCAGGATCGCGTGGGCCTGTATGAAAGGGAATTTATTGTCTTCAAATTCCGGTCCATGCGGCAGGACGCGGAAAAAAACGGCGCTGTCTGGGCCGCGGCGGGCGACAGCCGCGTCACGCGCTTCGGCAAAATCATCCGTAAAGTGCGCATTGACGAGTTGCCGCAGATATGGAACATCCTCAAGGGCGACATGAGCTTCATCGGCCCCAGGCCGGAACGCATGGCCTTTGTGCGGAAACTTAAAGAAAACATCCCCTATTACAGCCTGCGGCACACCATCAAGCCGGGGCTTACGGGGTGGGCGCAGGTCAGCTATCCCTACGGCGCTTCGGAGGATGACTCCCGCCGCAAGCTGGAATACGATCTGTACTATATCAAGAACATGTCCATTCTGCTGGACGTTCATATTATTTTTAAAACAATAGGCGTTGTGCTTTTCCCCAAGGGAGCGCGCTGAGCAAGGCTACCGCTCCACGGCAAAAATATTGCGGAACGCCACGGTATTTTCGGCGGCCAAAACTTCTATAATCACCTGCGCGTTGACCAGACTCAGCCGGTCAAGCTGACCGGCCACCATGACTGTCCGCTTGAAGCGGCTGATTTTGAAATCGCCCACGTCTTCCGGCGTAAAGGAAAGATCCTGCCGTGTGCCGTTGGAGGTGACCAGAACGGCGCGCACAGTGCCGGAGAGAATTTTCTGGCTGTCTGTATTATGCAAATCCAGCGAAATGCGGATCTTCCCGTCACGCAGGGCGCGCACCCGGACATTGTCCACTTTCAGATATTCCGTGTTGACCGCCGGAAATTCCCCCTGCGCGGGGACATCGCCCGCATCCTTGCGCTCGGCCGCCGCCTGGCCGGCCGGCCTGTCTGACGCCGCATTTTCCGCGGCCTCCGCGGGCACGTTGGGCGGCGTATCGGCAGCCCCGCGCACAATGATTGCCCGTTCCTGCGCGTTGTCCTCGCGCAGTAGTTCTTCCAGATTTTCCAGGCGCTCCGCCGTTATCTGGGCTACGTTGAGTTCGCCTTCAAGGCGAAGCGTGTTCTCATGAAGCTGACCGTTCTCCTGCCAGAGCCGCCAGGAAAAAACCGACAGCGCCCCGGCAAGCAGAGGCGAAGAAATAAAAAAAAGCAGAGCAAAAATAAAACGCCCGCGGCGCACACGAAAACTGTGGCGAGGCCCGTTATCACGTATAATGATAATATTCAGGAATTCCTTAATTTTCCGCATTTGACCTCACGGCAGGGGGTGCCCAGTCCTCACGCCAGATGCGCCATTCCCTGCCGTCAAGCCTCAGCCAAAGCGTCTTGGTGCCTCTGTCGCTATGGCCGGAACTGTCCGCGTACGTCTGGCTCATATCCGCCCTGAGGCCGCGCTTGTTCACGGCAAGCCGCAATCCGGAAATCCGCACCAGAGTCGGTTGAACACGCGCCCAGAGTTCCTCTTTTTTACGGCGGATGCTTTTTGCCCCGTAGCGTCCCTGCTGGGTGGCGTCGTCCGTGTAGTAGCCCATGTAGTCATCCAGGCGGCCTGCCTCCCAGGCTTTGCGCCAGTTCTCCAGCATGGCGCTGACAGGTTCGGTGACAGATTCCAGGTATTGCGCCTGCCCCTGCTCCTGTATTTGAGCCTGCGTCTGCCGCGCGTTCTCCGGCGGCGCGGCGGCGGCAGGTTCGGGCGCGGATTCAGCAGGTATTTGCGGCATCGCGCGCGCCCCCCAGGTCACTTCGGCAGGCGGTGGGGTCGGCGCCGGTTCCGGCACCAGCGGATCGCTGATGGCTACAAGTCTGCCCGCTGCGGACTCCGGCTTGTCCGCTAATTTTTCCGGCATTTTTTCCGGCGCGGGCGCTTCGGGCATGTCCAGACGGGGGGCGACGGGCGCTTCGGATGACGCGTCCGACGCGACGGGCGCGGACTCGGCCACGAGCCGCCCTTTCTGAAAATCCGCGCGCATGCCCACGTTGCGCGGCAGCCATTCCATGCCCACAATACGGAAAACATTGTCCTTGCCGCGCTGCCAGTAAAGGCGGCGCACGCCTTCCGTGGAAAGATTGGGCGCGGAATACATCTGCTCCGACCACGTCACCCAGTAGTCCGGCCCTTCCAGAACATGGATTTCGCGGTTAAAAATTTTTATGAAGCGGAGCATGCCGAACAACCGTTCCTTGTTCTTGCGGAAAGCCTCAAAACTTTCCGACATGGCGCTGCCGTATGCTTCAGGGTCATAGTAATCAAACATCTTGCGCGAGCGCGCGGCCCAGGCCTCGGTCCAAAGCCGCATTCTCTTGCGCAGTTCAGCGGCTGTGCCGTTGTCCGAGGGAATTTTTGTCTCGTCCACTTTTTCGGCCAGGATAACCGCGGTGCCCGGCGTCAGCAGCGGTCCCACTTCGTCAATTTCACGCAGGCCGATGGCGATGCAGCCGCGCGTGTTGCGCGGTACAATGCCGAAACCCTTGCTGTGTATCCAGATGCCGTAGCCGGTTTTGCCGCGCAAGCGATCCACCGGATTGGGATAATTCAAGGTGTAGGCAATGCCGCCGTATTCCTTGAAATCCAGACCGGATGCAATCTTGTAGTCCACGAAATACACGCCCTCCGGCGTGCGCAGATCGTTGAGTTCGCGCTTGTCGCCCGCCAGTTGGCCTGTTGTGCAGGGAAAGGAATATTTGAGTTTGAGAGGGCTTTTTTTCTCAAAAAAAAGGAAGGTCTGGCGGTTTTTGTCCACAGCCGCCAAACGCTGGGGCAATCCGGCATCGTGCAGGGCCGCCTGCCAGTTGTCCGCCTTTGCCGGCATCGGCATGACAAAGACAAAGCAGGCAAGACACAAAGCGCGCCACAAAAGATTTGCGCGCTTCCGGAAAACCCCGGCCGGCGAATTATCCGCCAAGCGCCAGCAGTTCCTTGCGGGTGAAAAGCGCAAGCAGGTCAAAGCCGGCTTTCTTAAGCTTTTCACGGCCTCCCTCCTCCCTGTCCAGGACAGCGCAGACCGCGACGACGGCAAGCCCCGCCTCGCGCACCCTGTCACAGGCTTTGCACACCGAACTACCCGTGGTGACCACATCTTCCAGCATGGCGACCGCATCGCCGGCGCTGAAATTGCCAAGGCCTTCCACAAACTGCCCTGTGCCGTGTCCCTTCGCTTCCTTGCGCACCAGCAATCCGTGCAACGGACGGCCACGCTCGTGCGAAACAACAGTAACGGCCGAAACCAGAGGATCAGCCCCAAGCGTCATGCCGCCCACGCCCTTTATGTCGCGCCCTTTCAGCATGTCGTTGAACAGGACGCCGATAAGCCAGGAACCTTCCGCGCTGAGAGCCGTCACGCGACAGTCAAAATAATAGTCGCTTTTACGACCCGAAGCCAGTACAAAATCCCCCTCACGGTAGGATTTTTCCATCAGCAACGCGGCAAGACGCCGCTTGTGCTCCAGCATACAATCTCCGGCTCAGGGTTCAGCCGCGAAAACACGCGCGAATATGGCGTCTTCATAACGCAAATACGACGCGGCGTCAAAGAGTTCCTCCAATGCGGCATCACCAATGTATTCACGCGTCTGCGCATCCTGTTTTGCCAAATCCGGGAACGGCCGACGGCTTTCCCAGCTTTGCATGGCAAGCCTTTGCACTGTCTCATAGGCTTTCTGACGGGCCAGTCCCGCGTCAATGAGCGCTGTGAGTACGCGCTGGGAAAAATGCAGCCCATAGGAACGTTCCATATTTTCACGCATGTTCCCGGGCTTTACCACCAGCCCCCGCAAGAGTCCGGTGAGACGCGCAAGGATATAGTCGGCCAGAATGGTGGAATCGGGCATGATGACCCTTTCCACCGAAGAATGGCTTATGTCCCGCTCGTGCCAGAGGGCCTGATTTTCCATGGCCGCCAGAGCGTTTGTCCGCAACAGCCGTGAAAGGCCGCACAGATTTTCCGCCGAAACGGGATTTTTTTTGTGCGGCATGGCCGAGGAGCCTTTCTGCCCCCTGGCGAAACCCTCTTCGACCTCCAGCACTTCGGTGCGCTGCAGATGGCGCAGTTCAACGCACAAACGCTCCACGCCGCCGGCCGTCAGGGCCAGCGACGAGAAAAAGTGGGCATAGCGATCCCGCTGGACAATCTGGGTGGAGTGCGGGTCAACCTGCAAGCCGAGACGCGCCAGGGCGTTTTTTTCAAGTTCCGGCGAAAGAAAGGCGTACGTCCCTACAGCGCCCGAAATTTTACCGACGCGCACACTGTCAAGCCCGGCGGCGACGCGCTCCAGATGGCGAAAAAACTCCGCGTAAAAACCGGCCATTTTAAGGCCGAAGCTCGTGGGTTCGGCGTGGACGCCGTGAGTGCGCCCCATGCAAAGCATGCCCTTGCAGCGGCGGGCAAGCGTTTCCAGCTCATCCAGCAGAGCGCGCATACCCGCCTGAATCAGCTCGCCCGCCTGAACCAGAAGCAGGGCGTTGGCAGTGTCCACAATATCCGAGGACGTGCAGCCAAGATGGATGAAGCGGGCCTCCGGCCCGATTTTTTCTTCAAGGGAAGTCAAAAAGGCGATCACGTCGTGGCGCGTGGTTTCCTCAATGGCGAGAATGCGTTCCACATCAATATCGGCTCTGGCGCGTATGACTTCCATGGCCGCGTCGGGGATGCGCCCGGCCTCGCGCCATGCTTCGCAGACGGCCAGTTCCACCGCCAGCCACGCCCGGTAGTGATTTTCCGGAGTCCAGACGCGCCCCATTTCCGGTCTTGTGTAGCGTTCGATCATCTGTCTTCCTGCGGCATCACGGCGCTGACGCGCTTTTTTCCGTCCCCTGCTTTGCCTCAGACTTTCCGGCGCTTTGCGTTGCGGGCTTTTCCGGCGCGGAGACCGCAGACACGGACGTTGCGGGTTTATCGGCAGATTTGCCGGTAGATTCCGGGGAGTTGTCCGCCGGCTTGCCCGGATCGGAAGTTGAACCGGAAGCCGTGCCACCCTCTTCCGCGGTTTTAACCGGAACTTCGCCCTCTTCCCTGACGCCCTTGCGGTACCCGTAGTCACTCACGTACCAGCCGCCGCCCTTGAGAACAAATGACGTCTGGGACATGACCCTCGGCGAGGAAGCGCCGCACTTCGGACAAGGCTCCTCGGCGGCGGCGTCTGTGGTCTTTGTCCATTCTTCAAACGTGCGTCCGCACTGCGGACAGAGATATTCGTATATGGGCATACGGCAGAAATCAGACTTTGGCTTTTTTGGCTTCGCACACGCGCTGTTTCAGCCGCTCGGCACGACGCTGACGGCGACGGGCAAGTTCCTTTTTTCGTTCAATTTTTTTGTGCGCCATACTATCCTCCTGAAAATGTCAGAATGTTACGCGGCATGCTTCAGCCGTTATGACTGCTGTCGTTACGCTTGCCGCGCAGGCCAACGCCTACCGCTATCTATACCATTCTTTGAAAATGTGCAATCGCTTGAAAGTATAAAGGAGATTGTGTCCCTGTATGTTGAAAAAATCGGCAAAACCCTGGACTTTACGGCAGTGGCGAACCGGGTTGTGGACTGGCTCTATTCCAAAAGGATGTCCATCCGCGCCGCTTACCCGGAAATGCCTTTCGGCACACGGGCGGAACTGGCGCAAAAGCTGGCGGTACGGGTCAACATGGCGACGCTGTTGCCGATGGGCCTGACCGCGCTGGTCAGTCTGCTGGCGTATGGAAGCCTGATGTTGTGGACGGGTTTTCGCACAGGCTCCGGGCATCCTCATGGGCGGACTGCTTCTCGGTAGCGGATTGTTCCTCGGCGTTCACGCGGCCAGAGAGTTTAATGAACGACAGACCGCATGACGAAGCGATGGCCGAAGCGTTCCGCAAAGATCCGGCTTATGCGGTGGAACTGCTGAACGCCATTCTTGCGGACGGAGAACAGGCCGAATTGCTTATTGCCCTTCGTCAAATGGCCAAAGCCTTTGGCGGCCTTTGCGGGCCTTGCGATTCACCACCTTGAAACCGCCGAAGCCGGATATGGCGACAGGATCGCCTTTTTTCAGCAAGAGAAAGTTTGCGTCTTGCAAACAAACCATACCTACTCTATCATGCCAAAAATATCAACAATAAAAACAGCGCTCTGAATTGCGATGCCGCCGCAGCCCCCGACTTGCGCGACCCGCAGTGAAAAAGCCGGAGGTGCGGATTTTTGCGACGTAACCCCTTTGTTCTTCCCGCCCTGAGCATGGGTCTGCTTTACTGCTCCATATCTTTCGGGCTGATCGCGGCCAACCTGCGCGGCAGCGGCAAGTCCGGCGGCGATCCCGCCATTCTTTTTCATTTCGTCCTGGCACTACTGGTGGGCTTGGGCATGTATCGCGCCGCGAAACAAAGACGTGCCGACCATCCGGCGCGGCCCCTGCTGCTCACCGCCCTGACCGTCCTAACGGGCCTTTTTTGCGCCGTCATCCCTGTTCTGCCCGGCGATTGGCCACTCCTGCTGTTCAACGGCAAGCCGCCCATGATCAGTATCAGCGCGGCCATGTTTATGCCCGTGGGGCTGTCGCTTTTTTTCCGAACGGCTCCAAGAGGACGGGAAGGCTTTTTCTACGGGCTGATCATGGCCTTTGGGGAGCTTCTGTGGGTAGCCCTGTTCCCCTTGCTGGGCGGCGCGTCCGACGATCTGACGGCAAGCGGCAGGGCCTTCCATCTGTTTACCCTGAACTGTCTGACCATGGGCGGCACGGGCTTGTGCCTGGGAGCGGCTTTTTATTTATACGGCGCTGCGGAAACGAATATGAACGGCTTGGCCGATACGGATAAACCTCCGGCTGTTTCCGGAGACACGCGCGCATCCCTGCTGTGGATATTCGGCGCGGGAACCGGCATTTTTATCCTTATGGGCCTGGAGACGGGCATGAGCCTGCCCAAAACGGCCCTTGCGCCGGGCCTTATCATTCTTCCGCATTTCATCCCGTTGTTCTTTCTGCCATTGGCCGGGTGGATGCTGGACGGGGAAAACCCCGGCAGCCTCATGGCGCTGCTTGTTCCGATCTGCCTGCTTACGCCGTTTCTTGGTCTGGCCCAAAGGGGCGATCTGCTCAATCCCCTGGCCATGTTCTGCCTGATCTCCGTGGCTCGGCAAACCTTGCTGCTGACCATATTGACGGCTTCCGCCCGGCTGCTGAAAACCCACGCTCTGCTTTCCTTGCTGCTGACCCTGGCCCATTGTCTGCACTTGGCGCAGCTTGGCGGCGCTCTATCGCGCAAAGCGCTCTTCGCCGTCCCTTACGGGGTGGAGGCTGCATCTTTCGCCTTGGCTGCGGGTGCGGCCTTCTGCCTGTGGCGTTTCCGCCGCCTGCTGGAAGAAAAGCCGGAACTGTGGGGTTTGCCGCCGGACAGGGAAGCCTTGGCCGACCCGGATATGGAAAAATTTGACCGCTTTGCCGCCGCCCATGATTTAACCAGAAGGGAGCGGGAACTCCTGCTCGGCATGATCCGGGGCGCAAGCCTGGAAGACCTCGCCGAAAAGTTCGGCATAGCCGTCTCCACCGTGCGCTATCACCAGACCGGATTGCTGAAAAAAACCGGCATGCCCTCCCGGTCGAATCTGCTGCGCCATTTCATTTCCTGGCATTCCTGACAGCCGGAAAGAATTTCCTTCGCCTCAAAAGAATACGGCTTATTCATCTTTAACATACTTAAATAAAAAGCATACATCCTCCTGGCTTTACACATAGCCTAGTAAAACAAACAGCCACTATTGCGCTGTAAATCTCCTTTTGGAACAAAGCCCTTTTAAAACAGCCATCATGTTGTTTTCTTTTTATTTTTTGAAAAATTCGAGGTTTTTTCGAGGTTTTTCCCCTAAAATTCGAGGTTATTCGAAGTTTTCTTTTCTTCCCGGTATGTTACATTTCCACAGTTCTCAAATAAGGTGAAAGGTTATGGAACATTCCCGCAACGGGAAACCTACAACAAGGACAACCGTCATGAGAAAGAAAATATTTTCCTGCGGCGTATTTGCCCCGGACTTCTGCCTGTTGCTCATCCCCAATTGTCTTGTCTGCCTGCTGACGGCCTTTTGCCTTCCGGCTGTTGTCCCCGCCGCGCGGGCTGCGAGTGAAGCGGGCATCGTCATTGAAATTACGCCCGGCGCGTTCGTGGAGCGCGGTGGAGAAAAAATACCCCTGGAGCTGAAAACCCCGGTTCATTCCGGCGACACACTGATCACGGACGCCACGGG